>VXNS01000009.1 GCA_009840445.1 Synechococcus sp. SB0662_bin_14
CTAACCTGGAGCATCACTGCTACTTGCGCAGTGATGCATCCCCCTGCGTAGAGCTGACAAGACCCATCGGTGAGGCGTGAGGCGAAGCTGCTTCCCGCCAGGGCTCCTGCAACCGCGCCAAGGAATCCTGGGCCTTCAGGGCGGGGAGGAAGTCAATTGCCGCTGCCGCACCAGGGGACCGATGATGAGCCCGCCCACCAGCAGAAGGATGAGCACGGCAATCAGAAACGGGGCGCGGGGTGTGAGATAGCTGAACAGAATCCCTGCAGTGGCGGGACCGACGGATGCCCCCAGGCTTTGCAAGGCCTGCACACTGCCCATGGCTTTCCCCTGGCTGCCGGCAGCCAGCCGCTGTGAGATGAGGGCACGAAGGGAAGGCACCAGCAGGCCCACCCCCATGGCCCACATGACCACGGCGCTATTCACCAACGGCTTGCCCATGGCGGCATCCAGGGCCGTGGCGTCAGGTCGAGCCAGGCTCACCATCAGGCACCCCAGCAGCATCAGGCCGATCCCTATGGGGACCAACCGTTGCGCCCCCAACCATCTGCTCAACGGTCCCAGCAGGAGACCTTGAACAGCAATGGACCCCATCCCCAGCAGGGCGAAGGCCTGCCCCACGTCCGTCGCTTGCCATGACAACTCCAGCGTGACGAACGGTACGAGAATGGTCACGCAACTGTAGAGAACGATAAAAAACAAGCCGAATCCCACGCTCAAGCGACCCACACGGGGGTTGCCCAAGGTTTGAATCATGTTCCAGAAGGGGTTGAAGGCGCCTAGGCCGAGGGACGGCTGACGGGCCGATCCGGGAAGGGTTTCAGAAAAGAACCACAGGGTCAGCAGCAGGTTCAACAAGGCAAAGGCAACGGCCATGGCAATGGGCAGCGCCAGATGCACGTCCATCAGCCAACTTCCCCACCCGGGCCCGATAATGAAGCCCAGACCAATGGCGACGCCCACCAGACCCAAGGCCTGAGCACGCTTTGCCGGTGGGGTCACGTCAACGATCACGGCCTGGGCGGTGGCGGCGGTTCCACCGGCCACCCCGTGCAGGCTGCGGCCGGCAAACATTAGCGCCAGATCAAGGAACGCACCGGAACCGGTCGTCAAGCTGGCGCCCAACACGGCGCCAAGCCCGAACAAGCCCACGCTGAGGGCCGTGCCGATGATGCAGAGAGTCAGCACAGGCCGCCGCCCGAAATGGTCACTCAGGGAGCCAATCACCGGCGTGGCCAGAAACTGGAACGCGGCGTAGCTGCCCCCCAGGAGCCCCACCACAAGCCCCACGTGCCGGGTGTCCACCAGCGGCGCCACCAGAAACGTCAATAGAGGAAAGACCATGCTCTCCCCGATGCGGTCGTTGAGCAGGGTGAGAAAGGCGCAAAGCAGGGCTACAGATCTCGTTCGGCTCACAATAATTCAGGTTGAACTTTTTTGATGTCTGGCCAAAGCGTGGGCACTGTGTGGACCGGCGCGTAGCAGCAACCCTATAGGCCACGGCCCGGCCTCTGCAAGCAGCACGGCCATGAGGCTGCCGTTGCCAAGATGCAAGCGGCCCGGTCTGGGAGTAAGCTGGTATTGGCCGTTGACTTCCAAATTCTGTCCAGTTACCTCGCTGCGGCACTTCAGCTCACCAGCACCCCCGACCATGACGCCAACCTGCAGGCGGCAGAAGAGCAGATTGACCTGGCTGCACGCCAGGGGGCTGCCCTGGTGGGCCTGCCGGAAAACTTCGCCTTTCTGGGGGACGACCAGCAGAAGCTCGCGTTGGCGCCCATGCTGGCGGAGCGTTGCAGTCAGTTTCTGGTCACCATGGCCCATCGCTATCAGGTGACCCTGTTGGGGGGCGGCTTCCCCGTGCCTGCCGGGGACGGGGCGGTCTACAACCGGGCTGAACTGGTGGGACGGGACGGGCAGTTGCTGGCCCGCTACGACAAGATCCACCTCTTTGACGTGAACCTGCCCGACGGGAACACGTACCAGGAATCCGCCACCGTGCGCTCCGGGGACGCCAGCCCACCGGTGGTCCACGTGCCCGGGTTGGGCTGTCTGGGGATCTCCATTTGCTACGATGTGCGCTTCCCGGAGCTTTATCGCTTCCTGGCCAGCCGTGGCGCCCAGGTGTTGCTGATTCCCGCCGCCTTCACCGCCTTCACGGGGAAGGACCATTGGGAAGTGCTGCTGCGGGCCCGGGCCATTGAAAACACTGCCTACGTCTTTGCCCCCGCCCAGACCGGGGTTCACTATCACCGCCGCCAGAGCCATGGACACGCCATGGTGGTGGACCCGTGGGGAACCGTTTTAGCGGATGCGGGCGCCAGTCCCGGCGTGGCCATGGCGGAGATGCGCACGGATCGTCTGGAGCAGGTGCAGCGCCAGATGCCCAGCCTGTGTCACCGCAAGCCCTCCCTTTTCCCTCCCCATCCTTGAGCCGGATCCGCCTCCATGTCTTGGGTCCATCCTCGGGAAGATCTCCCCATCGGCTTGTTCGATAGCGGACTAGGGGGGCTGACGGTGCTCCATCAACTGCAGTGCCTCCTCCCTGGCGAACCCCTGCTCTATCTGGCGGATTCCGCCCGGCTGCCCTATGGGGAACGCTCCCCCAGCGAGATTCGCGCCATCGCGGAAGAAGCAGCCCACTGGTTAAGTGCCCGCCGGGTGAAGGCCATGGTCATGGCCTGCAACACCATGAACGCCCTGGCCGCCGACGTGATCCGTGACGAGGTGAAGGTGCCGGTGGTGAGCTTGATTGACGCCATGGCCGCCAGCTTGAACCTGAAGCCCGGGGATCACGTGGTGGTGCTGGCCACGGCAGCCACGGTGGACAGCGGCGCCTATGGCTGCGCCATCCGCCGCCACTTCCCCACGGTGCGGGTGCAGGAAATCGCCTGCCCGGAGCTCGTGCCCGCCATTGAGGCGGGAGAGCGGGATTCGGCGCGGCTGGAGCGGGCCGTCACCAGCTACCTGGCCCCCGTCCTTCACAACCCCCGCCCGATTCAGGCCCTGATCCTGGGCTGTACCCATTACCCCATTGTCCGCCCCCTGTTGCAACGCCTCCTGCCCTGGCCGGTGCCCCTCCTGGATCCCGCCCTGCCGGCGGCCAAGGCACTGCAACAGTTGGTGCAGACCACGGGCCTGACCGCCCACCGGCCCAGGGGTTCCATGCAGTTCTGCTGCACAGGGCAGACCACCCACTTTGCCAGGGCGGTGTCCAATTGGTTGAGGCAACCGGTCCAGGTTGAGCAGGTGAGGCTGCAATCCGTGCTGCTCAGCCACTAGAATCCAGGCCAGTCAAGGCATTGCATGGCCTCGGTCGCTCAAGTGTTGCAGCCGGTGGAGGCCGACCTGGAGGTGCTCCTCGGCAATTTACGAGACCTGATCGGGGCGGGGCATCCCATCCTCCAGGCAGCAGCGGAGCATCTGTTCCAGGCCGGCGGCAAAAAGCTGCGCCCCGCCCTGGTGCTCATGCTGGCCAGGGCTGTTACCCCTGGCGCGCCCATGGATCAGCGGCAACGGCGGCTGGCGGAGATCACCGAGATGATCCACACCGCCAGCCTGGTCCATGACGACCTGGTGGACGAAGCTTCCACCCGGCGGGGCGTGGCCACGGTGCATCACCTGTTTGATCCCCGCATGGCGGTGCTGGCGGGTGATTTCCTCTTCGCCCAGGCAAGCTGGCACCTGGCCAATCTGGGCAATCTGGAGGTGGTGCGGCTCCTCTCCCGGGTGATCATGGACCTGGCGGAAGGGGAGGTGCGCCAAGGGCTGAACCGCTATGACAGCAAGCAGACACTGGAGGACTACCTGGAGAAGAGTTACCGCAAAACAGCCTCCCTCATGGCCAACAGCGCCCGGGCCGTGGGTGTGCTGGCGGGGTTGCCGGAACCACGGCTGGAGAGCCTCTACCGGTTTGGTCGTCAGTTGGGCATGGTCTTCCAGGTGGTGGACGACTGCCTGGACTTCACCGCCAGTGACCAGCAACTGGGTAAACCCGCCGCCTCCGATTTGCGGGCCGGTTACCTGACGGCGCCCGCCATCTTTGCCCTGGAGGACGACCCCAGCCTGGCGGAGCGGGTGGAGCGGCGCTTTGCTGATCCCGGTGACCTGGAAGCAGCCCTCAGCACGGTGCGGCAGGGTTGCGGTCTGGAGCGCACCCACGCCATGGCCCACGGTTTCGCCCGGGATGCGGAAGCGGCCCTGGCCTGGCTGCCCCCCAGCCAGGAGCGGGAGGCCCTCCTGGGGCTACCGGAGGTGGTGTTGCGGCGGCTCAACTAACGATGAAGGCGCTTCCCCTCCGGCCTGCTGGTCCAGAACTGGGGTCGTTCAGCACCTTGCCTTGCGGTAAAAAGCGGTAGAGCATGATCAACAGTGGGTAAGCTGTTCCCATCCACCACCCAGCCCCATGCCTGCCGCTGTCCAAACGCTGTTGATGATCGTGACTGCGCTGGGCATCTGGGCCGGTGTGGGCGTCACCATCCTCATCTTCCTGTGGAACAAGCTGGACAAGCGGTTTGACGATCAAAACAAGCGGTTTGACGCTCAAGACAGGCGATTTGACGCTCAAGACAAGCGGATTGACGCTCTCCATGACGAAGTGAAGGGCCTGCCCTTGAAGATCATGGAGATGCTGCGCAAAGCACCCCGCTGACCCCACGCCATGGCCCACGGTTTCGCCAGGGATGCGGAACCGGCTCTGGCCTGGTTGCCCCCCAGCCAGGAGCGGGAAGCCCTCCTGGGGCTGCCGGAGGTGGTGTTGCGGCGGCTCAACTGACGGCGGTCCGGTTCCCGTGTTTCAACTGCTTTGCTGCAAAGGTTGGGGATAAATAAACACGGACACAAGCAAGGGAGAGATTCATGATCAAGTTGTTTCGCCATCGCGGCCTGAAGGCGCTCTACAAGCAGGGCGAATCACGGCATGTGAACCCGGCGCATCAAGAGAAGTTGGGAGACATTCTGGCGGCCCTGGATCATAGCAGCAGACCAGAAGACATGAACCTGCCGGGATTCCACCTACACCCGTTGAAAGGCGATCTCAAGGGACACTTATGCCATCTCGGTCTCAGGCAACTGGCGGGTGACGTTCCGGTTCGAGGATAGCAGGGCAGTTGATGTAGACTATGTGGACTACAACTAAGCAAGGTTTGAGCAATGAGTCTGCACAACCCGCCCCATCCAGGCGGCGTGATCAGGCGTCAATGCCTGGAGCCTACAGGACTCACCATCACCCGGGCCGCCCAAAAGCTTGGCATCCCATGGCAGGCCCTGTCGGCATTGCTCAACGAACGTAAGGGACTCTCGCCGGAGATGGCAAGCCGGCTGGCGGAGGTGTTCGGCTTCACAGCGGAGACCTGGCTTGGGATGCAGGCGGCCTATGACCAATGGCAAGCCCACAGCGCCAGCAGCCACGAGACTCGCAACTCAAGCGCTTGTGATCAAGCCCTGGCCCTGTGATCCCGTGACGGGACCGGCGTTCTGAAGGAGCGCTAATCAAGGGGGAAAGCGCAAGACTTCATGGCGAATGAGCGGGAGGGATGCTCCGGGGGCTTGAATGGAGCCACGTTCCTGGCTGAAATCCATGGCCTCTGCCGGCATTGAGTCTGTTCTCCACGAAGAGCGCTGCTTTGCGCCCCCTGCAGACGTGCAGCAGCAGGCCCGTATTGGCGGCATGGCCGCCTACACCGCCCTGGCCGAGGAAGCGCAGCGGGACCCGGAAGGGTTCTGGGGGCGGCTGGCCCGCCAGGAACTCCACTGGTTTGAACCCTTCCAAGAGGTGCTGGATTGGCGGGCGGCGCCCATGGCCCGCTGGTTCAGCGGTGGCCGCACCAACGTGTCCTTCAACTGTCTGGATCGCCACTTGGCCAATGGGCGGGCGGAGAAAACCGCCATCCTCTGGGAGGGGGAGCCCGGCGACGTGCGACGGCTCACTTACCGGGACCTGCACCGCCAGGTGTGCCGTTTCGCCAACGTGCTCAAGGGACTTGGGGTGAACAAGGGGGACTTGGTGGCCCTCTACATGCCCATGGTGCCGGAGGCGGCCATCGCCATGCTGGCCTGTGCCCGCCTTGGTGCGCCCCACTCCATTGTGTTTGGCGGCTTTTCCGCTGAAGCGCTGCGGGATCGCCTCATTGACGGCCAGGCCAGGGTGGTGATCACCGCCGATGGGGGCTTCCGCAAGGACAAGGCCGTTCCCCTCAAGCCCGCCGTGGATGAGGCCCTGGCGGACGGGGCCTGCCCCAGTGTGGGGGACGTGGTGGTGGTGCGCCGCACGGACACACCCGTCACCATGCCCCCCGGCCGGGACCACTGGTGGCATGAACTGATGGAGGGCGTGAGTGAAGACTGCCCCGCCGAACCCATGGACAGCGAGGACCGCCTGTTCATCCTCTACACCTCCGGCTCCACGGGCAAACCCAAGGGGGTGGTCCACACCACGGCGGGCTACAACCTTTGGGCCCATCTCACCTGCCAATGGGTCTTTGACTTGCGGGAGGACGACATCTACTGGTGTACCGCCGACGTGGGCTGGATCACGGGGCACAGCTATATCGTCTACGGTCCCCTCTCCAACGGGGCCACCACGGTGATGTACGAGGGCGCTCCCCGCCCTTCCAAACCCGGAGCGTTCTGGGAACTCATTGAAAAACACCGCATCACCATCTTCTATACCGCCCCCACGGTGATCCGGGCCTTCATGCGGGCCGGTCGCCGGATTCCCGACGGTTACGACCTGTCGTCCCTGCGGCTGCTGGGCACGGTGGGGGAACCCATCAACCCGGAAGCCTGGATGTGGTACCGGGACGTGATCGGCGGTGGCCGTTGCCCCGTGCTGGACACCTGGTGGCAGACGGAAACCGGCGGCATGATGATTGCCCCACTACCCGGCGCCACCACCCTCAAGCCCGGCTCCGCCAGCCTGCCCCTGCCGGGCATTGCCGCCGACGTGGTGGATGAAGAGGGCCGTGCCCTGCCGGCTGGACAGGGGGGTTATCTGGTGTTGCGGCAACCGTGGCCGGGCATGATGCGCACCGTCCACGGGGACGAGGAACGTTTCCGCAAGAGCTATTGGGGCGCTCTGCCCCCTGCCGACGGCAAACCCGTCTACTTCGCCGGGGACGGCGCCCACCAGGACGAGGAGGGATATTTCTGGATCATGGGCCGGGTGGATGACGTGATCAACGTCTCCGGCCACCGCCTGGGCACCATGGAAATCGAATCCGCCCTGGTGAGCCATCCCGCCGTGGCGGAGGCCGCGGTGGTGGGCAGACCCGATGATCTCAAAGGCAGCGCCGTGGCGGCATTCGTCACCCTGGAGGCGGGGCGGCAAGGGGATGACGCCTTGATTCAGACCCTGCGGCAGCACGTGGCCCATGAAATCGGCCCCATCGCCAAGCCCGACGACATCTGTTTCACCGACGTGCTCCCCAAAACCCGTAGCGGCAAAATCATGCGCCGCATCCTGCGGGACCTGACCAGTGGGCAAGCCGTCACCGGTGACACCAGCACCTTGGAAGATGCCACGGTGTTGGAAAGGTTGCGCCATAGCGTCTAGCAGTGCTCCTATGGCTATGGAGCTGCGCCGCCAGCCAGGGTTCATGGCCGCCTGCTGTTCCCTTGGGAGCATTCCCAAGGGAAATGTCACCTCTGAATCTTTTCTGGGTATTTATTTACCGCTTTCTTGACTGAGAGGGGCAATGCTGGTGCCTCCCGGCAGAAATGCCTTTGTTTTCAGGGGTTTGGCAGAAGAGCCGTTATTTGACCGTTATTTGACTGAGGACCGTTCAGGGAGCCTGCACGGGCATACCATGCAAGGGGTATCCGTCTTGAGGACGCAATTCGCGGGCACCGCCGGGCAGTGGGTGGCTGCAACCGGCAGATCAAGGCCGGTCCTGCCAGTTGCAACGACCTGACGAGGGGCAGCCCTCAACAGTGGTGACCTGGCTGGGGACAGGGGCGGCCCGCAACCCAGGCACTTGCTTGCGAGGCCAAACCGCGCATGGTCTCTCCCCAAAACCTGCTCCCAGCCCCGCGCCTAGCCAATCCCCTCTCCCTGTGGGTAGCATCCCCAACATGCATCGAATCGCAGCCAGTCCGGAGGTCCTTCGCTGGGCGCGGGAGCGCGCCGGGCTCAGTTTGGCTGATTTACAAGGCAACTTCCCGAAACTGGCGGACTGGGAGGCGGAAACCCGCAAACCCACCATGAACCAGTTGGAGAGATTCGCCAGAGCAACACGAGTGCCGTTCGGGTTTCTCTTCCTCCTGGAACCGCCGGAAATGCCCTTGCCCTTTGCGGACTTCCGCAGGGTGGAGAACCAGCGGCGCCAAGGGGTTAGCCCGGAGTTGATGGACACCATCCACCTCATGCGGCGACGGCAGGCCTGGCTGCGGGAGGAGCAGATGGAAGCCGGTGTGGCACCACTGGCATGTGTGGGCTCCGCCAAGCTTGCGGACGATCCGGCAGCCACGGGCCGCCATATGCGGCAGGTGCTTGGGTTGAAAGATGGCTGGACGGGGTTGGCATCCACCTGGACAGCCGCCGTGGGTAAGTTGCGCAGCACCATTGAGGGGGTCGGCATCATGGCGGTCATCAATGGCATCGTCGGCAACAACACTGGGCGCAAACTGGACATGAAAGAATTCCGAGGCTTTGCCCTGAGCGACCCCTATGCCCCCTTAATTTTTGTGAACGGCGCTGACGCGAAGTCTGCCCAGATGTTCACCCTTGCCCATGAACTGGCGCATCTGTGGCTGGGGGACGTGGGCGAAGGGTTGTCCGGTTTCCAGGGGTTGGAGCCGGATGGTGGCGATGTGGAGCGATTTTGTGATCAGGCGGCGGCTGAATTCCTGGTGCCTGCCGTGGAGATCCGGGATGCTTGGCAAGATGGTGCCGACCCTGGCACAGCTTTTGAAAATCTGGCTAGGTGTTTCAAGGTCAGCCCTGTAGTGATCGGGCGGCGGGCCATGGATCTTGATTTGATGGAACCTGAAAGGTTTTTCAGTTTCTACCACGAGTACACGCAACGCGAGTACCAGGAAAAACAACCAAAAACTGGTGGCGGTGATTTTTACAACAATCAAAATACAAGGGTTGGCCGGTTGCTTGCCAGTCAGGTCATCCGAGCGGCCAAGGAGGGGCGCATCGGCTTTAAGGAAGCCTATGACCTGACCGGACTCAACGGTGGCACTTTCCAGCAATATGCCCGCAAGCTTGGTATTATGTTGCCATGAATCCTACTTCCAACTATCTGATTGACTCGGACGTGCTGATCACGGCGAAGAATAGGTACTATGCCTTTTCGATTTGCCCAGGTTTTTGGAAGAGCGTCCTGGATCACCATTCACGCGGACATCTCCATAGCATTGATCGGGTCAGACAGGAGCTGCTCAAAGGCAGAAGAGACGATGACCTGGTGCAGTGGGTTGGCCAGTCCGTTCCCGCAGACTTCTTCCTCCCGAGTGATGGTGGTGAAGTCATCGCGGCCTATGAGAAGGTCATATCCTGGGTCAATCGCCACAAGCAATATCGTGAAGAGGCCAAGGCCAAGTTCGCCAGTGATGCGGATGGCTGGGTGGTCGCTCACGGCATGGCAACTGGAAAGACCGTTGTCACCCTTGAGCAATCAAGCCCCAAGTCGCACACAGCGATCAAGCTGCCCGATGTTTGTCATGCCTTTTCCGTTCCTTGTGACAACACCTTTGCCATGCTGCATCGCCTCGGCGTCCAGTACCATTACTCGCGCTAACGTTCAGCAATGCCGCCAGCCCACACCGAGCGCGCCTTTGAAGCCGCAATCGAACACTGCCTGACCACCCAGGGGGGCTACGATAGGCGAGATCCGGCGGACTATTCGGAAGAACGGGCCTTGTTCCCTGCTGACGTGTACGGTTTCCTGCGGGAGAGTCAGCCCAGAAAGTGGAGTGCTCTGGAAAGCGTGCACGGGACGCAAACGGAAGCCACGGTGCTGGAGTCCCTGGGGAAGGAACTGGAGAGCAAGGGTACGCTCCACGTCCTGCGCCACGGGTTCAAATGCTACGGCAGGATCTTTCCCATTGGCCTATTTCCGGCCCAACACCGGCATGAATCCCGAGGCGGCGGAGAACTATGCGAAGAACCGGTTGACGGTCACGCGGCAGGTTGGTTTCACCTCGGTGGGGAAGAGGCCGGACGGCAGGAACCGCCGCTGCGTCATCGACGTGACTCTTGCGGTCAACGGTATCCCCGTCGTCACTGCCGAACTCAAGAATCCGCTGACCGGACAGCATGCTGCCGATGCGGTGCGCCAGTATCAGGAAGACAGGGACAGGCGCGATCTCCTCTTCGCCTTCAAGAAGCGTGCTCTTGTCCACTTTGCAGTGGACCCGACGAAGTGTGGATGACAACCCAACTCAGAGGCAAAGAAACCCACTTCCTGCCGTTTAACCGGGGCAACAACCACGGGGCGGGCAATCCGCCGGTGGAGGGGAACTGGAAGACCCACTCCTCTGGGGCGAAGTGCTACAGGCGGACAGCCTTCTGGAAATCCTGCAGCGCTTCATGCATCTGGAAAAAGAGAAGAAGCAGGTCAAGACCGCCAAGGGCACACGCACCCAGCAGAAGGAGAGGATGATCTTTCCCCGCTACCACCAGCTTGACGCGGAGCGGAGGCTTGTGGCGCATGCCAAGGCCCACGGCGCGGGGCGGAACTACCTGGTCCAGCACTCGGCCGGTTCTGGCAAATCCAACTCCATTGCCTGGCTCACCCACCGGCTGGCCAGCCTCCATAACCAGCACAACGAGAAGGTGTTTCACTCGGTGATTGTCATCACCGACCGGCGTGTGCTGGATCAGCAGTTGCAGGAGACCATCTACCAGTTTGAGCACAAGACCGGCGTTGTCGAGAAGATTGATCAGAACACCCGGCAACTGGCCCAAGCCCTATCCCAGGGAACACCTATCCTCATCACCACGATTCAGAAATTCCCCTTCATCTCGCAGGCGCTTGCGACTCTTGAGAAGAAAGGTTCCAGCATGAGGATCGACACGGCAGGCAAGCGTTTTGCTGTCATCGTGGATGAGGCCCACTCATCTCAGAGCGGCGAAACAGCCACCGCGCTCAGGGGCCTACTGAATAAGGACGGGATTGAATCCGCGATTGCAGCCCAGATCTCAGAGGAAGAAGACCAGGATCTCTCTGATGATGTGAAAGCGGCAATCCTTCGAGATGTCCTGAAGCGTGCCCGTCAACCCAACCTCAGCTTCTTTGCCTTTACTGCCACACCCAAATTCAAGACAAAGGCCGTGTTCGACGAGCCCGGCCCATCCAGGGCGTCACCGTTCCATGCGTACACCATGCGGCAAGCCATTGAGGAAGGCTTCATCATGGATGTGCTCCAGGATTATACCACCTACAAACGCTTCTTTGGCTTGATCAAACGGGTGGAAGACGATCCCGACGTGCCGCGCAGGGAGGCCGCGAAGGCGCTCACTCTCTACCTTGGGCTTCACCCGTTCAATATCGAACAGGCCATTTCCGTTATCGTCGAGCATTTCCGACTCCACGTGATGCACGAACTGGGTGGGAGGGCAAGGGCCATGGTGGTCACAGGCTCCAGCCTTGCTGCCGTGAAATACAAGCTCGCGTTTGACCGCTACATCAAGGAGAAGGGCTATAGCAGCATCCGTTCACTGGTGGCCTTCTCGGGAACCGTTGAAGACCCGGACGCGCCCGGGTCATCCTGGACCGAAGCGGGCATGAATGACGGACTTGCCGAGAGCGAACTCCCTGAGGCTTTTGAGCGTGACGATTACCGGGTTCTGTTAGTGGCCGAGAAGTACCAAACCGGCTTTGATCAACCCTTATTGCAAACCATGTATGTGGTGGAGCGGTTGGCCGGTGTTCAGGCGGTCCAGACTCTTTCACGGCTCAACCATGTCGCCCCCGGCAAGTCACGCACCTTCGTCCTCGATTTTGCCAACGAAGAAGAGGAGATCTACAAGGCATTCAAACCCTACTATAAGACAACCTCCATGGGAGAGAACGCCGATCCGCAACGCCTATCTGAGCTACAACATCACCTGCTTGAACAAATAATCTTTACACAAAATGATGTAACAGAGTTTGTTAAAGTCTGGTATCGTAGTAAGAACCAGCATTCAATAAGTGATAATAAGAAAATGAATGCGATTCTTGATGGCGTTGTTCAGCGCTTCCAAAGCTACGAAGAGGAAGAACGCGAGACCTTTCGCGGCCAGTTGAAAGCCTATCGTAACCTCTACGCCTTCCTGTCCCAGATCATTCCCTACCAAGACAGCGAGCTTGAAAAGTTTTACATTTTTGTGCGGAAACTTCTAGGGAAGCTGCCGCCGCCAGGGGGCCGCCAGACCTTCGTTCTGGATGATGAAGTGGCGCTGCGATTCTTCCGATTGCAGCAGGTGTCCGAGGGCTCGATCCGCCTTACGGAAGGCGAAGCTGACCCCCTGAAGGAACCGACCGATGTGGGCACAGCTTGCACCAAGGAGGAAGAGGTAACACTTTCCAGCTTAATTGATCGGCTCAATGAGCGGTTTGGAACTGACTTTAGCAAGGCGGATCAACTCTTCTTTGACCAGATACAGGCCTTAGCGGAGAACGACGAGCACGTTGCAGGGGCAGCCCGCGTCAATAATTTTGCGGACTTTGCGGCTTCCCTGAACCGTAAGCTTGACGATCTGTTCGTTGCACGTATGGAGGGGAACGAAGAGCTATTGAAAAGGGTGATGGAGGATGATGACTTTCGCTCCGTTGTGCATGAACATCTAGCCCAAGAAGTTTTCCGCCGGGTGCGCGAGAAGTGTAGACTTTAGCCACCGAGGATGATGCCTGCCCCAGCGTGGGGGATGTGTGGTGGTGTGCTGTTGGGGACTGGCTGAGAAGCACCGCATCACCATCTTGTACACCGCCTCCATGGTGATCCGGGCCTTCATAGGGGCCGGTTCTCCAGATTCCCGTCGGTTACGACCTGTCGTCCCTGCGGCTCCGGGCACGGCGGGAGAACCCATCAACCCGGAAGCCTGGAATCTGAGGAGGGATTGTGTGACAGGATGGACATCACCCCAACGCCCGGCAACAGGCAAGGGCGCGGGCCAGACTGGGCGCCGCTTGGCCGGCGCGCACAGGGGACCACTTGTCTTGCACAAACTCGGTCATGATTGCTGTGTAGCCAGGACCAACAGAACGACCACTACGCTCTGATGGCACAACATCATCCCGCACCGCAGAAGAACGGGATTGGCGCGCCAGATTCACGATGGCCTGCTTGGGGTTGCCCACCTCCTCCGGCTTGGCAGGGATCTTCCCCTGAGAAATGGATAGATGCGGAGCCAGCGGCCCCCGATCAGCCATGAGCCAGGCCTCCACAGCCCGGACGGCGATGCAGATGTGTGCAATCCGGGCGGTTGCCCACTTGGGAATCTCTGGACCATCTCGTTGTGGAGACTGGGCGCGCAGGGCTTTCGGTCAAGATCGCATACAACAAGCCACGGCAAGCGTTTTGCACTTTGATTGTAATTTGGCAGCTTCCTGAGCAAATTACTAACACCGTTCTGGACATAGATTGTCCCACATTGAACCCCGGTCTCAGCAAATAACTTCCTGACAACAGCCTCATCAACGATTCCCTCAACCACAGCATGAACAGGCTGATTGATTGTCATTTTGTCGGCCCCCTACTCTGCCATATAAAACCGATCAACCTGCTCCGGGGCCACGGCCGGCATGAGAATCTCGCCGAGGGATAACTGCTCATCTCCGCTATAGAGGGAAGCGGTGGGTTGATGATCCGTGGCTGGAATCATCTCCGTCCCCTGGGGGCCAGATTTCAGGAGATGCACTTCATCCAGGCCAATGCCGGGATCGTTGAGGAGGTGCGGTGAGTGGGTGGTGGTCAGCAGTTGCCGTGGCGAACGGCGATACAGGCGCGTCATCAGGCTGGGCAAGCGGCTCACCAAGGCAGTATGCAAACCCAGTTCCGGCTCCTCCAGCAGCAGGGGTCCCCCTTTCTCCGCCAGGGACCAGAGCAGGCCAACGAGGCGCAGGGTCCCGTCGGAGAAGGCCCGTTCATCCTGTTTGGCCGGACTTTTGCGCCAGTGGGCAAAGCGAACCTGCAAATGCCAGTGCCCGCCCTCGTCCTGCTCCAGGGTGAGGTCCTGAAGCTGGGGAATGGCAACCTGCAGGGCTTTGCTGATTTTGCGAAGCCGGGCATCGCGGGTGCGCTGGGGCGTGGCGGCAATGGTCTCAAGGAAGTCGCCCCCGAAGGGATCGTTGCGGCGCCCGGCGGAACGATCCAGATCTCTCATCAACTGGGGAACAATGTGCAAATAGCGGATGGAGGTTAAAAACTCCGTCAGGGGCCGGAATTTCTGGTTGGCCACCACCTGTTCCAGATGGGTTTGCCGCAGCCGGTCGGGATCATCCCTGTCTTCCCGTTGTGGGCGGCGCAACACCTGGCGCCCTTGGTGATTGGTTACGCTTTCCGCCACCACTTCGGGTACGTGCTTTTTGGGATGGTTGCGAACCTGCAGGGAGTACTTCCATTGGGCTGGCTGGTTTTTGTCGCCCCCATGCCGCCCCGGCTGCTGATGGCGGCTTGCAGGCCTTGATCCGCCGTATCCCCGCAAAAAGCGCAGGGCATCCAACACGTTGGACTTGCCGGAAGCATTGGGACTCAGCAAAAACATCCGTGGGGCCAGGGGCATATCCACCTGTCCGTGAAAATTGCGCCAATGCACCATCTGCAAGGACGCGAAAAAGAGTCCACCGCTTTGGCCCTGCCGCTTGTCTCGGGGGCTTCAGGGTCGCGAGTCGCCATCTGTTTCTGGTGCCGGGGCTTTCTTGAGGGTAGCTGGTGGGTGCTGCTTGCTCTGGTGGGTGGGGTTGGGACCGCAAGGTAGGGCTTGCAACTCGCCTATGGTCTTTCTATCGCCTGGCATGGTTCTTACTTTCCAATTCCTCAACTTTTGACAGAATTGCGTTTATGAGCTGATGTACACTTGTTGATGGGTTTCCCTCTGGATCACCTTCTCGCTCTCGTGAATCAAGTGACTTTTCTGCTCTTCTAATAGCATCACAACATTTATCTTTGATAATATCTTTATCATTGAAAATCTTCCCAGAGTTTCTATCATAACTTGGACATAATTCTTCAAGTCTCTTCTGGCATTGATCTCTTCCTATGGGACCTTGACGATCTTGATAATGATAAATCTCCCAAATCTCGAAGCATGGATCAGAAACTGCCAGGTGAACTCCTTTACTTCTGGCTTTATCTTTTGCTCCTTCGAACTCTGGATGCTCATCTCGATCAAACATTGCCCACACTGAGTCTTTCCCACCTTTCCCGCTGAGAGGTTCCTGCAACGCTTGCAGTTCTTGAATTGCACGATCAACAACTGTCATTGGAACACCGATACCAGGAATTATTCTCAAATTAAAGATTGATTTCCCTATGTGTGGCAGCACATGGATTCTCTTGAACATCTCAAGATACCGGGGTTCTGTCTTTTTCCCCTCGGTGACAACAATCATGATTGTTGCTGGATCTCTGGCAGGAGCACTGCGACGAAGGCGTTTCATCACTTCTCCTCCCCTTGGCCTGCATTAAGGTCAGCCAGAAACTCCCTGGAATTGGGCACCCCGCCAAAACGGCCTAGACGGTAGGCTTGTTCAATGTCACCATGCCGTAACTGGTCAGGTAGTTTGAAGTCTGTTAGTGGTGTCAGGCGGGAGGCGCCATCGGGGTCCTTGTCCGTGAACCAAATCTCGTCTTGTTCCAGTACATTACTGTCCAGTAGAGTAACGTCGTGGGTTGAGAACAGAAGCTGGGCGCCATGGGGATTTGATGCTTTCCTGTGAAAGAGGGACAGGAACGCTCGGGAAAGATCAGGGTGGAGGCTGGTATCTAACTCGTCAATCACCAGCAACGATCCCTTGGACAATGCTTCCAAAGCTGGCAGGAGGAGGGTGAGAAAAACCTGAGTGCCCCTGCTTTCCAAGTCATAACCTAGAGTTCTGGGCTCGCCATCAGCGGTGGAGTGCTTGAAGTCAAGCTTTTTCATGTGCATAGGGCTTGGAGAAACTGCTTCATTCTCAAATTTACCGCGCTTTGATAGTATCTTGGACATTTTACGCACTATTTCAACTTGATCCTCTGATAACTCAATCTCTCTGACAGCAATATCAGTAATTCCAATGTCAGCTTGCTTAAGTATATCTTTGAGTTTTTCTTTGTCTCTACACTCATCTACACGATCCGCAATTGAGGATTCTGCAACATATTCTAGTTGTTTAATAAATATCATTCCAAAGAAATACTTATAAATTTCGAGAAGTTGGGGATGATTATTCTGCGCTGCTACTGATAAGAATAGACTGTTGGGGCGAGTTAATCTTCTAATACTTTCATTTTCTCCAGATAGTTGACCACTCAAATCTAGAGCAATTTCCTGTTCAAGAGTAGTGCGCCTAAAGAGTAATTGATTGTCTTGCTCTTCTTCGACTACTTCTTGATAAAGCCACTCTTCGCAGATTTCTTTTCCTGTATACTTGAATCCATATGTATATACAGGCTGGATTTCTTCTACGGTTTGTTCATTGCTACTCAATTGTTCTGCACGACTCAGGGTGAACGTGCATTCAAGCAGAGTCGGCTTTGTTGGGCTGTCGTAGTCCAGCAGAAAGGATTGTTGCGGGATGGGGCTCACTGGCCTCATCTCTGCGTGGGAACTGACAATCAAGGCCCTCATCAAACCCAGGGCTTCAAGGAAATTGGACTTCCCGGAGGCATTGCTTCCATAGAATGCCACAGTAGGCAGGGCAGCTTCCTGAGTCCCTGGTACCGGGAAGACCGTTCCCCTCCTGTCTTCCGGCGTGATCCGCTCGGAGGCGGTCAGGAGCAACTCTTGAGCGTCGCGGATGGAGCGGTGGTTCTCCACGCGGAAGCGGAGGAGCATGGTTCAAGCCACCAGGCATGGTTGATCTGACGTCCAGTGTGCCATAACAGCCCTCAAGAGCATTCCGGCTGCCCAGACCCGGCTCCCATCAACGACGGCTGACGGCGTTGCCAGCCCTGACAGCAGCAACACGTGAAACCAGTTCACCATGGTGGGCCAAGCGAGGCGGGCCACAGATGGGTCATGGTCACGGCAGCTTTGGGGTGCTCCTCACCCATCCCATCAGGACTCCCGTGCGTCCAGCAGGCCAGAGATGGATGCAGCCTCGGATGCAGCCTCGGTGAAGGAAACCCACCGGCGCTGCAAGCCCAAGCGACCATGGCGCCCATGCTCTGAAATGTTGACGACCAGGCCGCTGCACCCAGGCTGCGCCCTCAACAGAAAGCCGTGGCAGGGTGTTGCCGCATCACGGGCAAATGGGGCATTATGGCGTTCTCAATCACAACCAATCCAAGGGCTCCACAAAAAGCTCTATCTATCAGTAGTTGGTAGCTTGAAGGTAGTTGAGTGTGGCAGTTTGTTTTCTGGCACAGAAAAGACCACACATTGCCCATAATGTGTGTTTAGTATGCAAAATCTATGAGCACACTTGACGCCTCTGAACCAACGCTGACTGCTCTTGAAACCCCTCCTGACGCAGGGACTGAAATCTTGGTCGTTCAATAAGATCAAGATTCGTTTCAATTTGAACACGCTCGACGCTTTAATGATGCCAATGCCCGCAATGCCAATCCGCAGCCTTTTGGAAGAGGCTGTAGCACCGGAGCAGTTGAAGGAGCTTGAGAAAGCGACCGCACTGCTTCAAGGCGCTAAGCTTGTAGGCCCCCAAGGTGATGAGCACACGGTCCCTGTTGCGCTCTATGAGTTGATGTGTGTCCTTCTGGATCACCTGAAACGCGGGATGGCGTTCACCGTGTTTCCCAGTGACGCCCTGCTGACTACGCAGCAAGCTGCCCAGGTTCTCAATGTCTCCCGTGCTCACCTCAACCAGCTTTTAGCAGCTAACGAGATACCTTACGAAATGGTAGGCAGACACCGGCGGCTGCGGCTTGATAAGGTCCTCAGCCTACGGCAGCGGCAATTTGAACAACGCTCTGCTATACTTGATGATCTGAGTGCCCTGGGTCAGGAGCTTCAGGGGGAGAGCTTGTGAGTCTCTGGTTAGAACCTGCTGTTTTTCCTGTGGTTCTGGATAGCTGTGTGCTCTACCCCTATGTGCTGCGGGATCTTCTTCTGGAAGCATCCAGTGCTGGTCTTTATCGGGTGCATTGGTCTCCCAAGATTTTGGAAGATATGCTGCGAAACGTTGTGAAGGATCGTAGGATCACCAGTGACCATGCCAACCGGCTCCGCTTCAAAATGAATGCCGCCTTCCCTTCGGCATCAGTGACGCCAGCAGCGGGAATCACCGAAGCAGTGGCCTGTCATCCAGATGATCGTCACGTGGTGGCCACTGCCATGGCTGCCAAAGCGGAGCTCATTGTCACAGATAACATCAGCGATTTTCCTGCTCAAGCGCTTAATTCCTTGGGCATTGAGGCGGTTACATCTGATAAGTTCTTATGTGATCTTTGGGATCTTCAACCTGAAATTTTACTTAGATGTCTACAAATAATTGTTAGCCGACAAAAAGATCCAAAGAATAGAATAATGAGCTTTGTGCTAGATAATCTGAATTGGCAAGCCAAAGATTTCGTGGATTATGTTAAGGGTTGTGAGATGCTTGTTAAAGGGCTTACGGCACCTTAAGCCCGACTGGCCCTGATGCGTCAATCGCATCTGTGCCACTAATCAAACTGACACACTTTGGCCACCGTCAAGCCACCAGCAGCAGACAAAGACCTGATCCCCCACAAACACCGGCTTGAGCCAGCTTTGCAACTCACTTACCTTCAGGAGACAAACGCCTTCCAAACCCAACCCCCCTCACCCCTCAACCACCACATCCGGCTGCCCAGCCGCCAACGCATTCATATAGGCCAAGCAAAGCTCAAGGGAACGATAACACCCATAGGCATCCTGCTCTTGCCGCTCCACAATGGGAAAGGTGGAGTAAATGTAGCGCACATCATCCCAGTTGGTGATGCCGTAGAGATGGAAGTAAAGAGCATCCAGCTTGGCGCGCAGGTGCAGACGGTGGGCCTCGTCCCAGGGGAAGGGTGGCAGAACTTCGCCTGCCGCATCCACATGGCCCATATCACGAGCGAAGGGGGCCATATCATGGGCGGTGTAGGTGAGCTCCAGAACGGCGGCTTGCACAATCTCGGCGGCGGTTTTGGGGCCGAAGCGGGTAGTGGTGTAGTGGTCTGGAGGGATCACGGGGAGTTGTTCTAGGATAAACCAGTTGAGATGCTGGCCTTGTATCTTCTGGCGTGCGACATAGTCAAACGGAATGGCGTTGAGATTGGCAAGCAGGGCTTCTACTCCCACGGCGGTCTGCTCATCCCACATACTTGTCGAGACCACTGGCAGCGTATTCCCTGCACCAAACCCAGGGATCAATGCCGCAATCATCGACCGCACGTTGGTCGGCGCGGTTACATCCTTGAAGGTCAGCAGACACGTTGCTTCTGGAAAGGACGTTTTGTTTTTCAATACCCAGAACTGCGGATCAGGCAACCAGCCCGGATTCTGGTGTTGCTGCACAGTGGTGGGTACAGGCTGGGCCGGGCGGTGCTGGTTTTCGGGATTGACCACCACACTGGCCGCCCGATGGTCAAACGCCTGCACCATCTTCCCCTCATACAACGGCACCCAAACACCCGAGGGACTATCCCAACGGTTCCCGCCAACGGGAAAGGCGCCTTCTCGCTCCTCCAACTCCTCTTTGGTGCGGAACAGGTGGGAGTCGTTGGTCATATCAAACATGCGAACATATTTCACCGGCCAGGCCTTCTTCTCTTCTCCTGTGGAACGATCCACCAGGACGGGAAGACGTTGATAGATGCCCATGGCGAGTTCCGCGTCCCGGCGGCTGCGGAAGATGGGGGCGGTGCCGGTGTTGGGATTCACGCGGGCAAAGTCTTCGGCGGTGAGGGTAAAGCAGCGCCGGGAATCGGCAAGTTCTGCCGTGCTGTGGAGGAAAAAAGCGCAACGGGCAGGGGGAGAAGAGGCTGAGGCGCTGGCCACGAAGACACAGAATTTGAAACGACTGTCAACGTCAGGGAAGAAAGGCGGGGCGTTGTAGCGGGTGCGTCGATTCTCAAAGTCGTAGAGGGCGCGCAATCGCCCTTCCGTGGCTACGCCTCTGAAAAATCCGGCTGCGGTCTTGTCCGAGGCAATGCCGGAGGGCGTCAGCAGCCCCACCATGCCTTGGGGTTTCACCAGGGCATGGGCCCGTTCCACGAAGAGGGAATAGAAGTTCACGTCACCCCCGGAGAGAAGGGGGTAATCCCCACAGGAACGGGCCATGCGGGCGGTGGCATTGGCCTGCTGCTCAGCCTGGGTAAAGGCGCCGGCCAGGGGATCACCGGCGTTCTTCAATGTCTGGATCATGCGTTTGCGATCCGCAGCCCGCTGGGCCTTGGCGATCTCGGGCCGCCGCGCCCCGAACCATTCCACCTGTTGCAGTTTCACCCGCTCCCAGGGGGGATTGCCAATGACGGCATCAAAGCCGCCGCTGTTCTCCCCTGTCCAGTCATGCCACAGACCCGGAAACGCCACCTGCCAGTGGAAGAACCGCTCCTCAGACAGTAAAGCCCGCGCCTGCTCCAGCAACAGGGCAAAGTGTCCATGCTGATCATTCTTTTTCTCTACCGACTCTTTACCTTCTGCAACGGCAACAGGGTTGCCATAAAGTCCAACAAGGAAATTACTGCGAGCTTTCTTATTATCTTTCTTGGCAAGATCCAGCCATTGCAGGGCATGGACAAGGGAAAGAAACGTTGTCAGGGGTCCGGTGGCTTCTTGCAGTTCTGCAAAAAGCTTTGCCGAGGCTTCCGTTTCTTCAATCTCGGCATCCGTCAACTCCTCGATGGCGTGCATGGCATGGGCTGCCTGGGTGGCTTCCCGCAGGGGGCGCTCCAGGAACAACCCACCAGCATCCATGCCTTGCTCAATGGCCTCCCCCACCCGGCAGCCGAAGAGGCTATCGCCACAGCGCAAGTGGTGGTCCAGAAAGCTGAGCGGCGCCCCGGCGGTAAAGGTGTGGAGCCAGAGGGACACCTTGGCCAGTTCCACCGCCATGGGGTTCTTGTCCACGCCGTAGACACAACGTTTCAACACCAGACGCCGCACAATGTGGCGGTCGTCCAGTTGGCTTTCCTCCAGTTGCCAGCCACCGCGGCGGGCATTCTCCCGGATGGTGGCGCGGATGGCCTCGATGCGCTCCGCCACCGGCGTCCCGTTCAGCCCGGCGGCGCCATGGGATTCTGTTTCCTCCTCCTCCGGGGCGGCGGCCATGGCTTCGATCACCCGATCACTGAGATAATCCACCAGGCTCACCAGAAAATGGCCGGAGCCCATGGCCGGATCGCAGATTTTGAGCGCCAGGATGTCCTCCGCGCTGCGGCTCTCCACCAGGGGCGTCAAGGTTTCCTTGATGATGAGCCGCACCAGGGCATCCGGTGTGTAGTAACTGCCCGATTTCTTGCGGGCAAACAAGTTGGGTTGCACCGTGACGGCTCCGTCCCGATGCGCCAGTTCATGGTCCAATAGCCGTTCATAGATGGAGCCAAGCTGCTCAACGCTCAAATCCCGATAATTGATATAATTTCCTGTCTTGCTGTCAAAGGAGAGGGCCGCCAGCAGGTCCGCCATCACCTGGTCGTTGAGGCGCACAGCCGGCTGCGCCAGCAGGGGTGCTTGGGTAGCGTTGAACAGGCCGCCGTTATAGGGGGGCAGGTCAATGGAGGGATCCCCCTTGTCAATGGCCTGGCAAAGACCCTGCAAATCGGACCAGTAACGGCAAAACCGGGTGGAGAAAACATCCTTGCCATCTTTCCGGCGTTTCACGTCATCGCGCCGCTGTCGTAGACTATAGTTATTGTAGCCAGGATTCTGCACCGGCAACAAGCCGCGATCCTCCGCATAGAGGATAAAGAGAAAGCGGTAAAGCAGGGTGAGAGCAGCCTCGCGCACCTGGGCCAGGGAGGAGGGCGCGGTCAAGGGCCGGCCAGCGTCTTCGGCGGCAGCAGCCAACGCCTTGGCCAGCCTGGGAAACACTTGGTGAAACACCATATCCGAGAGGTTGGCGGCAACCCGCTCCTCGTAACGGCGACCCTCGCTTAGAATGAACTGATGCAGGCTCTGGCTGTTCCCGTCCGGCGCAAACGCCTGGGGACGCAACAGCAGCACAAACAACTTGAGCCCATGGCGGTCCTGACGGCGCAAGACTTCCGGTAGATCGATTTCAAAAAACTCTTCCGCCACGGAGCGAGCGCCGGCGTAGTAGAGGCGCCAACACCGGCCGTTGCTGAGGATGCCCCACCGCAGGGCGCCATGGGTCAGGTCGTCGGCCCGGCGCAAATAGCGCAACACCTGGCCGGCCGGCGCCCGCTGCTGAGGGCTGCTGCGATCCAACCCCACCCCCCAACGCTTGGCCTCCACCAGCGCCACCCCATGGCCGTAGCGTCGCCACTCCTCGTCCTGCTCCAGCGCCTTGGCCTTGGCCCCGTCATTGGCAAACAACACCCCATCGGGCACGTCCTCCCGCCCCCTGCTGCTGAGCCGTTGTTGCCGCAAGACATCCCGCCAACCCAGGCAGTTGAGCACGGGCCAAATCAATTCGTCCTCGGTGGTGGCTTCATTGGGCTGGTGCTGCTGGGGGAAACGCTCCAGAATCTCCCGTAGCCCCACCTCAACCGCCGCCAATTCTTCCTCCCCTAGCGCTTTCCAGGCCTGGGAATCCGCCAACGGCCCGCTGAGAAAATCCTCGGCAAACAGGCTGCCACGCCAAGGGGCTGGTGACGAGACGGAATCCGACGCGGGGGCCATGGTGGTCTGTCTTGACGAGAAGGTGGATGTAGGATAGAATGGCGGCAGCTTGCAGAAAATCACCCGTTCCCATGGGTTGGCTCATTGGGAACGTTCGGGCGACCGATCAGCATCTTCAGCATCTTTCTCCATCCTCCTCAACATCCTTCAAGTTCATGACCAGGACCCACCACCTCTTCATCAGCCATTCTTGGGCTTATGGAAGTAGTTACAATAACTTGATCAATTTATTAAGACAAAGCTATAGCTTTACCTTTAAGGACTATTCTGTTCCCCAGGACAATCCAATTCATAACGCAGGAAACGATACTCAACTCCAGCAAGACATCAAAGAGCAAATGTCTCCTTGCAGTGCCGTGATTGTCTTGGCGGGAGTTTATGCTACATATAGCAAGTGGATCAATAAAGAAATTGATCTGGCCAAGGGAGGATTTAGCAAACCTAAGCCAGTCATTGCAGTGCGTCCCTGGGGTAATCAGAGGATTTCCCAAAAGGTTAGGGATGCGGCAGATAGACTAGTGGGATGGAACACCCAAAGTATCATCAGCGCAATCAAAGAGGTGGTCCCATGACGAATCCCAGCAAAGACCAGCTTCTGGAGATCTACAAGCTTCACGCCGAGCTTGCCGACCGGGTAAGCCAAAGACGGGAAGGGGCCAACCGCCTTCACGTCAGCTTGTTATCAGCCTTTCTTGTGTTCCTTGCCGCCCTGTTGCGGTTTGGCTCAGGGGAGATACCTGCATCCGTGCTGTTGCTGTTTTCCGGGATCATTGGCATGGCCGTATCCGGATCCTGGTATATCGTGATCCGTTCCTATCGACAACTCAATAAAGGAAAATTTGCCACTCTTCATGAACTTGAACAGAAATTAGACTATCCATTCTTCAGACGTGAATGGGAATTTCTAAAGCAGGGTAGAGATCGTAATCTTTATTGGAAGTTGACTGTTGTGGAAACATTTTTGCCGACCGTTTTCTTTCTGCTATTCTTCTCCTTTCTGGTGATCGCTCTGTGCATGTTCTGTAACCAATAAACGGCATTACAGCGGCGGCGCCCAAGATGTTAGCCCGGAGTTGATGAACACCGTCCATCCCATGGGGCGACGGCAAGCCTGGCTGCGGGACGAGTAAACTGAAACCACCACGGAACGCCCCACCCCCAGCACCCCGATGACGCCCCGCATCACCCTGCAAAACACCCCCAGCCGCAAGGGCGCCATCGCCCGTTCTGTCAGCTTCGATAGCTACGGGAACCTCTTGCAAGGCGCCCTCTACCTGCCGGAGGCTGCCGCCACACCTCTCCCCGCTGTGGTGGTGACGGGCGCCTGGACCACGGTGAAGGAGCAGATGGCCGGCACCTATGCCCGTGAGCTGGCAGTTCGTGGCTATGCCGCCCTGGCCTTCGACTTCACCGGCTGGGGCCAAAGTGAAGTGAAGGGACACCCCGTTACGTGGAGGATCCCGCCACCAAGACAGCCGACATCCACGCCGCTGTCGCCTTCATGGCCGCGCTGGAGGAGGCTGACCCCGCCCCGGATCTCCGGCGTGGGCATCTGCGCCTCGTCAGGTTATATGGCCGCAGCCGTGGCTGATGATGACCATTTTCAGAGGGTGGCCTTGGTGGCGCCATGGCTCCATGATCCAGCCATGGCGGAAGCCATCTATGGTGGCACTGATGCCGTAGCGGGCTTGGTCGCCGCCAGCGAGGCTGAGGGCGCCGCAGACACCATCCTGCTGGGCACCAGCACCACCGACGCCAACGCGGTGATGGTCCGGGCGCCCTATTACACTGAGGAAGATCGCGGCTTGATTCCGGCCTACGACAACAAGTTCTCTGTTGCAAGCTGGAAGCCCTGGCTAACCTACGACGCACAGGCCTCAGCCAAGCGTCTCAGGAAGCCAATGTTGATGGTGGGCTCTCCCGCAATCGCCCTACCCGCCGGCGCCGAAACCTATGTAGCCCGCACCAAGGCTCCGGTGGACAAACTCTGGCTAGGCGAAGACGTAACCCAGTTTGATTTCTACGACCGTCAGGATGTGGTGACCACCGCTGCCGATGAAATTGCCAAGTTTCTGTCTGTCTAAAAGCCATGCACCTGTCCCTGGTAGCCCATCAAGAGCCTTACAAGCCAGGCAAGTAAAGATATTGGGAGATCAACCTCATCACTTTGGTGGAGAAGGCCTAGATAATACAAAAGCCGCTGATGCGCTCAGCACCACTGCCTGCATCCCAATCACCATAGGACGCACCTGGAGCGCCAGGGACAGGGCCAGGACCCCCACCATGGAGGCCACACCCAGGATCTTGGTACGCCGGCCAATGGCGCCATGTTGCCGCCAGTCGTGAATCAGCGGTCCGAACACCGGATGGCCATGGAGCCATGCAGACCAGCGACGGGAGGAGCGGGCAAACGCAAACGCCGCCCCCAAAACAAAGGGTGTGGTGGGCAGGAGTGGCAACACCACACCCAACCCCGCCAGGAAAACCATCAAAAACCCGACGCCAAACCAGACCAGTCGGAGTAAACCCGTTGTGGATCGCCTTGATGGCTGCTCCATCACGCCCCTGCCCATCGTTGCCGACTGACCATAAGGGTTCTCAGGCCTTATGGGCGATGGCCTCACCCCAGGAAAATGCCGCAAAACCACCTGGGTGCGCCCGCCATGTATCCAATGCTTCCCCCCAAGCCGCGAAGTCCTCTTCGGTGGCAAGGCCGTATTTGATGGCCGGGGCCTTCATCTTGGGCGAAAAGAACCAGTTACGGATGAAGCCTTGGAGAAACACGCGGTCTGCTTCCTCGCTGAATGGCTCAAACGATGCCGTGGCGCGCACGTCACGGAAGCCGGCCTCCAGCAGGACGCTTTTCAAGGCCTTGCCCAGGTTGGGGCGACCACCGCTGGCGGTCAGGAGTTGGGAAAAGGTGACTGTTGCCTGGGCCAGGCACCCTTGCGGGTCAGGCTCAAAAATGTTAGCCTCAATCACCGATTCCCGTGCCGACAGGATGCCACCTGGCTTCAGCACACGCTGCACCTCCGCCAGCGCCTGGGCCAAATTCGGCACATGCATCAAGACGGCATGACAATGGGCCACGTCAAAGGTGTTGTCCGCAAAGGGCAGGTTGGTGACGTCACCGACCTGGAAGTGGGCATTGTCATGCCCCCCGGCCTGGGCCGCAGCCTGGGCCATGGCGATTTGGGAGGCTTCGATGTCCACACCCTGCAGCTCACCCGGCGCCACTGCTTTGGCCAGCCCCACGGAAATGGTGCCGGGGCCGCAACCGAAATCCAGCACCTTCATCCCCGACCGCAGGTGAGGGAGCAGGTGAAAGGCCACCGTCTCGGCGCTGCGGCGCTCCAGCAGGCTCAGGAACTCTTCGCTGTACCCCATGGCATAGGGGGACTGGTGCGTTGATGCCTGGTTCCGAGAGGTCATGGGTTGGACATGGACATGGGGTCGTCCCCCTGGTACACTTTCAAAGTGCTTTTCTCAAATGCCATGTTCTACTTGTCTCCGCAACAATTCGTTACATCC
>VXNS01000070.1 GCA_009840445.1 Synechococcus sp. SB0662_bin_14
CCGTCACCGTTTCTACTTCTACAAGCGCGGCGGGCAACTCTGTTGTTTCTGATACCCAGAGCCATGCATCAGAGCAGGCGGTCATTCTTCGCCAGACGCTCTTCCTCGCGCCCCTGCTGGCGCTGCCGCTCCTCGTCTCCGCCTCGGACGCCGCCGCCCAGACGACGCAGACCTTCGTCAGCAACTTGAATCAGGCAGATAGCAATGTGGCATCCTCTTTCCCTAATGATGCTGCCCAACTATTCGCGACCGGCAGCAACAGCGAAGGCTACAGCCTGCGCAGCGTCGAAGTGGAATTTCTGAGGTCCGTTGATTCCTTTTCGGTGACTGCCAGCATCTACACCAACTCCAGCGGGTCTCCTGGCACCAAGGTCGGCAGCGACCTGACCAACCCTACCTTCGTCAATACGAACTCAGATCGGGTGTATGAATTTACGACCAGCGGTATAGACCTTGATGCGAATACCGAGTATTTCTTCGTGTTGGATTTAGAATCAGACAACACCCGTCTCGAGTACACGTCTTCAGATAACGATGCTAACGGGGCTTTGAACGACTGGAGTATAGACAACAGTATCCTTTACAAGTCTGCCGCGGGCACGGACAACTGGGTGTCCGATACTTCCACCCTCAAGATCCGCCTGAAGGGCATCGTGACCCCCCTCCCCACGGTGACGATCGCCCCGAAGACGAACACCAACCCGGTAACAGAGGGCAATGCTGCGGTCTTCACGGTGACCCGCACGGGCGCCACGACGGATGCGTTGACGGTGAAGCTGCATGTAGATGATGCGGCCAACAGCGATTTCGTGGCGTCGAGTAACGAGGGGGACAAGACGGTCACCATCCCCGTTGGCAGCCTGACGGCGGACTACAGCGTGGCCACGGTGGGTGGTAGTGGTGAGACCACCGACGAGCCCAACAGCGACGTGAAGGTAACGGTGCTGGCGGATGCCAGCAAGTACACGGTGGGATTGTCCTCCTCCGCCGTCCGCGGGGTGAACGACAACGACGCGACGGTAGTGAGTCTGGCGCGATTAGGCAGTAGTGGTGCGGTGGAGGAGGGCAACAAGGTGGAGTTCACGGTGAGTCTTGACAGGAGGCTGCGCGTTGTTGGTAGCACCGCCGAGATCATCGACGTGCCGCTGGTGATTAGCGGCACGGGGGTGAGCAGTAGCGACTGGAGCCTGGTGCGCAAGAGCGGTTCCAGCCTGAACAGCGGCGTGACGTATAGGACCGGCAGTCCGTGTAGCGCCACGGCCCCTTGTGTGCGTTTCACAGGTCACGCCAGCAACACGGTGCAGACAGCCACGCTGGAGCTCACCTTGACCGACGACAGCAGTGCCGAGAGCGGCGGCGAGACCATGGAGGTAGCACTCGGACCGGACGGCACCGGCACCAACGGCTTTGACCGCACGGCGTTGGGCACCAACGTGGGTGGCGGCGCCGATCCCTCGGGAACGGCCTCGAAGCGCAGCTTCTCCTTCAAGGTGTACGACCCGGGAACGGCACCTGCCCAGGTGACCATCGGTCCGAAGGCGGCCACGGCGGTAACAGAGGGCACCGCAGCAGTGTTCACGGTGACCCGCACGGGCGCCACCACCAATGCGTTGACGGTGAAGCTGCGCGTGGACGACGCGGCCAATAGCGACTTCGTGCCCACGGCCAACGAGGGGAATAAGGAAGTGACGATTGCCGCGGGTAGCAGCACGGCGGATTACAGCGTGTCCACGTCAGGCGACAACATCGACGAGCCCAACGGCCCGGTGAAGGTGACGGTGTTGACCGGCACAGGCTATGGGGTGAGTTCCCCCTCCTCCGCTACCCGCACGGTGAACGACGCCACCACCGTCACCCTAACGGGGAGCAATGCGGCCGTCACCGAGGGCAACCGCAAGACCTTCACCTTGTCCATTGGTCGAGGCCTGTACAAGGACGAAGAGCTGTCCATCCCCCTCACCTTCAGTGGCACGGCCACCCGTGGAACGGACTACACCCTGTCCTGCGGCAGCGCCACGGGCGTCGTCTGCTCCAACCTGGACAGTGGCACGGCCACCGTGGTGTTCGACGGTCCCAACACGGGCGCCACGGCCAGATCGGTGACCATCACCCTGACAGCACGGGATGACGGCACAGCAGAAAGTGGCGGCGAGACCGTGGACATCGGCGTGGGTACGGTCTCGCCCACCGGACTGGGGGGCGGTGCGGCCACGCCAGCGGACAACTTCAGCCAGTTCACCGTTAACGATGCCAGCGGTGGTGGCGGTGGCGGCGGCGGTAACACCGGAGGAGGTGGCGGCACACCGTCGCCCACGGTGAGCATCAGCGGCGGCAACCCCGTCACCTAGGGGGAGGCTGCTGTATTCACCCTGAGCCGCAGCGGCGCCGTCACGACAGCACTGACCGTGCTGCTGGCGGTATCGGAGAACGAGGCGGAGGGTCAGGACTTCGTGACCCCTGCCAACCAGGGCAACCAGCAGGTGGTCATTCCAGCGGGCGCCACGACAGCGACCTACAGAGTATCAACGGACGACGACGCTGTGGACGAACCGGACGGCGCGGTGACCGTGGCGTTACGCAGCAGCACGGCCTACGACAACGGTGCGGCTGCCACGGCCACGGTGGTGGTAACGGACGACGACCCCTCACCGGACGCACCGGTGGTGCGCATCACGGCAGGCGAACCCGTCACCGAGGGTGGCAGCGCCGTCTTCACCCTGAGCGCCACCCCAGCCCCGGCAGTGGGGGACCACCATCACGGTGAACGTGGACGTGGCGGAGCGCGGCAGCGTTCTGGCCAGCGGTCAGAGCGGTAGCCGGACCGTGACCATCGGCGTGGAGGGGACCGCCTCCTTTACCGTGGCCACCGAGG
>VXNS01000030.1 GCA_009840445.1 Synechococcus sp. SB0662_bin_14
GAACGTGCAGAGCGCTATGACGTGAAGCCGGGATGCACGCTGGTTCGCCTGGCCATGCTTCGCATCGCCGGTGGCCCAAACCTTGAATTGATTCAGTTCGAAACGACCAGACCGAACAGGGACCTGCCGCGCAACGACCGGACCGGAGGCCACCACATTGCCTTCCAGGTTGACGACGTGGAAGAAACAGCGCGGCAACTAGTCAAGGCGGGCGCGACGCGCTGCGGAACTCCGGCCATGGTGCGGGCGGGGCCGTTCGACGGACTCGCCTGGCACTACCTGCGCACACCCTGGGGAAGCTACGTCGAATTGGTAGCGATTCCGGACGACGGAATCGGTTTCGAGCGCGGGGGCTCGCAGCGCATGTTCAGGCCATGAACAACCCGCTTCCGATGCCGCGCATTTTCGCTGCGCTCCTGTCCGCCTGGTTGATTGCCGCCCCGGATCCGGCAGCAGCGCAGGCCAGAGTCAAGGAGAACGTCGTTTACGGCATGTACTCGGGCCTGGCGCTGCTGATGGACGTGCACTACCCGGAGGAACCCAACGGTCATGGCGTGCTGTACATACGCGGCAGCGGCTTTCACGCGCCGCTAGGCCTGGACGCCCAACCTCTGAAGGCGGCCCGCAATGAGCGCATGACGAGCCTGCTCGATGCCGGATACACGGTCTTCGCGATCAACCACCGGGCCGCGCCGCGATTCCGCTATCCCGCCGCCCACCAGGACGCCGTTCGGGCCATGCGCTTCGTCCGCCATCACGCGCAGGACTTCGGGATCGATGCGGACAGGATCGGGGCGGTGGGCTCGTCTTCGGGCGGCACGCTCGCGCTCGCCCTCGGCGTGATCGACGACTTCCCGCCCGCAACGGACGCAAGCGCTGTCGGCAATACCAGCAGCAAGGCGCAAGCCGTGGTTGCACTTGCCCCGCCCACCGACCTGGCGCTCATGATCAACAGTTGGGAGGGGGCCGTGGACCTGGTTGCGTCGTACATGGGCGCTCCGGTCTACTCGGACACCGGTGAGGGCGGACTTGAGACCGAACTGGAGCTCGACTATCGAATGGCTTCACCGATTTCGCACGTGGACAGGGACGATGCTCCCTGCCTGCTCATTCACGGGGACGCGGACCTCGTCGTGCCCTTCACGCAGAGCGAAGCTTTTGCCGATGCCATGCAGGATGCAGAGGGCGCCGTGCAGCTGCTGCGGGTTCCCGGCGCCGGGCATCGATTACCCACCGGCGCTGACGGCCCTGAAGCCATGCAACTGCTGAAGGCCATGACCGACTGGCTTGACCTGCACCTGATAAGGTAGTGCCTGAGAACGCGATCAGCAGACGCTGACAAAGCGCTGCTTGGCCACTTCAAGGACCTCGCCCGCCGGGCGCTTCCACCAGTTGAGCGCGGAAAAAATCTCCACCTCGCAGGCGCCCTTGTAGCCGGCCCGGTCGACCCAGCCGCGCACGAGGGGGATGTCGATGATGCCGTCGCCCATCATGCCGCGATCGGTCGCAAGATCCCGCGTGGGTACAAGCCAGTCGCAAAGATGAAGGCCGAGAATCCGGCCTGCCTCGCCGGTCCGCGCGATCTCGCCGGACAGTCGGGGGTCCCACCAGACGTGATAGAGGTCGATCACGACGCCGACTCCCTCGCCCAGCAGGTCGCAAAGATCGTTGGCCTGTGCCAGCGTGTTTACGCAGGACCGGTCGGCCGCATACATGGGGTGCAGCGGTTCGATCCCGAGCGGAACTCCCGCGGAACGCGCTTCCGGCAGAATTTTCGAGATCAGTTCCTCAATCTGCTCCCTCGCCCCGGCGATATTCCTAGACCCTGCGGGCAGCCCCCCGCATACGAGCACCAGGCATCCGGCACCGATTGCCGCTGCCTCTTCGATGGCCCGCAGGTTGTCATCGACGGCCGCCCGACGCTCGCGCGCGCCGTCGTACGGAAAGAATCCGCCCCGGCAAAGGCCGCTTATCGACATGCCGTAATCGCTGATCAGACGCCTGGCGCGCGCGATTCCGCAGTGTTCAAGCTGATCTCGCCACGGAGCGATCGTGGCGATTCCCGCCTCTCTGCAACCCACCACGGCCTCTTCGAAGGTCCATTGCTCACGGACAGTGGCCAGGTTCATGGACAAGCGTTCAAGCGGCATCGGCTGCACGGGCGCGTTCACGGCTCGATCCCCCAGACTGCAAGAAGCTGTTTCATGCGATGCGCTGCGAGTTCCGGATCGCGCAACAGCCCCGCCTCCGCGGTAAGCCGGAACACGTCCGAAAGGTGCACGATCGATCGCGACGACTGCATTCCGCCCAGCATGCAGAAATGCTGCTGGTGCCCGTTCAGCCAGGCCAGGAAAACCACGCCGGTCTTGTAGAACCTGGTGGGGGCTTCGAAGATCTTGCGGCTCAGCGGGACCGTGGGCCTGAGTATCCGATGAAACTCCTCCGCATTACCCCGGGCAAGATGGTTAAGCGCCTGCGCCGCCAGAGGCGCAATCGGATCGAGGATGCCGAGCAGCGCGTCGCTGTGACCGATTTCATCGCCGGCGATCAGCTCCGCAAAGTTGAAGTCATCGCCGGTATACATACGCACACCCGGCGGCAGTTGCCGCCGGAACTCGATCTCCAGATCCTTGTCCAGCAGCGACAGCTTGATTCCGTCGATCCGCTCGGCATGCATGCGCAGGAGTTCGAGACAGGCAGCCATGGCGCGTGACGGGTCGGCGCTGCCCCAGTAACCGGCCAGCGCCGGATCGAAC
>VXNS01000083.1 GCA_009840445.1 Synechococcus sp. SB0662_bin_14
GCACCAGCGCGCCGTAGCCGGAACCGGCCCCGACTTCCAGCACGCTGTCGCTTGGGGAGTTATAGACTTGACTTGACAACTGGGGTGGGGTAGGGTACACTGGTGGACATGAACACCGAGGTAGAGACGCACAAAGCACCGGGTCGGCACTGGCGGCAGGGCATCACCCTGATCGAGCTGGCGGAGATGTTCCCGACCGAGGAAGCGGCCGAGGCGTGGTTCGAGTCTGTCGTGTGGGCCAACGGCCGGGTTTGTGGCCATTGCGGAGCCGATGACACCTACGCCGTGAAGTCCGGCAAGCCGATGCCGTACCGGTGCCGGACCTGCAAGCGGTACTTTGGGATCAAGACCGGCACGGTCATGGCGCAGTCGCCTCTGCCGTTGAAGGTGTGGGTCTATGCGATCTATCTGGACATCACGAACCTGCGGGGCATCTCCGCGATGGCGCTGCATCGTTCGGTCGGTGTCTGCTACAAGACGGCGTGGTTCGTTCAGCAGCGCATCCGCGAGGCGTTCACCGCTGAGGGTCCACCGGTGCCGTTCACCGGGCCGGTAGAGGTTGATGAGACCTACGTCGGAGGCAAGGCCAAGAACATGCACGCTCGGGTGCGCCGCGAGAAGATCACCGGACGCGGCGGTGTCGATAAGACGGCTGTTGTCGGTGCACGCGACCGTGCCACCGGCAGGGTCGCCGCGACAGTCGTGGACAGCGTGGACGGTCCGACGCTGCGAGGGTTCGTGGACGACCACGCCAGCATCGAGTCGATGGTCTACACCGACGGCGCGACCGCCTACCGTGGCCGCCCCAACCACGAGGCCGTCAATCACACGGTCGGCGAGTACGTCCGCGGGAAGGCGCACACGAACGGCGTCGAGAGCTTCTGGGCGACGCTGAAGCGCGGGATCGAGGCGTCGTTCTTCCACATCTCCCCCAAGCATGCACAGCGCTATGTGGACGAGTTCTGCTGGCGGCACAACGTGCGCGACTTGGACACGATCCGCCAGATGCAGGACTTGGTGGCCCGCATGGTCGGCAAGCGCATCATGTACCGCGAACTGGTGTCCTGACCCGCAGGCTGCTGGTTGTGAGTGGACAACCGAACTTCACCAACCGGACGCTGTTCCATGGTGACAATCTGCCGGTGCTGCGCGGCATGAACTCAGAGTGTGTGGATCTGATCGCGACTGATCCGCCGTTCAACAAGGGCAAGGATTTCCACGCCACGCCGGACTCGCTGGCCAAGGGAGCGAAGTTCCAGGACCGGTGGTCATGGGAACGTGACGTTCATGACGAGTGGGTCGATCAGATCACCGACGACCACCCGCGGTTGATGGAGGCCATCGAGTCGGCGCGTCATGCGCACTCGGACGGGATGGGTGCGTTCGTGTGCTTCATGGCGGTCCGGCTGCTGGCCATGCACCGGCTGCTGAAGCCGACTGGCAGCCTGTGGCTTCACTGCGACCCCACGGCGTCGCATTATCTCAAAGCCGTGCTGGACGCGATCTTCGGACGTAAGCAGTTCCGCAACGAGGTCGTCTGGCACTACAGCGGATGGAACAAGCGGCTCGCTCAGCACATTGAGCGCCGTCACGATGTGCTCCTGTTCTATGCCAAGAGTCCCGCGCAGACCTTCGACTACCCGACCCGGCCATGGCGCTCCAAGGAGGAATACATCGCTCGCCGCAAGCAGAAGGTCCACACCGACGACGCGGGTCGTGAATACGTCCTGTCTGACGCCGGTGGCGGCAACCGCGCCCGGCGTTACATCGACGAGGCGATGACCTATGGCGTGCCCCTTGACGACGTGTGGAGCATCGACAAGATCAACAACTCCGACAAGAGTGAGAACACCGGCTACCCCACACAGAAGCCGCTCGCGCTCTATGAGCGGATCATTGCCGCCAGCACCCCCCACCCCCCGGCGATGGTGCTCGATCCCTTTGCTGGCTGTGCGACAACGTGCGTCGCTGCGGAACGGCTGGGCCGACAGTGGGCCGGGATCGACATATGGGAGCGAGTCCACGAGGTTGTCATCGACCGGCTCCAACGGGAAGGACTCACCGCACCCGACGGCGACGCCAGCGGACGGCTGTTCACCTTCGGAGACATCACCTACACCACTGCGCCGCCGGTCCGCACCGACGACGGCGACACAGCCGCGCCGTTCCTGCGGGTCCGCGAGCGCTACGCCGAGCCGGACGGTCCGAAGATGTCGCGCGCCGAGATGGTCCAGCATCTGCTGGCGCAGCACGGGACCGTCTGTCAGGGCTGCGACCGGACCTTCGACGATCCCCGATACCTGCAACTCGACCACAACACGCCACGATCAGACGGCGGCATCAACCACATCACCAACCGCATCCTGTTGTGCGGACCCTGCAACCAACTCAAATCCAACATCTACACTCTCAGCGGCCTACGCCGCCAGAACCACAAACTGGGCTACATGGCCCGGACCGGAGGCATACCATGACCACCGCCAAACGCCGGCGCCGCAAGGGCCTCAAAGCCAACTACGGCAACGCCACTCCCGAAGACGTGGCCCGAGCACTCCACGCCTACCGGCCAGACCGCAAGACCCCCGACAGCGGGGCCAGCACCGCGGACTGAGCGCTGACCCCGCCAGGGGACGGCCTGCCACCGCACGCTACCAGCTTTCTAGTCAGGTCTATAACTCCCGTCGCTTGGTTGGAGTTGGGCTGCCTCAGCCATCATCGCCACCATCGCGGGCTGG
>VXNS01000007.1 GCA_009840445.1 Synechococcus sp. SB0662_bin_14
ACGTCTGGGGGGCGCGGTGTTTTGTTTATCTGACCGGGGTCGGGTCGGGTCGGGTCGGTTGCTCCTTCCTCTGATGATTGCTTCCAACTTTCTTGCGCCCCTTCCGATGGGAGAATCCCAAGAGCTTGTGATCCGGCTTCCGGTGTAGGCGTTGCTGCCAACCCTGCGGGGTCTGCCGTTGGCCATCCATATCCGCCGCCTGACGTCGAAGCGACAGGGTGGACCGCCACCGTTTCCACAAGCCTGGCTGGCAGGTCCGTTGTTTCCGACACGCCCCGCAGCGCGTTGGGGTGGGGGCGTTCGCGTTCATTCCTTGGCAAGGCCAAGGCGCTCCTGGTGGCGCTGCCGATGCTTCTCCCCATGACGAACGTCGCCGTCGCGCAGATTTTTAGAGGGAGGCTCTTCGTCCTTAACACTGATCAGGATGATACTGAAAAACTTCATCCTCTTGATCTTGATTTTGCCCAACAGTTCACGACAGGAAAATACAAAGAAGGCTACAGACTGACTACCTTGAAACTGCAATTTAATGCGAGCCACCCGCCCGTACGTAACACTACTCCAGTCATATCGTCTGCCGCTATCTACACCAACTCAAGTGGGTCTCCAGGTACCTTAGTCGGCACTCTGACCTACGATTTTCAACGGGATTTTCCTAGTCCACCTACGTGGAGTAATTCTGATAACCTATACACATTCAGTGCGAGCGAGTCGGGTATCCACCTTGATTCAAGTACTTCATACTTCTTTGTACTTGATTTAGATGCTACAACTCCTAAAGATGATGAGGCAGCAATTATTAAAATTACGACTTCGTCAGTCGAGAACAACAAAGTGTACGGGCTAAACGGCTGGAGCATCGGTGACAATCTTTTGTACCGGGAACCAGAGACAAGTGTCTGGAAGAAGGATTCAATAGATGTTCTTAAGCTTCGTATCGATGGCTTCCGCAAGCTGCCCACAGTAACGATAGCCCCGAAGACCAACAGCAACCCGGTAACGGAGGGCACGGCAGCGGTGTTCACGGTGAGCCGTATGAAGGATACCGCCAATGCGTTGACGGTGAACCTGCACGTGGACGACGCCACCAATAGTGATTTCGTGAGCGGAAGCAACGAGGGTGACAAAACCGTCATCGTTCCTGCCGGCAGTGCCTCGGTGGACTACAGCGTGGCCACCCAGGGGGACACCACGGACGAGCCCGACGGCCCGGTGAGCGTGACCGTAAAAGACGGCACGAGCTATAAGTTGGGGGACACCTCCTCCGCCACCCGCACGGTACAGGACGACGACGCGGCCACGGTCACGCTCACGGGCGCCGCAACGGACCTCACCGAGGGCAGCGCCAAGACCTTTACGCTCTCCATCAGCCGGGGCCTCTACAGCGGCGAGAGCCTGTCCATCCCCCTGACCTTCTCCGGCACCGCCACCCGGGGCACAGCCGGGGACTATACCCTCACCTGCTCCAGTGCGGTGGGCGTGACCTGCTCCGAGTTGAACGGCAGCGGGCCGACGGTCACCTTCACCGGCCCGTCCACGGGGCAGACGGACACGTCCGTGACCCTCACCCTGACGGCGCTCTCGGACAATACCAGGGAGAGCGGCGAGACGGTGGACGTGGGCATGGGCACGGTAACGGCTACGGGCTCCGGGGGCGGCGTGACAACAACCGACAGTTTTGGACAGTTCACCATCAACGACGAAGACGCCACCGTGGTCACGCTTACGGGCACCACCCAAGCGCTCTACGAAAGTAACTCGAAGCCCTTCACGCTGTCCATCCCCCGCGGCCTTCTGAACGGCGAGAGCCTGTCCATCCCCCTGACCTTCTCCGGCACCGCCACCCGGGGCACAACCGGGGACTATACCCTCACCTGCTCCAGTGCGGTGGGCGTGACCTGCTCCGACCTGAACGGCAACGCGCCGACAGTCACCTTCACCGGCCCCACCACGGGGAAGACGGACAGATCAGTGCCCTTCATCCTGGAGGCGCGCTCGGACAATACCGTGGAGGGCGGGGAGACAGTGAACATCGGCATCGGCACGGTGACAGCCACGGGCTTCGGGCGCAGTGCGGGGAGCCCGGTGGACAATTCCGGTGAGTTCATCATCAACGACCCGTTACCCTATCCAACCGTCAGTCCCCACCTCCTCCATAGCAAGGGCTTGGGCAAAAACGGTAAACAGTGCCACCTGAACGAGGGAGGCACCATCAACGCCGAGCTCCGCTTGAGCAGGGCGTTGTCGCAGTGGACGGATATCAGCTACCGGGTGACGAATCCCAACGGCTCCTACGGCAGTCAGTGGCAGGCCAGACCAGGCCTGAAAGATCTGGGCATCTCCGGGATCACCACGGAGAACAACGTCGTCGCTCCAAACGGGGTACATGAGGTGGTCATCGAAGTGGTGCCGGCAAAGTGGACCGCCAATCCCGGCCAATATTCAATTGACGAGGCGGTCAGAAAGACCACGGTGCTGGTGTGTGACAACGACGGGCCGATGCCGAAGACGCTGGAATTTTCACCCGGCTCGGTGTCCGTACCCGAGGGGGCCGGCAAAGACTACAAGGTGACGCTGTTGGGTCAGCCCACTGGTGACGTGACCGTGACCATCACCGGCGCATCCGGCACGGACGTGACCGTGGACACGGACCCGAACCTTGCAGGCAACCAGGACACCCTCACGTTCATGCAATCGGACTGGAAGGCA
>VXNS01000015.1 GCA_009840445.1 Synechococcus sp. SB0662_bin_14
CACAGATGCTGCCGTGGATCACTCCCTCGGTCTTCGCTTCTCTCTGCTCTTCTGACACCTGGTCATTCCCACCACCCACCTCCCTTAAACGGTCTCCCCCAACACTGGCGGGTGGCGCCAAAGGGAAGCCAACGCCGCCGTTACCGTCAATCTTCCAGTTATGAATCCCGAGCCTTAGGCTCACCGTGGATACGGCGTCAGGTGGTGGTGTCCGGGATCAGTAGTTGAACGTCCTCCAGTTGGCCCCCAAGGGGGAGCCGGGCCTCCCCCAGGAGGCGGGGACGGCTCACCCCGGCCTCATCCGTGGGCTCCACTTGGCGCAGTCGCACCGTGACGTATCCATTGACGCCGGCTTGGGGACGCTGTGACTGGTTGGCGGCCAGTTGCTGCAGGGTGGGGGCGACGGCTGCGACCGGTAGTGGCGCCCGCGGAGCAGCGATGACCAGGCCACGGCCGTTGTCAAACACAATCGGCACGTTCACGGCGCCGGGAACAGTTTGGCGCTCTTCATAGCTCAGGGCAAAGGCCATGAAGGACAGGGACAGGAGCACTGTAAAACTGCTGATACCCACCAGGCGGAAGCGGATTCCCCAGCGGGCCAGGAAGCCGGCCACGGTAAGCGCCACAAGGAGGAAACCCATGGCGCCAATCAACACACCAGCCTTGAAGAGCAGGGGATCTACAATCATGGGGAGAGGCGTTCCGGGCCGTTGACAGCGCGAATTTCAGTGTAAGACTAGGGTTTGACCCCATGGGGCAGAAGCCGGTTGATGGTTCATGGGCATCCGCTTTTGGCTTCACCTTTGCTCTCGGCGGTTGCAGCGACCAATTCAGGCCACTCTGGTGGTTGTTGTGGCTCTGCTGTTGGGCTGGCTGGCCACGGATCAGGCCCTGGGCAGAGTTTACCGCGGGCTGCGTCCCCACCTTGAAGAAGACTATGGCCGTGTGCTGGGCCGTCCCCTGAAGCTGGGTCCCTACCGTGGCCTGCGCTGGGGCGGACTCCACGTGGGTCCCAGCGAGATCCTGCCCAACGGGGTGGATCTCACCCGACTGGCGGCGGATGGGCTGATTCTGTCCCTGGATCCCTGGGCCAGCCTGCAACAGCGCCGCTGGGTGATTCATCTCCATGTCCAGGCACTGGAAGCGGATTGGCGTCGCAATGCCCAGGGCAGCCTGTGGACCCCCCCCACCCGCCAGGGGGAGAGCTCCATGCCGGTGGAGTTGTGGCTCCATACCCGCGATCCGGCCCAATTCCGGTTGTGGTGGCAACCTGTTGATGCCGATGCCCCCATCTCACCAGATCTCGTGGGGGTTTTTGTGGGTCAAGTGGCATTTGGCCACCTCCGGCACGATATGGTGATCGAGGGCCGGTTGGATCTTGCCTCGGAGGGGGGCGCCCTGTCCCTGCGCAGCCACGGCGTTCCCCTGGGCAAGTCCTGGAGCGCCCAGGGCGTTGCCCATGGCATCCAATTGGACGGCCTGAGCCCTCTGCTGCTGGCCGACACACCGGGGGCAGGCCTCTCCGGCCAGGTGGACGGCGCCGTGACAGTGCGGAACTGGAACGCCCAGGACGGCACGTGCCGTGGCGCCGTGGTGTTCAACAACCTCCAGCTCCCGCTACAGGGGATGGACCCCACCGGGGAGTTGGGAACACTGCACGCCGATCCCCTGTCCCTGAGCTGCGATGGGGGCCGTCTCCGACTCCTGCCCGGCACCTTCAACGTGGGTGACGTCACTGGCCAGGTGCAGGGCTCCCTGGGGTTGGACCAGCACCTGGAGCTTCAGGCCAACATTAGCGGGCCACTGCCTTCCCCGTTGGCGTCGCTGGGGGGCGCCGCGACGGCGGATCTACAGCTCCTGGGACCGCTGACAAGGCCGGAGAGCCGCATCCACCTCACCATCGCCGACGTGGCGGTTGACTCCCGGCCGTTGCCGACACTGACGGCACAACTGACCAGCCACTGGCGCTCCGATGAAGAGCAGCACCAGCTTTGGGCCTCTCTCGATCTGCAGGCGGGAGGCAGCCACATGGCCATGGCCGGTCAACTCACCCCCACGGTGCAACTACAGAGCAGCACCATCAACCTGCAACCCCGAGATTGGTTGAACAACGCCGATTTTTGGCCGGATCAGCCCTACACGGGGTCCTTGACGGTGGCCCAGGCAGGGGCGCCGCCGGAGATGTACCTGCAGCTCCGCAATCCCCATCTGAAGCAGGGTTTTAACCTCCATTTAGCGGAGGAGGTTCTCCACGTCAACGGCAGCCTGGAGTTGGCTGCTGGTGAGCAGCTTGGGATCACGGGCCAGGCTGCAGGAGGGCAATGGCGGTTGGGGGCCACCCTGACCGACATGGACGTGGCTTCCGTATTGGACGGGGTGCTGCCACTCCCCTTGGCGCCGTCTCCCCTGAGCGTGGCGGCCACGGCCCAGGGGCGGTACGGGGACAGCCCGTCCCCTGATTCCGGCCAGGACGGTCCCTTCCAGCTTGAGCAGGCCCGGCTCACCGCCAGGCTTCCCCATGGCCTCGGCACCCCCGATGACGCTCTCTTGCCAGGTCCTGCCCGGCTCCAACTCCACACCACGGCACAGCAGCAGTGGTCTCTGCAGGTGGAGTCCCCCCGGATGCACAGCCATGGTGTTGTGGATTGGTGGCCAGGACGTCCATGGCAAGAGGCTGGTCTTGATCTGAGTCTTACCTTGGAAGACGTTGCCCTGACCCCGTTCGGGCCCCTGAACGGGGAACTGACCATGGCGGGACAGGTGGGGGGATCCCTGGCTCAACCCCGATTTGACGGGGAACTGACGCTGGCCAACCTGGGGGTGGCCGTGCTCCGCCCTCCTGGGGATTGGCGCGGCACGGTTGAATCGTTGAGCGACGGTCACGATCTCCAGCTTGCTGCCGAGCGCCAGGACCCGGCCTCGACGGAACCAGGCCCCACATTGGACGTTCGCGTCGACTCCGCCTTCCGGTTGAGGGATCTCAAGTTTCATGCCGGAGAGGGGCACCTGGACGTGACGCCTACGGAGGACGGCTACCGTTGGATGGCTGAGGACCTGTCCCTGTCATGGCTCCGTTTAGCGGGGGAAGACGAACAAGACAGGGCCGCCCATGGGGTGGAGTTGGCGGGTGTGCTCCACGGGGAGGGGGAGGTGTCCCTGCTCCCTGGACAGATTCACGGGGACGTGACCATCGACGGGCCGCGCTGGGGGCCGCTACGGGGGCATCGGCTGGATCTGAGCCTGGCGCAGGAGGGCCACCGGTTGAAGCTGGATGGCCAGGTGCTGACCGATCCGACCCATGGCCAACTGGCTTTGGCAGCACAAATCGACCGACAGCCGGACACCCCACAACCCTGGTCCATCCATGGAAGCCTTGACGGCGTTCCCCTGCGGACCCTGCGGCAGAGCGTGGCGGTGGCCAGAGAGTTGCTGCAGGGTATCCGGACACAAGTGGGCTCCAGCCGGGACCTGGGCACCCTGATGATCGGCGTGCCCGGAGAAACCCTGGCCATGCAGTTGCACCGCCTGGCAACGGCACAGGAGCGTTTGGAGAGTCTGGACGCCCTGCTGGCGCAGACCAACGGCCGCCAACTCCCGAACCTGGAGGGCCAGTTGCACGGTGACGTGCGCATCCACGGCGCCACGCACCAGCCGGTATGGGCCGCAGTGCGCACGGATCTGCATCTGTGGCTGGTGGATAGCGGGGTGAACCATGCCCTCGCCCACGACTACGAACCCTTTCGTCTGCACGTGGAGGGACCGTTGCAGGGCTCCAGCGCCGGCACGTTTGAATTTTCCGGTCTCTCCCTCAAGCTGCTCAACCTGCTGGCCAATCTCCAGTTGCCCTGGCAAGGTTCACTGGCAGGACGGGGACGGTACCAGGATCTTTTTGGTCAGCGGCTGGTCAGCCTGGCTCTGGACTTGCAGGGGGGGCAATTTCATGGCCACACCGTTCAACTGGAGCAACCAGCCACCCTGAGACTGGAGGGCGCCACCATGGCTGTGGATCTGACTCTAGAGACCACCACCGCTACGTCCTTGCTCACCGTCAACGGCCGGATGAACCTGACGGGCGGGGAAGAGGCGTTGCAACTGCGCCTCTCGGCAGGGAACGAGGTGATGGCTGTTCTGCCGTCCCTGAGCGATGGAACCTTGTCCTGGACCCAGGGAGATGCCGAAGCGACCATGCTGATTCGGGGACCGTTGGAGCAACCCGTGCTCCACGGCTATTTGCGCCTGCGTGAGGTGGAGGGTCGCATGGCGGACATCCCCGTCCATAACCTGAACAGCGTGATGCTGTTTGATCAGAACAATCTCTTCATCGAGGGGCTGAGGGCAACGGTTGGAGAGGCGGGCAGCGTCAGCGCCAGTGGCTACCTGGGCATCGTCAAGCCCTTGGCCACCGACGATCCCTTGACCGTGCAATTGCAGGAGGTGGACATCAACACTCCCAATGCCCAGTTCATGGTCAGTGGCGAGCTGGTTCTCCAGGGCAGTGTGCAGGATCCGGGACTGGGCGGACGCTTACAACTCAGTAAGGGCGTGATTCGCACCAACGGCAACGGAGAGACCAACGCCATGGCGGCCACTTCGGCAGTCAACCCAATGGCGGACCATGGGGACGGACCGCTAGCTCATCCCGTGGAGGACCTGCTGCGGAATTGGGACTGGCAAGAGCCCCTGGAACTGGCGGACCTGGATGGCGCCTCCCAGCTTGAGCGTTCCTTATTGCAGGCCATGGCGCAGCTTCCGCCCATCCACCTGCAGTCTCTGACGGTTCAGTTGGGACCGGAGTTGGCGTTGGAGGCTTCCACAGCGGCCAACTTCAGCATTGCTGGACAGGTGCGCCTCTCCGGATCCATGGGTCCTGATCTGCAGCCCGTTGGCCTGGTGGAATTTCTCCAGGGTCGGGTCAACCTGTTTACCAGTCAGTTCCGGCTGGATCCGGACGCCCGCAACGTGGCGCTCTTCACCCCGTCGTTGGGGCTCATCCCCTATCTGGACGTGGCCATGTGGTCCCAGGAGGCGGATACAAGTCGGGAGCAAGGCCAGAACTTGTCCACCATCAGCGCTGCCGAGATCACCGGCAACACCACCGCCTTTGATCAACTGAACCTGGTGCGTATCCAGGCCACGGTGGAAGGTCCTGCGGACGATTTACCCGCCACGCTCCGCTTGCAGAGCAAGCCGCCCCGCTCCCAAGAGGAGCTGGTGGACCTGATTGGCGGCAATTCCGTGAACCGGCTGGTGCAGGGCAGCACCAATTCCCGATTGTTTTCCATCGTTGGCCAGCCCCTGCTGGAGCCCGTGCTGGGTCGGGTGAGCCATGCCCTGGGGCGGCGGGTCATTTTTGCCGTCACTCCCACGTCCTTCACCCCCCCCACCGACAGTGACAACCAGCAAGGGACGCCGGAATTTGTCCTGGCGGGGGAAGTGGGACTGAACTTGAACGACCGTGTGGAAGTCACCGTTCTGGGCGCCTTGAACCGGAAGGACTTGCCACCGCAAGCCAAACTGAGCCTCCAGCTCACACCCTCGCTGGCGACCGAGGTCATAGCGGAGCGGGACGGTTACGTTAAGGGGGTCCTGCAGCTCTCGTCCCGCTTCTGATGCCCCAGGTGGTTGGCGTGGATATTGGTGGCACGGCTCTGAAGCTGGGCCGCTTTGACGGTGCGGGCCGTTGCCATGCCCATCTGGAACTGGCCACCCCTCAACCAGCCACCCCAGGGGCGGTCACCACCACCCTGCTGGAGGGTCTGGAGCGCCTGGATCCCCGACATCAGGCGTCCGGCGTCGGGGTGGGTGTGCCCGGTCCAGCGGATCGGGCAGGCCGGGTGGCCCAATTGGCCATCAATCTGCCCGGTTGGCGTGACGTGCCCCTCGCGGATTGGCTGGAGGCCCAGCAAGAGCGCCCCGTAACCATCGCCAACGATGCCAACTGCGCTGCCCTCGGGGAGCTTTGGCTCGGCGCCGGGCGGGGCGCCCAAGACCTGCTCCTGCTCTCCTTGGGGACCGGTGTCGGGGGCGCCGTGATCCTGGGGGGCCAGTTGTTGACGGGGCGCTTGGGAATTGCCACGGAGCCTGGCTTGATCCTCCTGGACCCCTCTGGTCCACCCTGCAACAGCGGCAACCAGGGCTCCCTGGAGCAACACTGCTCCATTGCCGCCCTCAGGCGCCTCTCGGGCCTGGAGCCTGCCGCCCTGGCTGAGCGCGCCGCCCAGCAGGAGCAAACAGCCCTTGCCCATTGGCAAACCTACGGACGCCGTTTGGGGATGGGTATCGCGTCGTTGGCCTATCTCTTTACGCCGGAGCGGGTCCTTCTGGGGGGAGGAATTGCGGGCGCGTTGCCTTATTTCCGCACCGCGCTGGAGCAGGAGTTGCAGCAGCGGCTGCTACCAATGTTTCGTCAAGGCATGGTCATCCTGCCCTGTGCATTGGGCAACGGGGCGGGGGGGGCGGGCGCAGCCCGCCTCGCCTTGGACCACCTTGAACGTGCTGGTTGGCCAGAGTCGGGTTAGCCGGACTCGGTTTGCTGGGTTTTGAGCACCTCGACGCAGTGGGTCACACATTCGCCATCGTGGAGGGAGCATTCGGAAATGCAGATGAAGTACTGCTCAATGGAGTCCCAGCGCTCCACCTGTTGCTCTGTGTGTTGCATGGGGTCGGGGCCTCCTCCAGGGAATGGAATTGATCGGATGCATCCAAACTACGGAGATCTTGCTTTCCTCACAAGAAAAATAAGTCTTGTTGCCTAGGTTTCCATTGCGAATGATTGCGCCACGTCCCCTTGAAGCGGATGCACCGTCCTTGAAGGATCCTGATAAGGACGCCGGTGGGCTGTCCACGGAAAAACAACCATGCAATGCCATAGGCTTGAAGCTGCTTGATGGTAAGGAGGTGCTCAAACGGCTGGAGCAGATCTCCGCCATCGTTGTGGCTGTAGGTCTGGCCATGGTGAGTTATTGGTTATTTTTTAGCTGGGCTGGCGGCGACGCTCAAAATCGTCAACGCCACAGGCCCCAGGCAGTCCACCATGTCCCACTGGGGGACGAGGTTGGCCCCGCCATGGGGGCCTGAACCGGGACTCCAGGTTGTCAGACAGGTTGTCAGAGGAGTCGTTAAAGGCCGCCGCGGGCCTTGTCCAGCCAGCGGCGGCTGCCGGGATCCTCCAGTTCCGCCACAAAGCGGCGCACGTCTTCCGCCGAGACGGAGAGGTCCCGCTCGGCAGCCAGGGCCACCAGACGTTTCACGGTGCCGCCAGGGTCGTTGAGCGCTTGGCGATAGAGGGAAGCCGTAAGCTGACGATCCTGGCTGATGGCGTCATACAACTGGCGGCTTGGGTCCATGGGATTGACGACCAAACGATAGAGAGCCTAGGCTAGACTCAGCCCTGACACGTGCCGCAATGGATCAGCCCAACCCCTCCTTGTCCAGGGGTGAAAGGGTGGTCCGCCAACCAGACCAACAGCGGTTGCAGGTGGAAGGGCTGTGGCACCGGTTTGGGGGCAACGGAACCCCGTGGATCCTGCAAGGCATTGACTTGCAGCTACGGGAGCGGGAGCTGGTGGGGCTCCTTGGCCCATCCGGTTGCGGTAAAACCAGCCTGCTGCGTCTGATTGCCGGATTCGAGCGGCCGTGCCGTGGACAGATTCTGCTGGATGGGCAGGAGGTATCGAGTCCCACATGGTTACGACCACCGGAGCGACGGAACGTTGGCATGGTGTTTCAGGACGATGCCCTGTTCCCCCATCTCTCTGTCTGGGACAACGCCTGCTTTGGCCTGGGCGCCAGCCAGGATCGGAGCCGGGCCAACTGGCTGCTGGAGTTGGTGGGTTTGGGGGGGCTTGAGAGACGCTATCCCCATGAGTTGTCCGGCGGCCAGAGGCAGCGGCTGGCCCTGGCCCGTGCTCTGGCGCCCGCCCCGTCCCTGGTGCTGCTGGACGAGCCCTTCAGTAACGTGGACGTGGAGGTGCGGCTGCGACTGCGCAGCGAGCTCCCCAACGTGCTGGCGTGTTGTGGCGCCACTGGTTTGATGGTGACCCATGATCCTGAGGAGGCGTTGGCCATTTGCGACCGCGTCGCCGTGCTCAATGGTGGGCGCCTGGAGCAATGTGCCCAGCCGCAGCAACTGGTGGAGGCTCCCACCACGGGTTTTGTGGCCGGCTTTGTGCTGCAGGCCAACCTGTTGCCGGCCCAGAGGGTGGATGAGCAGACCGTGAGCACGCCTCTGGGAACACTGCGGTGTTCGTCGGGTGCCGCGGCCATTGACTCAAACACGCCGTTACAGGTGTTGCTGCGACCAGAGCAGTTGCAACTGAAAGCGGATGACCAGGGTGCGGGCAGCATCACTTGCCGGGAATTTCTCGGTCAGGTGTGGCTGTATCGCATCCAACTGGACAATTTTATCCTCAAGCTTCGTCAGCCTTTGAGCAATACGTTGACTCTGCACCACCGTTGTGTGGTGACCATTGATCCAGCCGCTGAACTGCTGCTGTATCCCCAGCAGCTTCCTCTGGTGCCAGTCTGAAGAGGACAACTACAGACGAGACCACTGACCGATATTCCAGAGTTGGCTATCCCATGGATTGGCGACAAAGCCCTGTAGCGTTTTGGCAACAGCGGAGGGCAGGGAACGACTAACCAGAGGAATGACGTATCCGTTTTGCACAACGATGTCATTGAGCCGCTTTACCAACTGCTGGCGCTCAGGTCCCAGGGACGCTTGGCGTAGTTGTAGGAAGAGACGATCATAGTCCTCGTTACACACGCGACTCACGTTATTCCCTGACCATCTGTTTTCAGAGGTTGGAATAGAGCTGCAAATATGCCTAGATAGAAATCGTTCTGGATCTATTGTTGTAGAATTTGAAAACATCTGAGCATCCGCAAAGAAGCGAGCGTACGTTTGGCCTTTCTGCAGAGCTGGATCGCCGCCGAAGAAGACTTCCGCCCTGTGGAGGGTCAAATCCGTGGAGATGCCAATTTGTCCCCACCACTCCTGCAGCAGGTCATGGGTGGCCTTGCGGACGGGATTATCTGAAGTTTGAAAGGTGATATGCAAAGGAATTTCACCATACTCACGAATGCCGTCCCCGTCATTATCAACCACGCCATTTGCATCAAGAAGAGCATTGGCTCCGGCAATATTCTGCATCAGGCAGGCGTCGTTGGCCGTGGATACATAGTTAGATGGGCCGGTAATGACATTACAGGTAGGCTTACCGGCAAATCCGTAGAGCTGTTCCGCAAGTATCCGGCGGTCAATGGCCATGGATAGGGCCTGGGTAACGGGCGCGAAGGTGAGAAAGGGGTGAGGATTCTCACCGTCATTGTACTCGGAGCGCTGTTGCTCCAACGTGGGACTCGGATTGGTCTGATTCACAAAGATCCGCTCAACTGTACTGCCAAAAGCAACCACAAGCTGTCCCATATTCAAAGCTTCCAACTCCTTCAACACTTGGGGATCTTCCTGTACATTCCAGCTATAATCTGCCGTACCATCGGCAAGAACAGCCTGGGCTGCTTCCAGAGACGTGCCACCCCCTTTCAACAATACCTGATCAAAATAAGGTTCTGCCCCGCGGAAAAAGGGGTTTTTGACGTACGCCACGTCTTCTCCAACGGTGAAGTCGGTAATCCGATAGGGGCCTGTCCCTAAAGGGAGCCGCTCTTCTGCACAAGACCGGGCAATCACCCCCAAGCAGTCGGCAAATTGGTCCCGACTGATGATGGGCATTGTTGACCCCACAAAGACACCATAAGGGTAGGGCTTGGGCTGAACAAATTTGATGTTCACTGTATGGGAATCCAAGGCCTCAACGGTTACCACGTCATCGAAGACGTTCCGCGCTTGACAGCCGGATCCAGAGGCCAGGCAGTATTTCCAGGTAAAGACCACGTCCTCTGCCGTCATGGGACTGCCGTCGGACCACCGCACACCATCCTTGATGATCCAGGTGATGGTGCGACCGTCAGGACTGATGCCGCCGTTGGCAAGGGTGGGAATGGTTGTTGCAAGACGGGGAATCAAATCACCGTCGGGTCCATGGACGGCGAGCGGCTCAAGGCTTGGGGAGGATGCTTCCCAATCCTTCGTCCCCGCTGACAGGTAGGGGACCAGCACAGAGGGGGCTTGCCAGTAGCGCAGGGTCAGGGTTGTCCCGGAGGAGGAATCTGTTGACTCGGCTCCGTTGGTCACCCGGGTCTGAGCCATGGCGTCCCCGAAAACGCTGCTCCCCATGGAGGTGGTCAGTGCCAGCAGAAGGGATAGTGCAGCAGAGGGTTTCATGGGCCGGCACGCACGGTTTAAGCATGAGCAGCGAGTTTACCGCAGCCTGCGTAACGTCCTATTGGCGCCCCAGGCCAAGATGGGGAATGGTGGGCGGAGCATCCACAACCATGTCCAGTGCGGGTGGCGGTGGGAAGTGCCGGGTCCTGGTCACCCCTTCGCCAGTGGCAGCATGTATCAAGGGCAGCTTTGGTAAAGGCTCATTCGCTGCATTGGCCCGACTCAACTCAAGCTTTGGCAGTGGCGCCGCAACCCCGAGCCCCTGGCCCGGACCCAGGGCCGGTAAGGACGGCAGCAGGAAGCTGTTCCAAAAGTCTTCGTCCGCACCCTGAGGCACCACAATTGGCTCCGCCATATCGTCCCGCGTCACTGCCGGGGTGGTGATTGGCTCAGACCCGACCTGACGGTTCGGCGCCCGGCCCGGATTGGGCACCCAGGCAAGATCCGCAGCTTGGTCCAGAGGGTTCACGTCGTCTTGGGGGGAAGACGCCATGGTTCTGGACGGTAGAGACCTCAACTGTGTGGCGGGGGGATCGGCCGTGATGGGCGGCTCCGGCAGGGAGCCCCCTCCCAGCACAACCCCCATGAGGCGGTTGAGCCCGGAAAGAGACCGATCTCCAGCCCAAAGCACCCCCTGTCTCGCACAACTGAACGGGCCGTTACAGCCAGGATCCTGGGGGGCGGCTGGAGCGAGAGCAATGGAGGGGCTCTGCTCAACGGCGCGGGTTTGGCGGCGCTGGCTGACGCGAATCATGTAAGGCACGTGCACGTAGCTGGTGGATCCCCCGCTGATCCAGTTGGCGTCTTCTTTGTCAAAGCCTTTGACGCCGGGAATAATGAAGCGGCTTTTGGACGCATGGTCAGGAAGGTAGGCAGCAACCAGTCCCCGCTTGCGGCTCAGTTCCCGGGTTTCTTCCAGGGTGAGGCCGTCCTTGCTCATGAGCACTTCCAAGCGCCGGTCCGGCCGCAGCCCGATGACCACCCGGACCCGGGGCAGGTAATAGCGAATCTTCTGCCCCACTCCCTTGCTGTAGGCCCCCTGGTAGCCCGGCTGCACTGGCTGCAGGTCGTTGTAGAGCACATGAAGGCCGCCAATAAACGTTTCGTAGGTGCGCCCCCGCTCTGCCGTCAGCTCCCCATAGCCAAAGGTCACTTCACCGGCATCGTCAATGCCGATGAAGGCCCTCTGGCCAGAAGCGGCCCGATTCAGCCCCCGCCAGATCTCGGGGCCGAACTTCAGGTCCCCCAGGGGAATCGTGTAGCCCTGATCCGCAGCCCGCTGGGGGCTACTGGGCTGCACCGTTTGGTCAATAATCTGCTCAAGCCTGGGGTCGGGCCAGTAGTAGCGCTCATACATGGGACCCGAGATGAACGCCAGGGCATCAGGATCCGCAAACGCCTCCTGTTCGCGATCCCAGCCCCGCAAAAGACCAAACTCCACCTGCCGAGGGTCCAGATCCAGTTGGTAGAAATGCTTCCCGTCCAGGTCGACCCGCAGGGGCTCCTCGGTCTGGGATCCTTGGGGAGATTGGTCCTGGCTCCGCCAGGCTTCCCCGCTGTCAGTCAGGGTTGGCGCCAGGGCAACGAGAGCGCCAACGGTGACGGCAGACACCCCCACAATGCTCACCACTAGCCACAACAGCCATGTCCGGACGGGGATTCTGTTGAAGCCTGCTTCCCGGACAGTTCTGGTGGAGGGCCCGTGTTTGGACCGGGCGCCCACCCGGTCCCTGGCGGGAAAATCACGGGATTGGCGCGGGTACTGACCCAAGGCGGGGCGTCCTGCAAGCAGCGGTTGCAACCGCATTGAAGCAGGTGTCCTCGCGAGACGCCAGGATCCCCCTTACAGCAGAATTCGCACGCCAACCACCAGCAGAAACACACCGAAGATCCGGCGGAGTTGGTCCTGGGGAAAGATCCGGCAGAGCATGGCGCCCAGGGGGGCCATCACCACGGTGGCTGGAATCATCACCAGAACCCCCAGCCAATACACGCTGCCCACAACACCCGTCAGGGCATGGTCCACAGCCAGTGGACTGAAGCCATAGGCCACTGCCCCCACAACGGCTACGGGCCATGTGAGGAGGGCCGTGGTGCCCACCACTTCACGGGGGGCAAGGCCGAGCCAGTTGAAATAGGGGATCGCCAAGGCGCCACCTCCCACGCCGAACAAGCCGCTTTTCAGGCCGATGGCACTGCCCATCACCACCGTCAGCGCCATGGGATGGTCAGCGGTGGAAGAGGCGGGGGACACCGGCCGGGCAGAGCGGCGCAGCAAATCCACAGCCAGCACAATCACCAGGAGGCCAAAGAGCGTTTCGAGGATGTGGGCGTTGATGATGCCGGCCAGGAGGACCCCCAACAACTCTGACGCCATCACCCAAGGCAGCAACCTGCGCAACACGGTCAAGCAAATGGTCCCTTGACGCAAATGGGACAGGGCCGAGCCTGTGGCGGTGAACACCATCAGGCACAGGCTGGTGCCAGCCGCCATGAGCGGGACAACATCGGCCGGGTAGCCGTGGTAGCTGAGCAGTAGCAGCAGACCCGGCACAACAACCAGGCCACCGCCAATCCCCAACAGCCCGGCGCAAAAGCCCGCCAGTCCCCCCATGCTCAACAACGCTGCCAACTCCTGCCAGGGGAGCTCTGCCAGGAGAGTGAGCATGGGGCTTGGGCTTTGGTCGATGGGATGGAGCCATCATAGGGCAGCCAGGATCCAGGCCTCCAGGCGCTGGGCAAACGGGGCGACGGCAAAGCGCTCCTGGCAGCGGCGGCGAATCCTGTGGCGGTCCAAGCGGTACGCCTTCTCCACCATGGCGGCCAACTCCCCCACCCGGCCCGGCTCCACCAGGAATCCCGTGAGGCCATGGTCAACGATTTCCTGGGGGCCGCCCCGTCGATAGGCCACCACGGGCACACCACATGCCATGGCCTCCACCACCACGTTGCCAAAAGCTTCCTGCCAGCGGGGCGTCATGAGCAGCACTGCGCAGCGCCCCAGTTCCTGGCGCAACTGCAAGGGGGGCAGGAATCCTTGCCAGCGAAAATCACAGGCGGGATGATCCGCCATGACCCGATCCTTGTAGGTGGGGTCCTCCACACGGCCCCACACGGCCAGCGGCCTGTGCAATGCGGCGGCTGCCGCAGCGGCGTCCCCAAGGCCCTTTTCCGGCGCAATGCGTCCCACCCAACCCAGGAGCGGCTCCGGCTCCCGGACAAAGCGATAGGTGTCGAGATCAAAACCGTTGCCCACAACCACGCCATGGCGGATGCCGAAGCTTTCCATCTGGCTCCTGCTATGAAATGCCAGGCGCCCCTGGTGGGTGCGGGCAACGTCGGCAACGGCCTGGTCCATGGCCTGGCTCAGGCTGCCCATGCTGATCAAATGGAGGACGGGGGGCGTAAAGCAGGGGCCAAGCCAGAGGGGCAGCCAGTCGTAACCCAGGTTCAACACCACGTGGTGGCCGCCCTGCAAGATCCAGGCCTCGCGCCACAAGTTGGCCAGCACGCCGTCAGGCGGCTGCACGATGGGGGCATCCCGCGACTGCTGTTGCCAAGGGGGCTGGAGTTGTCCCGCCACGGTGCGCAGGGGACACCCGCACGGTTCGGACCCTTCCGGCGCCAGCACCATGAGCTGGTGCCCCCGATCCACCAGGCCACGCACGAGGGAGCCAACGGTCACCTCCACCCCGCCGCCACGGCCCTGACCAATGGGTCCTACGGCAGTGGAGACAACGAGAATACGCATGGCTCCTGGCGTCTCCATGGGGTCGGGAGCAGTGTATCCATACCTGTATCTGTCGTTTCAAGGGAATCCATACCCGCCCCCGCCCGGTGTTTCAACGACCACCAAGTCCCCTGTCCGGGCCTGCACCCGACCACAGCTTCCCAGCGGAACGGTCTCCCCACTGGCGCGCTCCAGCCAGTTGCGGCCGGGGGCGCCGGGGCTGCCCCCGGCACAGCCGTAGGGGGGGATGCGGCGGCGGTTGGCCAGGATCATCACCTCCATGGGCTCCAGAAAGCGCAGGCGGCGGCGGACCCCGTCCCCACCGCGATAGCGCCCGGCGCCGCCGGAGCCCTCGCGGATCTCGAAACACTCCACCCGCACCGGGAACCGGGATTCCAACACCTCGGGATCCGTGAGGCGGGAGTTGGTCATGTGGGTTTGCACGGCGGCGGTCCCGGCAAACCCCGGTCCGGCGCCGGAGCCGCCGCCAATGGTTTCGTAGTACTGGTGACGGGTGTTGCCGAAGCTGAGGTTATTCATGGTGCCCTGGGCTGCGGCCATCACCCCCAAGGCGCCATAGAGGGCATCGGTCAAGGCTTGGCTGGTTTCCACGTTCCCAGCCACCACCGCGGCCGGATCCCGGGGCGCCAGCATGGAGGGTTGAGGCACCACAACGGTGACGGGGTTGAGACAACCTTCGTTGAGGGGGATATTGGCCTTCACCAACGTGCGAAACACGTAGAGCACCACGGCCCTGGTGATGGCCGTTGGGGCATTGAAATTATTATCCAACTGGGGACTGCTGCCGGTAAAGTCCACAACGGCGCTGCGTTGTTGGTGATCAACGGATACCGTGACCTGAATCTTGGCGCCGTTATCCAATTCATAGGAGAATTGACCGCTATTCAGGGAACAGATCACCTGGCGGACAGACTCCTCGGCGTTGGCTTGCACATGGCCCATGTAGTCTTGAACAGTGGCCAGTTGAAACTCCTCAACAAGCTGCTGCAACTCCGCCACGCCACAGGCATTGGCAGCAATCTGGGCTTGTAAATCGGCAATGTTTTGATCGGGATTGCGGACGGGATAGGGTCCACCGTTGAGGATAGCCCGCATGGCTTGCTCTTGAAAGCGTCCCGCCGTCACAACCCTGGTGACGGGAATAATCACGCCCTCTTCCACAATGGAGCGGGAGTTGGGAGGCATGGAGCCGGGGGAGATTCCTCCCACGTCTGCATGGTGTCCCCGGTTGCCCACATAAAATAGAACCTCCTCTCCTTGTGGATCAAAGACAGGGGTAATCACCGTGATATCCGGCAGATGGGTGCCACCGAGATAGGGGCTGTTGAGGACGTAAACATCACCGGGTTTCATGCGGGCTCCCTGGGCCTGCACCACCTGCCGCACACTCTCGGACATGGAACCCAGGTGAACGGGCAGGTGGGGAGCATTGGCCACCAGATTGCCGTGGGCATCGAAGACGGCGCAGGAAAAATCGCAGCGCTCCTTGATATTTACGGAAGATGCCGTATTTTGCAGCGTGACGCCCATTTGTTCCGCAATGGACATATAGCGATTGTGGAACACTTCCAGCATCACCGGATCCACCTCCGCAGCACTGACAGGACCCTCTGCTTTGGCGCCTGTTCTTTCCAGAACCAGATTGCCCTGGTCGGTGCATTGGGCTTGCCAGCCTGGCTCCACAACGGTTGTGGCCACGACCTCACTGATCAACGCGGGTCCCGACAGAACAACACCGGCGTGGAGTGTGGTCCGGTCATAGACCGGCACCATGTGGGGGCGACCGTTGAGAACCATCACCACGCTGTTGATGGGCTTGGCAGACTGGGCTGCCTTACGGTCCTGCCGGAGTTGAGGCTGGGGCTGGGCATGGCCAACGGCTTCCACCGCAGCCGTGGCGATGATCAACGGCTTGTTCTCCATCAAAAAGCCGTAGCGCTGCTGGTGGTGACGCCTGAACTCCTCCACCATGGCCGCTGGACTGCCGGCCTGCACCTCCAGGGCGGTATCGGAGCCGTCGTAGCGCAGGTGAAGGCGGCGCTGGACGGTGATCCGCGTGGGGTGGGCGCCCTGGCTGGCCACCGCCTGCCGGGCGGCTCGGGCCAGGTGATCCAGGATGGCCGCCACGGGTTGTTCCAACCTGTTGCCCAGGGGGCAATTCAGGGACTGCTGCCGCAGGGCGCGAATCGCGGCCTGGCCCAGCCCGTAGGCGGACAATACACCGGCCATGGGATGAAACAGGATGCGGCGAATTCCCAACACGTCCGCCACCAGGCAGGCATGTTGCCCGGCGGCGCCCCCAAACCCGCAGAGGGTGGCGCGCCGCACCTGGCAGCCCCGCTCCAGGGAGATGGTCTTCATGGCTTTGGCCATGGTCTCCACGGCAACGGTGATGAAGCCCGTTGCCACGGCCACCAGGGATTGGGGTTGTCCCGTGGCTCGGGCAACGGCGGCAGCCATGGCCGCCAGCTTTTCACGGGCCGCCTCCGGATCCAGGGCAGACTGGCGGTCGGGACCAAATACGGAAGGACAGTGCTGGGACTGCAACTTGCCCAGGACCAAGTTGCAGTCCGTCACCGTGAGCGGCCCGCCACGGCCGTAGCAGGCCGGTCCTGGATCCGCGCCGGCGCTGTCCGGCCCCACCTGGTAACGACCTTGGGCAAAGGAACAGATGGAGCCACCACCCGCCGCCACCGTATGGATGTTCAGCACGGGCGTCTGGAGACGGACACCGGCCACCTGGGCCTCCAGGCTGCGGCTGTACTCCCCGTGGCAAAGGCTCACGTCCGTAGAGGTGCCGCCCATGTCGAAGCTGATCATGGGGGGACCGAATCCCGCGGCCTTCGTCACCGCCACAGCCCCCACCACACCCCCTGCAGGACCGGACAAAACGGCGTCTTTCCCCTGAAACTGCCGTGCCGCCGCCAAGCCCCCGTTGGATTGCATGAACAGCAGGGGAACATCCCCCAACTCCGCCGCCAGGTGGTCCACGTAACGCCGCAGGAGCGGGGAAAGATAGGCGTCCACAACGGTGGTCTCACCACGCCCCACCACCTTGATCAAGGGGCTCACCCGGTGGCTGAGGGAGACGTGACGGAAGCCGATGTCCGCCGCAATGGCCCCGCAGGCTTGCTCATGGGCCGGGGCGCGGTAGCTGTGGAGCAACACAACGGCCAGGGTGCGAATCCCCGCGTCATGGACCGCCTGTAGCGCGGCACGGGTCCGGTGGTGGTTCAGGGGGCGAACGACCTGGCCCTGGGCATCGATGCGTTCTTCAATCTCCACCACCTGGGTGTAGAGCAACTCGGGCCGGCGAATCTCCAGATCAAACAGGCGGGGCCGGGCCTGGTTGCCAATGGCCAGGGCATGGCGAAACCCACGGGTGACGGCCAGGGCGACCCGCTCCCCCTTGCGCTCCAGCAGGGCGTTTGTGGCCACGGTGGTGCCCATCCTCACCTCGGCAATGGCATGGGACGGAACAGGGTCTCCCGGGGCGAGATTCAGCACCTCCCGAATGCCCTGCACCGGTGCGTCCAGGGATTGTCGGGGATTATCGGACAGCAGTTTATGGGTTTCGAGGTTGCCCTCCGGGGTCCTGGCCACGATGTCTGTGAACGTGCCCCCCCGGTCAATCCAGAAACGCCATTGACGTTGGGCCACATCACTCACCTGGACCACTGTTGCAAGAAGCCGGCAGACGGATTTGAACCGACGACCTTCGCTTTACAAAAGCGCTGCTCTACCACTGAGCTATGCCGGCACGGACCGAGAGGCTTGAATCCTAAACCACCCGCTCAACGCCTGAACAGCAGCCAGAGTAAAAAACCCACCAGCACCATGGGCCACAGCAGGCCGGCGAGGGTGCGGAACGCCACCAGGAACACCAGAAGCAGGATGACGGAGATCCCCATGGTGCGAACCAGGGCTTTAGCTTCACCGGTCATGAAACGCCAGCGGGGAATGAGGGGCATGGTTGCAATCCGTCGTCAGGTAAGCACAAGGCGGCAAGGAAGCGGGTTGGCACACAGGGCTCTTCATCCATAGTAATGACTATGGGGACTGGGCGCCATGGACCTGCGGGCAGGGCGGCTGACCGATGGCGGCTGGCGGACCCGTTCTGGATCCGGGCAGGGGGATAAACAGTCCTGTGGAACGATGATGCCACCAGAACAGCCGCCGCAGAAGGGCCAACATGGCCTGCCATTCCACGGGTGCAGTGGGGTCGTGCCAGCGCCCCGGCGTGGCATAGAGCCAGTGGAGCCAGTCGTGGCGCTGGTGCTGGTCCCGGGGGAGCAGGCGACCATGGCCGGGGGTTGCCCCAGCGGTCACCGTCAGGACGGGGGAGGCCTGCCCGGCCCCCACGGGAGCTGCCATGGCCAAGCGCCCACCGCAGCCGGGCGCCAGGGCTGTCTTGGGCTCCACCACCACCTCCTGCTCGCTGATGCGGCACACCTGCACGTGGTGAACCGCGCCGCCGTCCGCCGCCGAGAGTCGTGCGGGCCAGCGCACCCGAAACGTGGGCAGCCCACTGGTGCGGGGCGGATCCAGGCAAGCCCTGAGGGCCGTCAGCAAACCGATCAGGTTCAGCCCGCTCCAGAGAAGTCCCACAAACCGATTCCCCTCCACCTGCTGCTGGCTGAGCATGGTGGCCATGGCCGGGCTGGGGGGCAGGACGGACAGCAGCCCCAGGAGATTCCAGCCGTTGAGGACGAAGAGCACCAGAATGGGCAGCACCAGACTCCAGGCCAAGCGGGATTTGGGGCGTCGCAGTGTTTTGGAGGTGACACGGAAGCCGGGGCGCCAACGGGGGGCCAACAGGGTCCGCACCACGGCCCAGGCCAACACGGGCGTCAGCAGCCAGCTGTAGAGTTCCGGCAGCAGGGCGGAGCGGGATTCACGGTTGAGCCAGCTCACCAGCAGCAGCAGGCTGAGCCAGTAGGGCAAAAACACCGTCAGGAAGTTGGCGCCGTTCAGGTTGATGGGCAGAATCCCCAGAAGGCCTGTACTCAGTGGCAGCACCAGCAACACGAGTCGGGGGATGGCGTTGAACCAGTGCAGCGCCCCTTCCAGGAACGCCAGCCGTTGAATCCAACCGAGGCCGGAGATGCGCAGGGGTCCCCGGGGACTGCGCAGGGTTTGCAGCGTGCCACGGCACCAGCGCAACCGCTGCTGGGCAAAGTCCGCCACACCCGGTGCGGCCAGCCCGGCGCTGAGCTTCTCGGGCAAGAAAAGACCTTGCCAGCCCAGGGCAACGAGCCGAATGCCGGTGGCCAGGTCTTCGGAAAGGCTATCGGTGGAAAATCCACCCACTTGATCCAGGGCCCGTCGCCTCATCAGGAAGGACGTGCCCGCACAAACCACTGCCCCCACACTGTCCCGCACCGGCTCAATCCACCGGTAAAAACTTTCCTCGTCCGGCAGCAGCCAGTCCTCCATGGCCAGATTGCGCATCAGCGGATCCGGGGTCATGTAGCTCTGGGGCGTTTGTACAAACCCAAGCCGGGACTCCCGCAGGAACAACCCGACGGTGCGACGCAGGAATTGGGGCTGGGGCACCACGTCGGCGTCAAATACCGCCATCAGCTCCCCATGGCAGTGGGGCAATACCGCGTTGAGGTTCCCTGCTTTGGCGTGCCGGCGGCCCTGGCGGCGATGGTAGCAGGCCCCCAGGCTCCGGGCCAAGGCACGGCGCTGCCGAGGAGAACCACGGCCCTGGGGGTCTGTCCCTTCTTCCTCAGGGCCGTCATCCAACAGCCAAACCGTCTTGGCGGGGTAGTCCAGGCGGCAGCAGGCGATGATGGTGCGCTCCAGCAACGCCAGGGGTTCACCGCAGCAGGGAATCAGCACGTCCACGGTGGGGAGGTTGGGGCACTGTTGCAGCAGGGCCTCGCCATCCGCTGCAGCGGTGGTGCGATCCCTCCGCCCGGAGAACGACAGGCCAATCTGCAGGAGGCCCGTCAGGATCAACCAGCTTTCACAGGCCAGCAGCAGCCAACTCAAGCCCAACGCCATGGGGGACTGCTGGTTCAGGCCAAACAACACCCGCCAGACGAGATAACGGGCCGCCAGGCTGACGATCAGCACAATGGCCAGGCGCCGCCGCCATGGGGGGCATCGGGCTTCGGAGCGCCGGGTGAGCCAGCAGCAGGTGAGCACCACCAGCAGCGTGGGCAGCAGGTTCAGGGCAAGGGAACCGAGGGGTGAATGCATATGGACCAGTGCCAACTGCACAGCGGTTCTCAGCCCACAGGGTGAATCACCGTGGGCTCCAGCCTGGCCTGCTCTGCACCTGGGCAACGGCGGGCATTGAAGTCACATTGATAGATCGCTGGTTTCTGCCAGGTCAGGGGGATCTCCAGGAGATCCTTGGACCCGCTGATTCCTTGCACCACAAACAGAATTGACGCCACCGTGACGATGGCCAGATGCACTCTGCGCCAGGCCAGGCGGCGGGCAATCTCCGGTCTGACGGCCATGGAGAACAACATCAGGGCCACCAGACCCACACCCGTCCAGTAGTGGGCTGTCCAGAAGGCAAAGGTGCGGGGATCATCGCTGACGCGCCACACCTCCGGCTGGGCGCCGAGGCCCAGCACCCCTGCCCAGGTGAGCAGCGCAAAAAGGACGCGCTGCCAGCGCTGCTGGACACGCCAGAGCACCAGCAGCGCAACAACTGTGCCAGCCAGCACCAGAAGCAGGGAATAGGCCCGCAGGGGTGGCTGGCTGGAGTCGGACCAGAACGATTTGGTGACGATGGACACCGTGATGGCCACCAGAACAACAGCTACTATCCCCGTGGTCAGCCATTTGCCGAGATCTTGATGGTCACGGCCCACAGTGGGCGGCAATTTGGCATGATCCACGCGACGATGTCGCGTTTGCTCACCCAGGTGCGCAACCACGCCCATGAGGGGATAGATGAAGACCACGGCAAGGGCTGGATGAAGGATCCAGAGCCAGTCAACGAACTCCATGGAGGCGCTGTAGGGAGACGGTTCACGCCTCCCACGGTAGACTGCCTACAGGTCCGCCCCCTCAAGCGGGGATGCGGCACCGGAGGCCGGATTTGCGTGTCCCCTGAAGGGGGATTCAGCGACTGGTGGAACCCGTTGCAGTGGAGGCCCGCCAGAGGGTCAGGACGACGGACGCTGTGAAGACGCTGACCGCAGTTGTGAGGAGTTGATCCAGGGTCATGGCCAACCAGGCGGAAACAGACCCAAGCATGGACGGCGGGACGGGGCAACCGTTGCTAAAACAAGGTTTTCCATGGGTGGGGATTGCCCCACAATACGGCTGGCTGGTAGCGCTTGAACCATGGAGATTTTGCAGGCGTCCCTGCCGGCGCTTCGGCCTTATTTCCCGGGTCGTTGGCTTTCCTCCTGTTTTTGCCACTCTGCGTGGATAATGCACGCCGACAGGCTGATACCACTTACCGTGATTTTGGCATCGGAGCGGTCCAGCGCCACTGTCGCAACCTGTTTGCCGTCAACCATGCAGGGCACCCGTGGCCCGTCGCTCGCAAATGCCTCTACCGGAGCATCTTCGATAGAATCAAAGATGCTGACCGGGACTTCAACAAGCTGATACAGATATGGGGGCGCTTCCTGCTTATCTCGGAAGGCGCGAAGCATGATGATGTGCGAGACAGCCTGACGGTACGCCCGAAATAGATTGATCGTCTCAAAACGCCTTTGAGATGCCTTGCGAATGTCCTGAATCCAGGACGCTTCTGTCAGCTTGGAGATATGGAGAGACGTTTTTGACAGGTTCCTTGCCGCGGTGGATTTCAGCGAAAGGTGCAGCGTCATGCCGGGACGCGGGCTCACGGTCATGTCAATAAATCGCTGTGTCTGCGACTCTGGCGGCAACACGTTCCAGTCCATATGCTCACATGCGTTCCTGAAGACGGTCTCGAACGCGGTCAGGCGCAACGGCTCCGTGGTGGCCCCGTGGTGAACCGACAAGGCCAGCCCAAAATACTCTGTCCACTCGGGGTTGGCGGTCAGCCATGTTCCAACAGACCGAACATTCAATGCAGGCGGGTTCGACAAGGCCTCAATGACCCTGGCGATGAACGATACCTTGACGGGTGAGAGACCGTCCAGCTTGGATTTGATCTCCTCCAGTTTCATCATGCCAGGCGCTGCTCAATCAAGTCCACGAAAGACGACTTGATCTCTACACCGACCCAGCGTTGTCTCAACTCCTCTGCTGCCAAAAGGGTTGTCCCCGCTCCTGCATAGGGGTCCAGCACGACGCCGTTGGATGTTCCGGTAATGGACAAGCAACGAATAGCAAGGCTCATGGGCATCATGGCCGGGTGGTCGTCCGCATGATCGTCACTCCGCTTCACCGGCTCGGTTGGAATGGTCCAGACGGTGCGCAGGCGCCTGCCACCCGGGCCGGGAACGGCGTGGACATCGTAATGGTAGTCCTGGCTCTTGGAGAGGAGAAAGATGGTTTCGTGGGCTTTGGTGGGTCTGTCCCGCACCGATTCGGGATGTGCGTTTGTCTTGTACCAAATAACTTCGCTGCGAAGCCACCATCCGTCATGTTGGAGTGCAAATGCAAGACGCCAAGGCAGTCCAATCAAGTCCTTGGCCTTGAGTCCGTCCGGCGTCGGTGGCCGCACGCCCATGGCGCGGGCACGATTCTTGCGATCAGGGGCGCGGTACCGCCTGTTCCCGGAGGTAAAGGCATCGCCGATGTTCAGCCATACAGTGCCGTCGTCTCGGAGTACACGGCGCAAAGCCGCGAACATGGTGACGATGCTGTCGATATAGGCCTGCAGGTCATCGTCGCGGCCAATCTGATCTTCAACGCGATAGTCCCGAAGCGACCAGTAGGGGGGTGAAGTCAGGACAGTCTGCACGCTTCTCGACGGCAGCAGACCCATTGCTCGGGTAGCATCGCCGCAGATCAGAATGGATTGCTCAATTGTGTGAAATGCCGGGTCAGACGCCATCACCCTGACGTGGCGTACCGGCTGGGGACGATCCTGTTGAAACAGGGGTGCAGCAACAACGTTGATGGTCATCACCTTGCCCCTCCTTACCAGTTTTAGACGATACCCCAGCCGAGATCGGGACCTGAATCAGCCTTCCTTGTTGGTGGCACCATCGGCAGCATCAGCAGACCCCAACGCACCCCAACGGCTGACCAACACTTTCCCTTCCGCCTCGTCACACTGCCCTTGCAATCCGTTGGTGATGGCGCAGGTGTTGCCCACGAAGGTTTCCACGGTGCTCCAGCCAGCAGCAAGGCCGTCGGCAATCAGGTGGCGGGGGCTGAGGGGGATGCCGCTCTGTTGGGAAATCACCTGCAGAGACTGACCGGGCGGGTCCTGCTCCGGGAAGAGAACCACCACGTTGGCCTCCGCTAATTCACGGCGCAGGTTGGCCAATACGGCTGGACGTACCGCCTCTGTGGTGCTGAAGCCCTGAAGCGCCAGCTCCCTGAAGCCGTAACGGTGGGCATAATATCCGAACGCCTTGTGGCGGGTGGCCAGGACCCTCTGTTGGGGTGGAACGGTCTCCACTTGCCGCTCAGCCCAGACATCCAGATCCTCCAGCACGGCGACTGCCTCCTGATTCAACGCCCGGAGGGCTGCTGCGTCTTCCGGCGCCAGCTTGGTCAACTCCTCGGTGACCACCACGGCCATGGCCTGGGTGTTCGCGGGGTCGTGCCACACATGGGGGTCCACACCACCGTGGTCATGGTGGTCATGGCCGTGGTGATCGTCGTGATGCGGATCGGGACTGTTGCCGTGGCTCAGGTCATGGTGGTCCTTATGGCCATGATCGTCCTGGTGGTCCCCATCATGGCTCAACTCATGGCCATCCCCATGACCATGATCATCGTGGTCGTCATGATCATCGGCCATGGGGAGCGGATCAGTCTCCAGGGGCTGGAGTGCAATGGCCTCTGCTACGGCCACGGCCCTTCCCTCTTCGGCAAGGGTGGCCAGGACGGGGGTGAGGCCGTGGCCGTTGATGAGCACAAGATCAGCCTGCTCCAGGCGGCCCCGCTGCTCCGGGGACAGGGAAAAGTTATGGGGATCCTCTCCACCGGAGAGGAGGCAATGGACAGTGATGGACGGCGTGGCCAGCGTGCGGGTCAGGTCGCACAGCACCCCGTCGGCCGCCAACACCTGGGGATTGTCTGTCCCGGACTCAGCCGGGCCGGACGACTGGGATGATCGCGGGCGACTGCAACCAGTGGCCAGGCCCCCCAACAGCACCATCGCCAAGGCAACGCCGGTCAAACGCCGAATCATGGAATCCTGTGGGCGCCAAGCCCATCGTGTGCAGTTCCAGGCTACCGTCAATGCAGACTCAATTGCAACTCAATTGACAATAGACTCCCTCAGGCAGTCCCAAGGGGCCGTTGAACCTGCACAGAGGACGACTCCGGCACTGCCGGGGCTACGGGCCTGTGGTTTGAGTTACCACTACGGTCGGCAGCGGGTGCTGCATCGGATTGGCTTCCATCTGCGCCCCGGCAGCCTGACGGCCCTGGTGGGACCCAACGGGGCCGGCAAGTCCACTCTGCTGCACCTGTTGCAGGGGCAACTCCAGCCCAGCGGCGGTGTGGTGGAGTTGGACGGTGCGGCGGTGCGGCGCTGCCGGCGGCGGATTGCCCTCATGCCCCAGAAGGGGGAAATCGACTGGCATTTTCCCA
>VXNS01000053.1 GCA_009840445.1 Synechococcus sp. SB0662_bin_14
ATACGTCTCGTGGGCTCGCATATCTGTAACAGAGACAGGGGGCGGGGGGCATGCTGCACCCCCTCCTCAACGGGTCAGCCGCTGCCCAATTGGCTGCGCAGGCGGAGGCCATGACCAGGAGTTGGCGGCTGTTCCCTGGCAAGACCTGGACAGCTACAAGAAGGAGCGGGCCAAGCTACGCAGAGAAGCCATTAGGTGTATGGCAGCATGGGCAGACTCCAGGCTGAGCCGGTTGTTCATGATGTGGTCCATCATCCATAGGGCAGTCTCGGCAATGCGAGCGGGGAACTCCCCCGGTTCGATGCCGTAGAACCGATCTACGTTCACTTGCGACAGGTCCGCTACTCGCTTTCCCATTTGCCGGTGGCCGTCCTGATCTTTGGGATAGAGCGCTTTCAAAGCCTCGGTTTCCAGCAATCGCAATTCCCGGTAAGTGATGATGAGAAAGTTGCCGCAGCCACAGGCGGGGTCAAAAAACGTGAGCTTGCCCAGCTTGGCGTGAAATTGCCGTAGCTCCCAACTGACGGCGACTGTTTTTGTGGTTTTGATTCGGGCAAACTCGGCCCGCAGGTCCTCCATGAACAGGGGCTCAATCACCTTGAGGATGTTTTTCTCAGTGGTGTAGTGGGCACCCTGGGCATGGCGCTGGGACGGGTCCATCACCGACTGAAACAACGCCCCGAAGATGCCGGGAGAGACTTTCGACCAGTCAAATCGGCAGGCATCCAGGAGGGCGCTCCGCATGGTGGCATTGAAGGAGACCGTTTGCAGACGACCTTTGAACAGGTTCCCGTTGATGTAGTCGCTCACCAGGATGTAGCGGGGGCGTTCCCGTTCCCTCAGGGCGTCGAAGTATTCGCCCGCCTGTTGGTAGGCTTTGTCCAGATCCCGCCCCGCGCTCTTCTGCTCCACCAGCAGCACGCCAGGCCAGAACAGGTCAATGAAGCCCGATCGATTGTCCAGCTTCGTCACATGGGCTTCGTAGCGGGCCACGGTGCGCCGCTGCACGCCGAACACTCGGAAGAATGCGTTGTAGAAGCTCTGGGTTTCCCCCTTTTCGTAGGTGGCGTCCTGCCAGTCTTTGGCAAAGGCGGCAGCGCGTGCGCGCACCTCGTTCCATGACAAGCGCATCTCTCTCCATCACGGACGGACATGGCAGTGGCCATGGTGGACGGGGGAGTAGCTTGGCCACAACCACCCCTGGCCTGACCCGGACATGCTGCGGATCGTAGGGCGCCCTTCTCCCGCCTGCCTGTGAACGACTTGGATCCAGCCCAGTTGTTTCCCTTCCCTCTGGACGTCTTCCAACAGGAGGCCCTTGCCGCCATCAACCAGGGCCAATCCCTGGTGGTGAGCGCCCCCACCGGTTCCGGTAAAACCTTGATCGGGGAATACGCCATCCACAGGGCGTTGGCCCATGGCCGCCGGGTCTTCTACACCACCCCCCTCAAGGCCCTCTCCAACCAGAAGCTGCGGGATTTTCGTCGGCAGTTCGGCCCCAAGCGAGTGGGGTTGCTCACGGGGGATTTGTCCCTGAATCGGGAGGCGGCGGTGGTGGTGATGACCACGGAGATCTTCCGCAACATGCTCTACGGCCAGAGCGAACTGGACGATCCGTTGGCGGGGGTGGAGGCGGTGGTCCTCGATGAGTGCCACTACATGAACGACAGCCAGCGGGGCACCGTTTGGGAAGAGTCCATCATCCACTGCCCAGGCTCGGTGCAACTGCTGGCCCTCTCCGCCACCGTGGCCAACGGGGAGCAGTTGAAGGACTGGATCCAACAGGTGCATGGTCCTTGCACCTTGATCCATAGCGTCCATCGGCCGGTGCCCCTCAGCCACAGCTTCTGCAGCGCCAAGGGGCTGCACCCCCTCCTCAACGGGGCAGGGGACGGTCTGCACCCAAGCTGCAAGGTGTGGCGCCCCCCCAAGGGGCAGCGCCGCCACGGCAGACCCGGTGGCAAGCCGCCCCAGCCGGAGGCGCCGCGCCTCACGTTTGTGGTGCAGCAGTTGGCGGAGCGGGACATGCTGCCGGCCATCGTGTTCATCTTCAGCCGGCGGGGCTGTGACCGGGGGGTGGCGGAATTGGCCAGGCTGAACCTGCTCACCCCTGTGCAACAGCAACGCCTGAAGGCCCGGCTGGAGCAATTCAGACAACAGATGCCCGATGGGGTAAGGGGTGACGGCCATGCCGATGCCCTGTTGCGGGGCATTGCCTCCCACCATGCGGGGGTCTTGCCCGCCTGGAAGGAACTCATTGAAGAGCTGTTCCAGGCGGGCCTGCTGAAGGTGGTGCTGGCCACGGAAACCCTGGCCGCCGGCATCAACATGCCGGCCCGCAGCACGGTCATCTGCGCCTTATCCAAGCGCACGGAAACGGGCCATCGCTCCTTGATGGCCAGCGAATTTCTGCAGATGGCGGGGCGGGCCGGCCGCCGTGGCCTGGACCAGAGGGGCCATGTGGTGACGGTCCAGAGCCGTTTTGAAGGGGTGCGGGAAGCGGGGCAACTGGCCACCAGCCCGGCCGATCCCCTGGTGAGTCAGTTCACCCCCAGCTACAGCATGGTGCTCAACCTGTTGCAGCGCTATTCCCTCAGCCAGACCCGGGAGCTGGTGGAGCGCAGCTTTGGGCGGTATCTGGCCAGCCTGGGCCTGGTGGATGAGCAGCAGGCCATTGACCAACTGGCTGCCCAGGCGGAGGCCATGAACCAGGAGTTGGCGGACGTCCCCTGGCAAGACCTGGACAGCTACGAGAAGGAACGGGCCAAGCTGCGGGAGGAGCAGCGTCTGCTGCGCACCCTGCGGCAACAGGCGGCGGAAACCGTTGCCCACGAGTTGACCCTTGCCCTGCAATTTGCCAGCCAGGGCACCATCGTCACCGTCAAGTCTCCCCATCTGGAGCCATCTCCCGCCGCCGCCGTCCTGGTGGACAAACGCCCCGGCCCCGGCCAGTTTCCCCTGCTGTTGTGTCTGACGGAGGGCAACGTCTGGCTGCTGCTGCCCTGTCGGGACGTGGTGGCCTTTCACGGGGAACTCAGTTGCCTGACGGTGGCCCCCATGACCATGCCCCCGTTGCGCCAAGCGGGTGAGCGGCGCCATGGGGACGGGAGCAGTCAGGGCCTGGCCTTGAGCCTGGCCGCCATGGCCCGCCGCCATGATCTACGCACCGCCCGCTACGACCTGGCCGCGGAAGTGCAGGAACAGGCCCGGCGGGCGGCGGCCCAGGAGAAGAAGCTGGGCAGTCATCCTGCCCATGGCTGGCGGGACCGCAAACGCCTCAAGCAGAAGCGCCATCGCTTGGAAGCCGTGCAGCAGGAGTTGGAGGACCGCCGCCGCCAGTTGAACGACCGCATTGGTCGCCATTGGCGCATGGTGCTGAGCCTGATGGACATCCTGCGCCACTTCGCCTGCCTGCAGGAATTGCAAATCACCCCGGCGGGCCGTGTGGTCTCCGCCCTGCGGGGGGACAACGAACTCTGGCTGGGGCTGGCGCTGCTGAGCGGCCGTCTGGACAATCTTCCCGCCCCGGAGTTGGCCGCCGCCATGGAGGCCGTCAGCACCGAAGTGAGCCGCAACGATCTCTGGTGCGCCTACCCGCCACCCCCTCTGGTGATGGAAGCCCTGACGAGCCTGCGGAGCCTGGGTCGGGAGCTGGATCGCCAGCAGGACCACCACGGCATCACCACCCCCATCTGGTGGGAGCCCGAACTCACCGGCCTGGTGGCCGCCTGGGCCAGGGGCAGCAGTTGGGACGGTCTCATGGCCAAAACCTCCCTTGACGAGGGGGACGTGGTGCGGGTGTTGCGGCGCACCATGGACGTGCTGGCCCAGATTCCCCACTGTCCGGGGCTGAACGAACCGCTGCGTCGCACTGCCCACCGCGCCCATGCCGCCCTCAACCGATTCCCCGTCAGGGAAGCAGGTGACATCACGGCAGAATGAGACGGCTACGGCTGGCCTCCCGGATTACCGGGCCTCCTGCAGCAGGAGGTCCATGTCGTCGGTCTCCAGCCAGCGCCAGCCGCCGCTGGCCAGGGAACCCAACGGCAAGGCGCCGATCGCTAAACGCTGCAAGCGCCGCACCGGGTGGCCCAGTTGATCGGCAATGCGGCGAATCTGGCGCTTCCGCCCCTCCCGCAACACGATCCGCAAACAAGTGCCCACGGCGCTGCGGTGCTCCAGCTCAACCCGGGCGGGCCGGGTCCGGCGACCGTCCAGCACCAGCCCGGAGCGCCAGGCCGCCAGGCTGGCGGCGCTGGGCGCCCCCATCAACCAGACCCGGTAGGTTTTGTGGTGGCCATGGCGGGGATGGGTGAGGTGCAGGGCCAGGTCACCGTCGTTGGTGAGCAGCAGGGCCCCTTCGCTGTCCCGGTCCAAGCGGCCCACGGGGTAGAGCCCCTGTCTGACGGCAGGGGGCAACAGGTCCAGCACCGTGGGACGGCCCTGGGGATCGCGGCAGGTGCAGAGCACCCCGGGGGGTTTGTGGAGCAGCAGGGTGCGGCGTTGCTGCTGCCGGGCAGCCGCCAGGTGGAGCCGTTGGCCGTCCAGGGTGATGCAATCCACCCCCGCCACGGCCCGGTCACCCGGTCGTGCGGGTTGGCCGTTGAGACGGAGGCGGCCCGCTTGGAGAAGGGCATCAGCCTGGCGGCGGGACATGACCCCGGCCCTGGATAGCAGCTTTTGCAAACGTTCAGGCCCAGGCATGGGGAGCAGGCACGGGTAGAGGCAGGGATCCGGTTGATTGCCGTGGTTTGGACCCCGGCGCCGTTTCACCGGACTGACTCCCAGCAGGTCTTCAGGCCGTCTTCAGTGGAGATTGAAGGGATGCCGTCCACCGGCTGGTCTGTCACCAACGTGACGCCGGTGTCGTAGAAATCAAGGCCAGGGGTGTTGTGCGGTTTTTCGCCGGTCTTGATAAACTCCATGACCGCTTCCATGCCGAGCCTTGCCATGGGGAGCGGGTATTGCATGGCAGTGGCGCCAAGGGCGCCTTCGCTGATGCTACGAATCCCCGGACAACCGCCGTCAATGGAGACGATCAGCACGTTGTTCTCCATGCCCAATGCCTTGAGCGCTTCATACGCTCCGGCTGCTGCCGGTTCGTTGATGGCATAGACGAGGTTGATGTCCGGCTCCTGCCGGATCAGCTTTTCCATGGCGGCCCGACCCCCCTCCCGGGAGCCAAGGGTGGTATCCCTACCGACAATCCGGGGATCCTCTTCGTCATACATCGTTTGGGGATCCTTGATATCGATCCCAAAACCCTTGAGGAAACCCTGGTTGCGCAGAACGTCCACAGTGGGTTGTGCTGCCGTGCCGTCGAGCGTCGCGATTCTGGCCTCTTTTGCTGCATCGCCCATGGTTGCCCGCGCCCACGTGCCAATCAGTTGACCGGCTTGGAAATTATCGGTGGTGAAAGTGGCGTCAACCGTGTCTGCCGGGTCAAACGGCGTGTCCAGTGCAATGACCAACAGACCCGCATCCCGAGCCGCTTTGACAGCGTGGGCAAGGGCCTCCGGGTCTGAAGGGGTGATGAGAATGCCTTGTGCCCCCATCGCCACCAGGCTTTCAACGGCGTCCACCTGGGTTTCCGTATCGCCCCCATGGTTGCCGGCGAAGGTCCGTAGTTCAATGCCCGATGCTGCGGCCTTTCTGAAGGCCTCTTCCCTTATCGTCACGAAGAAGGGGTTGGTGTCGGTCTTGGTAATCAGGCCCACGATCACACCATCCGCCATGGCTGGGGACGCAAACAGTCCACCTGCCAATCCCGCAACGGTAAGCAAACGGATTGCAGGGTTCATGGCCATGTCTTTGGGTGAGAAGGTTTGCCGTAACCTCCCCTGGCAGAACTGCCCGAACGAAAGCTACAGACTCAAGTCTAAACTGAGGCTTGTGGATCCCTGACCTCAGCCAAGACACCTGCCTGCTCCCCGACCTCTGCAGATTCGCTGGCCCCTGGCTCTGCTGGAGCCTGGCCATTGCCGTGGTTTGGACCCGGATGGGGACGGTCTCGTCAATCTGGCCCTCACCATCAACGGGGCAACCGTCGCCGGAATTGAACCTCTGCCCCGGACAACAGGGCCACGCCTTCCCCTGGCCCTCCCCGCCGCCGTAGAACCCCACTGCCACCTGGACAAGGCCTTCACCTGGCCTCAGGCGCCCAACCCCTCCGGCACCATGGCCGGCGCTCTGGACGCCAACCTCCAGGAGCACAAGCGTCGCTCTGCCGCTGCCGTGGCGGAGCGCATGAACCGGGCGCTGGAAACCGCATGGCGGCAGGGCTATCGTGCCTTGCGCAGCCACCTGGATCTGGGTGGCAGGGCCGGCTCCCAGGCCACTTGGGAGGCGATGACCCACACGTGGGGCGCTTGGTCGGACCGCCTCCAGCTTCAGGCCGTTGCCCTGGCTCCGCTGGAGTTCTGGAGCACCACCGCCGGTGTCCACTTGGCCCGGCAGTTGGCCCGGTTGGGTGGGGGCCTGGGGGGCGCCCTGGATTGCCACAGCACTCAGGGCAGCCCGTGGCGAGAGCACCTGGCCGGGATGCTGCGCCTGGCGGCTGAGCAGGGCTGCATGGTGGACCTGCACCTGGATGAAACCTGCGACCCCCGTAGCCGCTGTCTGGAAGGGCTCCTGGACCTGCTGGAGCAGGAGCCCCTGCCCGTGGCCGTCACCGTCTCCCATGGCTGCAGCCTGGCGCAACACACCCCTGAGCACCTGCGCCGCACGGCCGAGCGCCTGGCAGCCCTTCACGTCCCCCTGGTGAGCCTGCCCACCACCAACCTGTGGCTTCAGGACCGCTCCAACCCCGGACGCACACCACGGCTGCGGGGGTTGGCCCCCATCCATGAACTCCAGGACGGGGGGGTGACCGTGGCCATTGGCGGAGACAACGTGGCCGATCCCTGGTTTCCCGGCGGCAACTTCGATCCGGTGGAACTCTGGCGCTTCGCCATCCCCGTCACCCACCTGCACCCTTGGGAGCAACGGGGGCTGACCCCGTTCACCAGCGCACCGGCGCAAGTATTGGGCCTGGCCTGGGACGGGGTGTTGCGCAACGGCTGCCCTGCCGACTTGATCCTGACCGCAGCCTCAAGCTGGCAGTCCATGCTGGCCACACCCCAGCGGTTGCGGGTGCTGCGGGATGGCCGCTGGCTCACCTGAACTGCCACGGATTGGAGAGGGGCAGAGGATGGCGACTTCAATATGGCTCAACCTTTCCCCCTATAGGCCACGCCAAAGCTGGAGCTGATTACGAATCGCTTGAAGTCCGGGTTGTCCATGAAGTACTTGAGGAACTGGGTATCGTCCTTCGTAATGCCCAGAATGACCCGATTCAGCGCCGCGGTGTGCTCAACGCACGCATTTTCATGATCCGAGTGTTCTTTTGCGTTCTTGGTCCACCAACCCCCTCCCCTGGCACGGGGTCAATTTCCCCGTCCTGGTCCTCCAGGAGGATCTTCTGCATGGCCTTCTTCTCGGCCCGGTAGCTGTCCATGTCAACGGTCTCAAGGATGCCTTTTGACAAATCCTCCTCCACCGGCGCCGGCAGCTTGGGGATAAGGAGATTCAGGAAGATGGAGTGTTCTTCCCAAGCCCGATTGTGGTAGGGAAGGATGGAGGAGAGGAAAGCGTAGGTGCGCACGAATACCTTGGCCTTGCTCTTGAAGGCCACCTGGGCGTCTTCGTCCAGATCGCTCCGATACACCGCCACGCACGGGTTCAGAATCGCATCCAGTTGGTCCCGTTCCACGCCGTCCAGGTAGTGCTTCACGCAAGCTTCTACTTGATCTGGCCCGTACACCTGGGCATTGTCCAGGTCAGCCTGGAGGTCGTGGAGTTTGTCGGGGTCGGTGGCGTCGGCGAGGATGGTGGTGCGGTAATAATCCGAGAAGGCCGCCTTGACGGTTTCCGTGTCGTTCTGGAAATCCAGTACGAACACGTCGTGCTTGTTGGCGTGGGCGCGGTTGAGGCGGGAGAGGGTCTGGACCGCCTTGACCCCTGAGAGGGGTTTGTCCACATACATGGTGTGGAGCAAGGGTTCGTCGTAGCCGGTCTGGAACTTGTCGGCGCACACCAGGAAGCGGTAGGGCTCCTCCTGGAACACCTCGGCAATCCTGGACGACGGGAATCCGTTGAGGGTGGCTTCAGTCACTTTTTCATCACCGTGTTCCCCCGAGAAAGCGACGATGGCCCGGTAGGGGCTTTTGCGCTGCTTCAGGTAATCGCGGATGGCGTGAATATATTGAACGGCCTGCTCAATGCCGTTGGTGACCACCATGGCCCGGGCCTTGCCGCCAATTTTGCGTTGGGTGATCACCTGTTCAAGAAAATGGTCCACCATGATTTCCGCCTTGTGGCGGATGGCGTGCTGGTGCCCTTCCACGTAGCGCCGCAACTTCTTCCGGGCCTTCCTGGCGTCGAACTCCGGGTCTCCCTCCACGGTCTTGGCCAGTTTGTAGTAGCTGCTGACCGGGGTGTAGTGCCGGAGCACGTCCAGGATGAACCCCTCCTGGATGGCCTGCTTCATGCTGTAGACGTGAAACGGCCGATGCCGCACCGTGCCGTCCCCATGGGGTTCCGGATCCCCGAAAATCTCCAGGGTTCTGTTTTTCGGGGTGGCGGTGAAAGCGTAATAACTGGCGTTGGGGAGCAGTTTGCGGGACGTCATCAAGCGGTTGATGCGGTCCTCGTCGGTCTCCTCCTCTCTCACGTTACCCACTTCCCCCAAGGCCCGGGACATGGCGGCGCTGGCCTTGCCCCCCTGGCTGGAATGGGCCTCGTCGATGATGATGGCAAAGCTGCGGCCCCGCTGTGCGTTGCCGATTTCGTCAACAATGAAGGGGAACTTCTGCACCGTGGAGATGATGATCTTCTTGCCCTGCTCAATGAAGCGGCGCAGGTCCCCGGAGTGTTCCGCATGGGCCACGGTGGCCCGCACCTGGGTGTACTGCCGAATGGTGTCGCGGATCTGCTGATCCAGAATGCGGCGGTCGGTGACCACAACGACGGAATCAAAGACGGGCCTGCCGTTGCGCTCCAGCCCGATGAGCTGATGGGCCAGCCAGGCGATGGAATAGCTCTTGCCACTGCCGGCCGAGTGCTGGATCAGATACCGCTTCCCCGCCCCCTGTCGGCGGGCGTCCTCCAGGAGCCGCCGCACCACCTCCAACTGGTGGTATCTGGGCCAGATTTGCACCTTCTTCGTCCTACCGGTCTTCCCGTCCTTGGATGCCACCAGTTGGGCGTAGTTCTCCAGGATGTTGGCCACGCTCTGCCGGGTGAGGACGTGGTGCCACAGGTAGTCCGTCTGGAGGCCGTCCGGGTTGGGGGGATTGCCGGCCCCCTGCTGCCAACCCCGGTTGAACGGCAGGAACCGGGACGCCTTGCCCTGGAGATGGGTGCAGAACTGCACCTGGTGGTCGTCCACCGCGAAGTGGGCCACGCACCGCCCAAGCTGGAACAGGGGCTCGCGGGGATTGCGGTCCCGCTTGTACTGCTCAACGGCGTCCTCGACCGCCTGCCGGGTGAGGCTGTTCTTGAGTTCGAACGTGAAGACGGGCAGCCCGTTGATAAACAGCGCCATGTCCAGCGCCCGCTGGGCACTGTCCCGGCTGTAGCGGAGTTGGCGGGTGACGGTGAACCGGTTCTGCTGGAACCGCCGCCGGGCCGTTTCGTTGTGGAGAGAGGGGCTAGCGTAGAACAACTCCAGGTGGTGGGCGCCGTGGCGGATGCCGTCCCGAAGCACGGCAACGACGCCGTGTTTGGCGATTTCCCCTTGCAGCCGGGCCAGGAACTTGCGGCGGGTGGGGCCGTCCTCATCCAGCCGCAGGGTGGGGGCGGCGCCCGGCTGGGTGGCGTGGAGGAACGTGCGGAGTTGGACGATGTCCAGACAGTATTCCCGGTTGTAATCGTGATGGTTGCCTGGCGACCAGCCACGTCCCCCTGGCGCCGACGGTGTGCCGATGGTGGGGCCAGCGGGGGGATCGCAGTGGTCGCCAGTGAGGGCCTGGCAAATGAAGCGTTCCAAGCCTCGTTCGCTGAGATCGGTGGTCATGGGTAGGGGTTCTGGCCCGGGTCGGCAAGCTCCGTCCCATCCTGGCAGGTGGCGGCAAGCGCGGGCGGGGCGCTCTCGGGCAAGTGGGCAGCCGCTTCGCGCACGTCCAGCTTGCCGGTGACCACGTCGGCAATGAGGCGGGTGCGGTATTCGTGGAGTAGGTCAATCTCCCGCTTGACTGCGGTGTGGTGCTTTGAAATGCGGTGGTTGGTGTGGCCTAGAAAGCGGGTGATGGCGGTTTGTTCTCCTGTCGGAGGTACAACTGACATGATTCGCTTGAATTCATCCCAGTAGAGCCGATCACGGTCCGAGACGATCCCTCTTGAATAGTTTTTCACTACGCGCTTGTAAGCATCAGTTCTGAATAAATGTCCATAGTAGTCTGATTCTATTCTATCAATCGGCTTGAGCACAACATATGCAGGGCTGACCAAGCCATCGGCTGGCACAACACCAACGGCCCCTTGCCACATGCGCATTGTGTTATATGCGATGTCTCTCTTCTTGGCTCGCTTATAGCGATCTCTCTCGCTCATCTGCTGCTTACGTTCGCCAGCTTCCATGTCCCGAATACCAACTCCCTTGTGGAGTGACACTTCCAAAATGGGCAGCGAGCCATATCCTGTTTCACTGCGCTCGCTGAAGAGCCATCCATTGCGGCGCATCTCCCAATGCTCCGGCACATCCCCCAGCCACTCCACGCCAGAGTTCTTGTAGGCCGGATAGGGCTGGCCGGTTTGGACGTTGATTTGGCCTGTGACGGCTTGATGGGTGATGACCTGTTTTTGCTCTTCCAGGAGTTTGATTAGTTTTTGCTTGGCGTGGATGTGGTGTTGGACGCGTTGAGTGGTGTGGTCGAGGAAGCGGGCGATGGCAGCTTGTTCGGGGAGGGGTGGGATGCAAACTGAAAATGTCCCCAATCGTGTCTCGGCAATTGCAGGATACGCGATTCCCACTGATTCTGACGTGACAAGGTCTGTGAAAGGATTGCTCTCGCATATGTAACTGACAAATTTCGGTAACGTGTTTTTATCTGGCGTCAGCACCGCGAAACCGGTTGAAGCAATCAGAGGTTCTTGGAGGTTGTCAGCATACCAGACTGCCTTCAAGTACGTTCGTACCGTAGAGACAATTGTGTCGCCGTGAGCAACGATACGTCTAGCCCGTGAGGGTGTGTTGCCAAATCGAAGTCGCTTGGGAGTTTCTGTGAGCCGGCCTGTAGAAACGGATCCGATGTCCACATACTGGAATGTGTACTCTGGATCTGTGTCCTCGGGCAAGACCCTTCTGTTGATTCCCAGCCAATTTTTGAGACGTCGCACCTTCCAATGCTCTGGCACTTTCCCCAACCATTCCACGCCGGAGTCCTTGTAGGCGGGGTAGGGCTTATTAGAAAGGTACATCAACATCACCTCCTTCCTCACCCAAGTGTACCGTAGGCTGCTGGCTCACCTGATCTGTGTCACTCGTTCCTTCCGATTGGTGCTCTCAACTTCCTTCTTTCCAGTAGCGTGCGATTTTCTTCCAGTCTGCTGTTCGCGAGACTGGAGCGCCCTCCTGACTACTGCCTATCCACACATCCCAGAATTCAGGGTCATCGGAGCGCGGCTGCTGGGATTTGGGCAAGTCATTCATCTTCACGAGCACTGGAAGCTCCGTGGCCCAGCCCAGTAGAATCGCAGTCTGTGAGGGTAGCAAGGGTAGTTCACGTAGCAGCCCCTTTAGATTGTCTGGAACGAGCCGGTGGACCAACTGCTGGTCCCTGTCGTTGCTGATTCGATGAAGCAGATAGGTGTTGCATTGTGACAGCACTGTGGGTGAAAGCTCGGACGGCCGCTGGGACGAAAGTACGAGGCCGAGTCCGAACTTTCTGCCTTCACGGGCGATGCGCTCGAAGACTTGGCAGCAGACAGTGGCTGCATCTTGATTCTCAACGTCTTCCTTGTACCGTTTGATGAACGTGTGCGCCTCTTCCATAACCAGCACTGTGGGAAGCGTCTCATCATTCACTTTTACATAGCGCTGCAAGGCTTCAAACGTCATCCGGGCGATCACGGCTGTGACGACATGAACCACCTCTGTAGGGACCAGGGAAAGGTCGATCACCGAAACGCAACCGCCTGCGGATGCGTCGGCCCCGATATAGTCTATTAGCCACTGATCCAGAGTGATACCGTCCGTAGTTTCGATGATCCCTCTAATTCTCGGGTCCGACAAAAACATACGGATACGAGCAACAAGAAAATCCAGATACTGGCTCACGTTTTCTTGATTGGCGAGGGCTTCCAGATGGTCTGCAAGGTCCGCTCCTTGGAAATATAATGGAGTATCTTCATCTGGTCTCTCTTGATAGACGATGCCACCAACAGTTTGCAGAGCAGATTGCAGAGCAGTGATTATTTTACTAACTTGCACTTCACTGAACGCACGGTAGTACTCGACGATCTTTCCTCTCGTCTCAAATCTGTTATAAGTTGCACTCAATGCTCCATTGATGGCATCTCGAACTTCGGCTAGACAATTGTCCGGGTGTTCAGTGATCATGGCATCAATGTCGCTAAAAACCGCTTTTAGACGAAAGCCAAATTTACTCTCATCAGTAAAGATTACATCCGTCTTTAGGTCGCTCTGCACGCAGATTAGGCGAGTTGATAGAAATCGGCGTAGCGCCATTCGTTTTTCTTCTTCGGTCGAAGCAGCAACATCTACCCGCCCTGATTTGACCTCTCGCAACGCTCTTCGCAATAGTGGCCGCTGCGTCTTTGCACTTGCCTGTGTGAACGAGCACCACTCAGCACTATTCCAAAACCACAAGGGAATCTTAAGATCCCTCTCGCCCTTCTCTCTGTCAGGGTTCACCTTAAAAATTCGTGGCTTGATCATCTGATCACCGCCGAATGCTCGGGAATACTCACCATTTGGATCGAGAACGATGAATCTGGCTTTTGGCAGCAGCCCATCTTTGCGCGACTTCCTTGCTTGTTCAAGGCTCCATCGAATGAGACCGGCAACGGAACAAGACTTACCGCTGCCGGTGTTGCCGAGAACGGCAAGGTGACGCCCGAATAACCGGTTGGGATCAACGCATACCTGCGCGTCGTCGGCAAGCGGACTCGTGCCGATCTTGACCCACCGCTTCTCACTGGACTCCACAATGGAGCGAAGTTGAATTGCCGTGGGCAGCAAGACTGCGGTGCCAACCGACGGTAATGCATCAGCACCTCGGCGGAAGATGTACTTCTCAACGTTTTCTCCAGTTCGCAAAGTGCCCAAGGGGTTGAGGCGCAGCTTGCGTAGTGGGTACGGCAGATCTACAAGTCCGAAGTCCTGCATCCCACGTCGCTTCGGGAAAGGCGAGCGTTCAACCGTAATCCACTCGGTCTGACCAACAAGGAATCCGTCGTCTACCGGGACCAACAAGTAACCGTTGACACGTGGAAAAGGCCTCGGTCCGCCCGTATTCAGCTCAACGGACTCTGGAGCCTCGATATCGAGGAGAACTTTGATCTCGTCTGGAGAAACGAAGTCAACTACACCAATTCGTAGACTTCCGGCCTGTTCGAAGAGCGTCATAGTCATACATCCCCACTTTCGTTGTCTGCCTGAGGCGTGTGTGGCTTGTCGTCTTCGTGCTGGCCTGTGTGCCATCGGGCTTTGAGGAGTTCGGCCATGCGGAAGGTGGTGCGATCAATCGCTGGCTTGGGTAAATAGTCTTTCACGAGCCTTTGTAGGTCTCCGAAGTGCTTGCCAATCAGGAGCGTAACTTGGGCATGTCGCCCCAGTTTCGTGTAAGTACCCATGATCCGGCCAAGCCGGTCGCCACGAGAGATGATAACGAGGTGGGTTGATGGAATGGTCAGCATGTCCTCAATCACTCGATTGATGTGCTCGTCGCCAAAGCTATAGCCGTAGCAGAACACTGTGCTATTTGGCCGACAGATTGCTGCTGCAAAATCTCGAAATAGCTCGACATACGGATATTCCGCCGTTTCTCGATCCTTGGCGGCGTTAGGGTAGATCATAAGCCGCATTGCGTCGGCCCCTTTTAACCCCGGCGCTGCCAGGTATGGGTCGATTGCCGAGGCACCGAATGGCAGCCCAATTCGACGAATCGTTTGATTGAAAGCCACCCAGTCGATGGAGCCGTGCAACTTGGTGAAGCGAGCGACGCCCTCAAGATAGCGTGGTTCACCTCGTATGCCAGGCGGATTGTAGTGGAGATCAACATCGAGTCGAGAGGCGCGAAAGACAGGTGTCAACGTTCCCACAAATCGATCCATCAATCGCAACCCCGCCACGTCGGCGCCAGCTTCTATGTAGCGATCATAGTTCGTTGTGAACAGATGCAGACGCTCGCGTGTGCCGGATCGGCTCGCAAAGCTCAGCAGAAAACTGACCAGGCAGTTGAAGGCTTGCTCGCGTTTCTCAGGAGGAGCGGAAACGAGTTTCCTTTCTCCGTCAAGAATCTGGTGTGCGAATAAGCTGAGATTGTCCTTCAAGCTCTTTTGTAAGTCCTCGACTTTGCTATAGTCCGTCTCCGTAGAAGCAATAATCTCCAAGCCACGAAGTAACTCATGTGCGGCCCGTACTTGGTCCTCAAAATTTCCATCGCCTTCCCGCCCGGCGCTTTTTGCAGCATGACTTGCCGCTTTGGAGATTTCCTTATTCAGTACGTTGAATGAGATCTGATCCATACCGGGACATGGGTTCCCCGTTGCTATTGTGTGAGCAGCGTGCGTCAGGCCAGAGCCAACGAGCAGTGAGAGGTGCTCAGACTGGACTAATGCCGTCAGCCAAGGCTCTATTCTGGGACGTAGCTTCTTTGTGCCAAATTTCTCATCTGTATCGGCCCAAGAACATGACGGGCCACTGGATAGCTTGAACGGCTTGGTGCTGTCCTCGTCGTCCTTGTCATGCTCCAGCAAGATTGGGACAGGGTCATCTCGTGTCTTGAGGATCTGGCCACCTTTTTCCAGATGTTTCTGAAAGGAATCCTCAGTCCTGTCGTCGCTCTGCAACGGGGTCTGCTCCATGTGCCGTGACTTGGTGTGGGCTCGTATCCTACCACACATCACACGAGCCTTACCTTGAACAGGCCTTGTCCGGGGATTCCCGGTGGTGGCGGCTGCTAGGGCTGGGAATTTGGGGGGTGTAGAGGGACCTTTGGGGGTACATGGTGGGTGTGTGGTGGGAGGAAAAAGTTGCCCTGCAAAACCTGCTGGGTGATGGTGACGTGTCACCCTTGAGTCCGACGGCCGGTGAAGAACATCCATGCGGATCGGCGTGTTGCTGGTGCCGGGGCTGGGTGCTCTTTCCTGCACTCACGGATCGGCGGCCAACTCCCGGGGGGCAGTTCAAGGGTGGTGGTGAGATCCAGTTGCCGGCCACTGGGGGGAGATGGCCTTAAGGAAGGGGATGACGGCAACGGAGGAGGCGACTATCCCACCTCTGCTTCGGAGTCAGGGTCCACCGGCCCGCCGTCGTGTTCAGCCCATCGCTGAGGAAGGACGATGGCGCCAAACTCAAACCCCAGGCCACTCCTTGCTTCTGATCCCGGTCTTGCAAATCTTAAATTGGTCTCAATTTTGTATGTTTTTATAGCTCAGCAGTCCAATAAGGAAAATGTCAGCTTGGTCTTTATTTGCAACCTTTAGTTCATTCCATGCGTCAAATGCTTGTTCAGTTTTATCAGCTAAAATTAAAACTTCTCGACGACTAAAACGAGATGTTCGATTATAGTCTGCTTCATGGCGAGCTTGTTGAAGCTTACAAAATGCGGAAGCTACTTTGATTAACTTCTGTTCAAGCGGTTGTCCATTAAAAGCGGGGACAAGTTTTGTGGGATAATTTGAATCAGAAATACCTTTTGCAAAGTCTCTCATGTCTTTGTGCTTAAATGCCCTTGCAAGACAGTCTCGCAAAATCTGATTTCTTCCCGGCAACATGAGCTTTGTTGCTTCGTCAATCAGGAAATGAAAAATCGCATAATAAGAGGAGGAAACTGAGCGACGAAGATTCGCCTGTGTGGGCTTCATTGAATCCTTCTTCTGAGCAAGAAAGCGAGCTTGCTCTAATAAATCATCATGGAGAGCCATGATTGTTACACTTCTTCAGAGACGCCACGAAAACGAACATATGCGGTGGTATCAGAACCGGCGATCTGCTTAACTTGCTTGGTGATTATAGATTCTAATTCTTCTATTTTATTAAATTCTATTTTATCTTCATCTTCTTTCAACATTGCCCAAACCCAGACAGCTTCTTCATCAGCAGAGTCAATGCCAGTCTTGACGATCCAACCACCAACGGGAGTAGGCAAGCCGGAAAGTTTCCCCATTGCATCCTTGATTGTATCGGAGATGTGCTTTGAGACAATTGACATTTGACGGGAAAGATTCCTGTGCAGAAGTTGACTTCCAAGTTACATCAGGTCTCCCAAGTCTTGTCAACTCTACTTGTGCCGCTAATGATTCTGGCACTCTCATAAAGCCCGCTCAGCGAGCGTAACGGATCACCACTTGGCCCGATAGCCGGTGAAGAACGTCCATTCCGTATCAGCTTGTTGCTGGCGCTGGGGTTGGGCGATCCTTTTTGCGCCCACGGATAGGCGGCCAACTCCCAGAGGCAGTTCAAGCATGGTGAGATCCGGTTGGCGGCCACTGGGGGAGGAGGGGCAGAGGATAATTGGTTTTCGCCATCGATTAGACATTACCTCCCACCCCAGCCTGCTCCGGCTTGAAACGGCCTTTCCAATGGCGCAGCCGGCTTGCCACAATGGCTTTGACGTCAGCGTTGGGCTGATCCAGGACTACCCGGCGCAGAACATCGTTCCCAAGTTCCTCAATCTCGGCAAAGCTCAGCCCTTGTAAGTGTTGAGCGAGGCTTCGAGGCAAGATGTCCAGGGTGTAGTCGTGCTGCTCGGCAAATCGCCGGAACCACTTCTCGATCTGGCCGCGTTTCGGCGCCGGTAACTCCACGCACACTTGAAAACGCCGCCATATGGCCCGGTCCAGAAGCTCCGGATGATTGGTTGCCGCCACTGCCACCACAAAGCTGGGCAGGGCATCGATCTGCAGCAGCAGTGAACTGACGACACGCTTGATCTCGCCCGTCTCGTGCTGATCTCCCCGCTCCCTGCCAACGGCGTCGAACTCATCGAAGAACAGCACGCAGTGGCGTGACCGGGCCTCCTCGAATACCCGGGCAATGCGCTGTGCCGTCTCCCCCAGGTAGCTACCGATCACGGCTTCATAGCGGATCACCAGCATGGGGACACACAAGGCATGGGCCAGCGCTTCCGCCAGGGTGGTTTTGCCGTTCCCGGGAGGCCCGGCCAGCAGGATGCGATGCCGTGGCTCCAGGCTGTAGGAACGCAGCAGGTCGGCGCGATGCTGTTCGGCCACAAGCTCACTGACGACCTCCTCCACGTCGGGCGGCAGGAACAGATCACCCAGGCAGCGCTGCGGGATGATCTCCGCCAGCAGCGGGCCTGCCGGCGTCCGGAGTGTGCGGGTTGTCGTCGATGGCGTATGCCCGTTACCACCACCCTGCAGTTGCGTCAGCAGCCTTTCCGCCAGGATGGTGTGGTTTTTGGCGCGCTCCTCAGCGGCCATGGCTTCAATGACCCTTCGGACTTGCTCGTCATTTCTTTGCGTGCTCGCCTTGACCAGCTTCAGGAGTAGGTCTGCTCATGCCATGGCTTACCCCTCTCCTCCCAACTTAACAGGATAGGCCGCTGATTGGTCAGGCTTTACCATGATCTCAACAAGTTCCTCCCCAACACGTCACCTGGACCTGGATTGCCGCAGCTTTTCCAGCCTTTGTAACCTCAGCAACATCACCCAGAACCAGGCCACCTGTGCTGTTGCCAGAATCTCGGCAATCACGAACCCATAAGCCAGGTAGGTGTAGGTATCCTTCACCAGGTTGAAGCCTACCACCAGGAGGGATATGATCACGATCAGGCTGCAGGTGATGCGCTCAACGAGGCTCAACTCGCGCTTGATCATGGGCAGGGTAATGATCAGCGTGTAGACACAAGTCACGATGCTGAACAAAATCACCTTGAAGTCCATCCATGGTCCCGTGGCAATGTCCATCCATGGCTCTGTGGCGGCTTCAAGCCTACCGCACACCGGATGCTGAAGCTGCCCCCTCGGACTGCCGATCTCCATGGAAGGCCGGGGTGCTGCGGTAGGCCTGATGGGGATGGGTCGGTTGCTGAGGATAACGTCAAAGACCGCCATCGGCATTGGCAAAGGCGGCCACGTATTCGGCCGCTTCTTCGCGCACCTTCTGCCGGTCCCGAGGTCGCTTCTTCCCTGCCGGCCCGTGCCACATGGATTTGCGCTCGAAGTGCTGGCCTTCCTTCTGTCCCAGAAAGGGTTCAACATCAAACCGGGAATCACCCATGGCAGTGGGCCTCACCTCCACCAACCCCGCCCATGCCCAGGATGTCGTGCATCAACCCTTCCGTCTCCCTTTCTAACTGCATAATGTCCGCTTGAATCTCTTCCAGCGTCCGCATCGGCTGGGGTTTATAGAAATAGAAGCTGATCTCGTAGCCGATTTTCACGCTCTCGGGATCAACCCATGCATCCGGCCCGTAGGGGAGCACTTCCCGTTGCAGGAAGCCTTCGATGCCGCCCTCTTCCTGCAGGGAAATCTGCTCCGTATCCCGCAATTCGCTATCGGGCTCGTGCTCCACCACCCGCCCACCGGGACCAACCGCGAACAGGCCGTGGAGGGGGTCGGCAGGGGTTCCCCGCCGATGCACCTTCTTCACCACCGGCGCCGCTGCCGCGTCCCGCTGGGCCAGTTTGGTTTACAGGAGCGTCTTCCGCCTGGCCGTCATCTTGATCCCGCGCCGTTCCATCTCGGCCTTCACCCCGTCCAGAAACCCGTTGAAATCCCGATGGGGTCCTGGCCCCAGTGGGTCCAGAACGTCTTGCACCGTGTCTGCCAACGGGGCCTCGCCCGCCGTGATGCAGGCGTTGAAGAACGGCTCCTGTGCTCCTCGGACCAATCCACCGCCAGCCGCAGGGGGCGCTCCACCGTCACCTTCCAATAGCCAAAGGCCCTGTTGTCGAAGATTTTGCTCTGCTCCGTTTCCTGGAAATCCAGAAACGTCCGGCAGATTGTCTCGATGTCCTGCGTCCCCAGTTCGCAGTTCTTCTTGCCCAGATTCTTGCGCAGGGGCTGGAACCGGGCGCTGGCGTCGATCAACTGCACCTTGCCCCGCCGGTGCTGGGGTTTCCGGTTGGTGAGCACCCACACGTAGGTGGCGATGCCGGTGTTGTAGAACATGTTCAGGGGCAAGGCGACGATGGCCTCCAGCCAGTCGTTCTCCAGAATCCAGCGGCGGATGTTGCTCTCCCCCTGTCCCGCCGAGCCGGTGAACAGGGAACTGCCGTTGTGTACCTGGGCGATGCGGCTGCCCAGTTTGGTGCCCTGCTTCATCTTGGCGAGCTTGTTGGCGAGAAACAGCATCTGGCCATCGCTGGAGCGGGTCACCAGCGAGTATTGGGGATCGCCAGCGTGCTCAATCACGAAGCGGGGATCGGCCATCCCCTTCTTGCCGCCCATGCGCTGCAGGTCGGTGTCCCAACTCTTGCCGTAGGGCGGATTCGAGAGCATGAAATCAAACTCCCGCGACGGGAAACCGTCGTTGGACAGGGTGGAATACTCCGGGCCGCCCTTGATGTTGTCGGCAGCGTCCCCTTCTCCTTTCAAGAGGAGGTCGGCTTTGCAGATGGCGGTGGTCTCCCCGTTGATCTCCTGGCCGTAGAGATGGGTGGACACCCTTTTGCCCTGCGCCTGGGCAATTTGTTGCAGCACCTCCTCGGCTACGGTGAGCATCCCGCCGGTGCCGCAGGCGCCGTCGTAGAGCAGGTAGGTGGCGGACTCAATCTGTTGGGCGATGGGGAGAAACACCAGTTTTGCCATGAGGGTCACGGCGTCCCGGGGTGTGAAGTGCTCCCCTGCCTCCTCGTTGTTCTCCTCGTTGAAACGCCGGATCAACTCCTCGAAGACCGTGCCCATGCCGTGGTTGTCCAGGCCGGGATGCCGCACCGTACCGTCGGTGTCCACCACCGGATTCGGGCTCAGATTGATGGCGGGCGAGGTGAACTTCTCAATCAGGGCGCCCAGGGCGTCGGCTTTGGAGAGGCGGGGGAGTTGGTTGCGGAATTCGAAGTTGTCCAGGATGTTCTGGACGTTGGGGGAGAAGCCGTCCAGGCAGGTCTCAAAGTCAGCCCTCAGTTGCTGCCGACCGGCCTTGGCCCGCAGGTGGTGGAGGGTGAATTTGGAGGTGTTGTAGAAGGTCTGTTCCGCCGCTTGCCGGAGCGGGGCGTCCTGGTTGTGGATCCCGGCCCTGTCCAGAAACGCTTTTGCGTTCAGCACCTCATGTTTGGTGGGTTCCAGCACCGCATCCAGGCGGCGCAGCACCGTCATGGGCAGGATCACGTCCCGGTACTTGCCGCGGACGTAGACATCCCGCAATACGTCGTCCGCAATGCTCCAGATGGTGCCGGCGATCCAGGTGAGATTGGCTCCGTTGGCCATGGGGCAAGACGCTAGCAGGGAACGGTAACGTGACCGACCCCTGGTTTCCCGGCGGTAACTTTGCGCGGCCCCGGATCAGCAGTTGTGGTAGGCCCGATACCAGGCCACAAATTGCGCCAGACCATCCTGGAGCCTGGTGCCGGGTTGAAAGCCCACGGCCTGCTGCAGGGCGGAGACGTCGGCATGGGTCTGGCGCACGTCCCCGGCCTGCATGGGCAGGAACTCCACGGTGGCCGTCTTCCCCAGGGCCTCCTCCAGGAGCCGGATGAACGCCAGCAGGGGCACCGGTGTCTGATTGCCGATGTTGAACACACGCCATGGGGCGGTGCTGGTGGCCGCCGTGGGCTGCGCCTCCACAGGCTGGGGCCGGGGTGGTGTGGGCAGCAGGCGCATCAGACTGTCCACCACGTCGTCCACGTAGGTGAAGTCCCGCCCCATGCGCCCGTGGTTAAACACCTGCAGCGGTTCCCCCGCCAGGATTTTGCGGGTGAAGGTCCAATAGGCCATGTCGGGGCGGCCCCATGGGCCGTAGACCGTGAAGAAGCGCAGGCCGGTGCAGGGCAGCCCGAACAGGTGGCTGTAGGTGTGGGCCATGAGTTCGTTGGCTTTTTTGGTGGCCCCGTAGAGGCTCACGGGGTGGTCCACGGGATCCGCCTCGGCGAAGGGCAGCTTGCGGTTGGCGCCGTAGACCGAACTGCTGCTGGCATAGACCAGATGGGGGACTTGCTGGTGACGACACCCCTCCAGCACATGGCCGAAGCCCACCAGGTTGCTGTTGATGTAGGCGGCGGGATTCTCCAGGGAGTAGCGGACGCCGGCCTGGGCCGCCAGGTGGACCACCGCCCTGAAACGGGTCCGGGCAAAGAGGGCCGCGCAATCCCTGGCCTGGGCCAGATCCATCTCCACAAACCGGAATTGGGGCCACTGCCCCAACCGGGCCAGGCGGTCCCGTTTAAGCTGGGGGGAGTAGTAGGCATTGCAGTTGTCCAGGCCCACCACGGGCACGTGGGCCTGCAACAGGGCCCGGCTCAGGTGAAAGCCGATGAAGCCGGCGGCGCCTGTCACCAGCACCGGCTCAGCCTGACGTGCGTCCATAGCGATCCTCAAAACGGACAATATCGTCTTCCCCCAGGTAGGGTCCGCTCTGCACTTCGATGAGCTCCAGGGGAATGCGGCCGGGATTGCCGAGGCGATGACGGCAGCCCAGGGGGATGTAGGCGCTCTGGTTTTCGCTGAGCAGCAGGGACTCCCCGTCCCGCTCCACACGGGCTGTGCCCTGCACCACCACCCAATGCTCGGCGCGGTGGTGGTGCATCTGCAACGACAGGGAGCAGCCTGGTTTCACGTGGATTTTCTTCACTTGCCAGCGTTCCCCCTCCACCCCCGTGTCGTAGTGCCCCCAGGGTCTGTAGGTGCGCTGGTGGGCTTGGGCTTCCCGCGCCCCGGCAGCTTGAAGACGGGCCACCACCTGCTTCACCGCCTGGGTCCGGTCCCGGCGGGCCACCAGAACAGCGTCACTGGTTTCCACCACCACCAGGTTCTCCAGGCCCAGGCCCACCACCAGGCGGTGTTCACTGCGCAGGTAACAGTTGCGCACCTCCTGGTGGAGGACGCGGCCACACACGGCGTTGCCCTGCTCGTCACGGCTCCCTTGTTGCCAAAGGGTGCTCCAGTTGCCCACGTCGCTCCAGCCCACCGCCATGGGGGCCACGCTGCCCAAACGGGTTTGTTCCATCACGGCCACGTCAATGGACACCGTGGGGGAGCGGCGGAACGCCTCCGGCTCCAGGCGGAGGAAATCCAGATCCGTGTGGGCCTGCTGGAGGGAGGCACGGGCGGCGTGCAGCACGTCAGGGGCGCAGCGCTCCAACTCCTTCACCATCACCCCGGCCTGAAACAGGAAGATGCCGCTGTTCCAACTGAAGTCCCCACGGGCCAGAAAGGCTTCAGCCCGCTCCCGGCTGGGTTTTTCCACAAAGCGGCGAACGGGACGAAGGCCGAATTCGTCCGGTTGGGGACCAGCTTCGATGTAGCCATAGCCGGTTTCCGGGGCGGTGGGTGTCACGCCAAAGGTCACCAGCCGTCCCCCCAGAGCGGCGGGAACGGCCTGGCCAATGGTGGCGCGGAAGGCTTCGGCATCGGCAACGGCGTGATCGGCCGCCAACACCAGCAGCAGGGCATCATCCTGACCGGCCGCCATGGCCCGGAGGCTGGCGACAGCCACCGCCGCCGCCGTGTTGCGCCCCACAGGCTCCAGCAGAATGGCGGCGGGTTCCACGTCAACGGCCCGCATCTGCTCGGCGGCAACGAAGCGATGGGCATGGTTGCAAACCAGCAGGGGCTGCTGCAGTCCCGGTAGCCCCGCCAAGCGCAGAAGGGTCTGCTGGAGCATGGTGTGGCCACCCACAAGGGACAGGAACTGCTTGGGGTAGGCGGACCGGGAGAGGGGCCAGAGGCGGGTGCCGACGCCCCCACAGAGGACCACCGGTATCACCGCCGTGGGTGACGCCATCAAGGTTCGGGCTGACGAACCGAGCCTATGGCATCCGCTGGTGGGGGCTGGGCCTCAATCGGCAGCAGACCTGCCGGTGGGCACAGCAGGATCCACCCCTCCTCAATGCGCACCTGGGGAACAATGGCTTCCACGAAGGGCACCAGGACGGACTGTCCCCCCCGGTGCAGACGAATCTTCAACAGGTCGTTGCCCCCGTGGACCAGGTCCACCACGGCGCCCAGGGCCGGACCCGCAGGATCCAGGCGCACCTCCAGGCCCTCCAGGTCCAGCAGATGAAACTCCCCTGGCCCCAGGGGGGGACGGGTGGTGGCGTCCGCCAACAGCCGATGCCGCACCAGGGTTTCCGCCTGATTCCGGGTTGTAACGCCCTTGAGTCGAATCCCGTAGAGCCCTTTGCGGGTCAGGCAACGCCCCCGCAGCAACTCAACCGCTCTGGGCGGTTCGTCCGGCTTCCGTAACCAGCGGGGACCAGGCTCCAGGAAACGCTCGGCGAAATCACTGGAGGAGAGAACCCGCAACTCCCCCTTGAGCCCTTGGGCGGCAACCACCAGGCCAACCTCGACAAGGGGGGGCGTGACACTCATGACGGGACGGTTATCAGGGCTTGCAAGACACCAAACCTGTGGTGAATACTAGGAATAAAATCCTCGGAGACAGTAATGGCAAGCAGATTTAAGGGGTTGAGGAAGTTGCGCCCACCTTTGCTCTTCGGCCTCGTGGGTTTGGGGGTGATGGCCGCCTTGGCGGCTGGGCCGGGCCTGTGGCGTCCCACCCAGGCCAGTCCCTCCGGTCTCCTCAACGCCGTCAAAGGCAACCCGGGCATGGCCGAGGCACTGTGCCAGCAGTTGAATACCATTAACGCCGGTGGCCACAGCGCCTACTCCTCCACGAGCCTGGGGCAGGTGGCCGCAAGCCAGGGGATCACCACCAGCGATGCCGAGATTCTCGTCACCTACGTGGTGGGCCTGTACTGCCCCGGCGTGACCTGAAGGACGTTGGCCCGTGGGTGCTGCCGGGGCGTTGGGTGACGTGATCCATGGGCAACGCCGGTTGGTGTTGCCGGACGGGGTGGCCCTGCAGGCCAGTTGCTGGAGACCCCGACACGGGGGACCATGGCCTGCTTTGCTCATGCGGCAGCCCTATGGCCGTGCCCTGGCCTCCACCATGGTTTATGCCCACCCCGCCTGGTATGCCGCCCACGGCTACCTGGTGGTGGTGCAGGACGTGCGGGGCTGTGGCGACTCCGGCGGCAGCTTCCGCCTGTTTGCCAACGAGGCCCGGGACGGGAGTTGCACCATGGCCTGGCTGCGGACCCAGCCGGATTGCAACGGCCGCATCGGCTGCTATGGCTTTTCCTACCAGGGGCTCACCCAACTGCTCTGGGACGGTCCCGATGGGCCGGATTGCACGGCTCCGGCCATGGC
>VXNS01000018.1 GCA_009840445.1 Synechococcus sp. SB0662_bin_14
GGGCCATGGTCGGGGGCTGGGGCTGATCCTGGGGTTTGGAGGCGGGTGTGCTGGAGGTCATGGATCAACGACGGGGGAGATGGTCTACGCCGCCATGGTTCCCACAGGCCAGGGGTGAGGGTCGTTCTTGGTGACGGCCCCGGCAAAACCCCACCTAAGGCTCCTTGCCCGGGCCGTGGTGGATCACCTGCACATGGACCGTCTTGCCGGCCGCCGCAAGTGACGGGACCGTCACCAGGCCAAGGTGTGTTTGACCGGGAACAGGGGTTGCAAGCGGGTCCGGTCAGTCGCTGGCGGCGAAGGGCACCCTCACCGATAGGGGTGTCGCCACAAGGGGCGAGGCGGGGGCAGCGCAGATGCCGCCTGTTGCGCAGGCCACACCGGAGCGCAGGCTGAGCCGCAGCGGCCCCTGGCCGTCCGGCGCCAAGGTGAGGCGCCAGCTTGAGGCAGGGCGGCCCCTGGCAACCTCCGGCGCCACCGCCACAAGCCGCCCGCCTTCTACTTCCAGCGATGAGGTGGAGGGACTAAAGGCTGCCACCGGCTGTGTGAACGCCACGGTCATGGTGAAGGCTTTGCCCCCGTGGGCCGCTGGCGCTCCATCGGGAAACACCGCCGCCAGGGGCGCCGCCGCCCGCTCCAGCCAGGCCGGCGCCACCGGCAGCACGCGACGTTCGTACAGCACCTCGGATTCATGGCGGGGAATCACCAGCCGCTCCCCGCCCGTGGCGGGATCAACCATGGTGGCCAGGGCTGGCGGTGGCGGCGCATCCTGCACCACGGGCCAGCGCACCGTGGCGCCAACCACGGGAATGCTGCCACCGGTGTCGAAACCCCAACTCACCAGCCAACTGCCATCCGGCAATGCCTCCACATGGCCGCCCCGCACCCCCAGGGCGCCCTTGGCATCGTGCAGGGACCACGCCCGCTGGAACCGGGCCACGCCCGCCTCCGGATCCAGCTCGTATTCCACCGCTCGGCTGTATTCCCCCCCCGCCGCATCAGGGGCTCCCCGGTGCGGGGGTCCACCACGCAGGACACCCCGTTGTCAAACAACAGCAGGTTGCCGCTCTCCAGCATCTGGGCGCCGTGCTGGCCGCAGAAGCCCCCCAGCGGATCACCCACAACGGTCAAGGGGCCGGGTCCCAGGCCACGGGACCCCCACTCCTCCGGCGCCAGGTTGCTCTCCCCCAGCCGCCAGAGGATTTCCTGGCCGGGTGGCGCGCCGGGATCCAGCAGCAGCACGGTGGAGCAGCCACGGAAGGAGGCCAGCACACCACGCTCCGTCCATTGCAGCCCGTTCAGATGGGCATAGTTTCCGGGGAACCAGTGCTGGGTGCAGTCCTCCAGCGGAATCCGGCCCCAGGAACTCCAATTCCAGCGCACCCGACCCTCCGGCCCCAGCAACTGGATCACCGAATCCCGCACCTGCACGTTGGCGCCCCATGGCTGGCCGTCCCCGTCGGTGGCGCCCACCGCCCCCAGGTGGGACAGGTCCCGCACGGCCGGCTCATGGGCCAGCAACAGGGCGGAGCCGTCCCCCAGCAGGCGGAAGTCGTGGCGGCCGGTGTGGGTCAGGGGCGGCGCCGTCTTCACCACCCGCACCACCTGGAAGTCCTGGTCCCGCACCACCCACTCCCAACTGCTCTGGGCTGTCCCGTCGCGGCGGGCATGGGTCCAGCGCAACTCTCCCCCCACCAGGAAGGGGCGCAGGAAGAAGCCGGCGCCGCCACCGCTGCCGTCCACCCGTTGGGCAAAGCGGGCGGCCCCATGCCCGTCCAGCACCGCCAGCCAGTCCCCGGCCACCACCGCCAGCAGGGTGTCCGGCGGCGCCGTGCCGTCGGGGACCGTGGGGCGCAGCGCCGCCAGCGACGGGGGTAGACAACGGATCAGGTAGTCCCTGTAGGCGCCGCTGTCCGCCGCCACCCGCACCGTGACTACATCCCCCCATGCCACCGCGGTGGCCGCGCCGCTCTCCGGCCCCGGTTGGGGCTGCACCCCGTCCACCCCAAGCCGCAGGCCGGGGGGCGCCCCAAAGCGGAGTTGGAGCAGGTCCTCTTCCCCACAGGCCACGCCGTAATGCGCCAGCGCCGGATCAAAGGGCGGGCGCAGACTCGTTCCCTCCGGGTCCGCCTCCGTTGTTGCCGTCAACCACAGCAGCCGGGGTGGTTCCCCTGCCCAGCCGCCGCCAGCCAACCCCCACCCCAGCAGGGCCAGCCCCAGCAGGGCCGTGCAGCAGGAGGAGAGCCCAGCCCCAACGGACCCCCGCCTCTTGCCCGCTTTCATTCATCAAACCTCCGGTTCCCGACCCTAACGCCACGGGCCGGGAGGGGCAAGTCCCGCAAGGATCTCGCCGACCTTCAACGCCTATTGGACAACTTCCAGTGGCGCGTAGCTCATGGTGGCGTTGAACTTCTTGCACCAGACGACCACGGAGTTGTCCTCGGACAGATCAATATCGGCGGGGAGTTCATAGTCCTGGGCGCCCGTGGCCGAGTCCAGTGCGGCTACGGTCACGTATTCGCTTTCATCCAGGGGATAGGGAAATTCTTTGTCCGCGATGGGGTTGGCGGTGTTGCCGATGACCAGATAAAGATCAGGCGCACCGGTGTTGGTGGCAAAGTCTTCGCTCAGGTGGACCATGGCCGCGTCTCCATGCTTGTAGATCTTGAAGGTGCCGGCGGCGTCGGCCTCCCCCTTTTGGAAGGCGCCGCTGAAGATGGGGTCACCCATGGCCGTGTGGTCATGGTCGTGCTCCCCGGACATCATCTCTTCCGTGTCCCCATGGGACATGGCCGGTTCCGAGGACGCCTTGGGCGTGTTCCCCTGACAGGCAGCCAGTGTGGTGAGCAGAGCAGCTCCCATCAGAAGCTTGAGCGTGCGCGTAGCCATGGACTTGGATGTAACCAATGAAACAATACACAGTTTGAAAGCAGGCATCAACACCCGGCGGCTCATGGGGCAGACGGGGTTTTCCTGATGCTCTTGTGGTGACGCGGTTGGGGTTCTACGGGTGGATTCTGGCTGAGGGCCTGCGCCAACAGGGCCTGGCCGGCCTTCAGCACCGCGTCAATGTTCTCCGGCTGACGGCCACCCGCCTGGGCCAGGTTGGGGCGTCCGCCCCCGCCCCCGCCACATTTCTTGGCCAGGGCGCCGACCAGGGCCCCAGCTTTCAGACCACGGGCCACCACCTGGGGACCCAACCCCGCCACAAGGCTCACCTTGCCCGGAGCGGATTCCCCAGCCAGAATCACCGCCGCCCCGGCACCCAACTGGTCCACCAGGGCTTGACAAGCCGTTTGCAAGGCGGCGGGCTCCACCCCGTCCAGCCGTTGCACCAGAAGCTGGAACGGGCCGTTGGATTGGGCCTGATGAACCAGGGCCCCGGCCTTGGCCAGCGCCAGCGCTTCCCTGCTGGCGGCCAGGGCTTTGCTGGTGTGTTTCAGTTCGGCCTGCAGTGCCTCGACTCGGGCCACGATCTCCGTGGGTTGCGCCTTGAACCGCTCCCCCAACTCACGGCAGGCCTGGTCCCGGGGTTTGATGTAAGCCAGCGCCGCCGGACCGGCCACGGCCTCGATGCGGCGGATGCCCGAGGCCACGCCACTCTCCGCCACCAGCCGCACCACGCCGATTTCGGCAGTGTTGTTCACGTGGGTGCCGCCGCAGAGTTCCATGGACACCCCAGGAACGTTCACTACCCGCACCACGTCCCCATACTTCTCCCCGAACATGGCCACCGCCCCACGGGCCTTGGCCTCCGCCATGGACATCCGGCTCACCTCCAAACCCTGGGCATCCAGGATCCACCCGTTGATGAGCGCCTCCATCCGCTCCATCTCGCTGGCGGTCACCGGTCGGGAGCAGTTGAAGTCAAAGCGGAGCCGGTCGAAGTCCACCAGGGAACCGGCCTGGGAGATGACCGGATCCACGACCCGCTTGAGGGCTTCGTGGAGGAGATGGGTGGCCGTGTGGTGAATCTGAGCCCGACGACGGCAAGAACGGTCCACCCGGGTGGTGACCACCTGCCCCAAGCTCAGCACACCTGATTCCAGGCGGCCCTTGTGCAGAACAAACCCGTCCACCTTCTGCACGTCCTCAACGATCATCTTCACGGGATCACCTGCCGTTGTGGCCCCCAGCAACAGGCCGCGATCTCCCACCTGGCCTCCGGATTCCCCGTAGAAACAGGTGCCCGACAGGCCCACCTGCACCGCGTCACCATGGCGCGCCTGCCGTGCCGCCTCCCCGTTGACGACGAGGGCCACCACCTCGCTCTCGTCATTGAGCTGTTGATAGCCGCTGAAGGGGGTGGCCCCCAGCTTGGCAGCCAGGCCTTCCGCCACACCGCCACAGGTGAGATCCACGTTGACGGCGGCGGCCCTGGCCTGCTGCCTCTGGATCTCCATGGCCGTCGCAAACCCCTCCTGATCCACGGCCAACCCGTGCTCCTGGGCAATTTCCACGGTCAACTCCAGGGGAAAGCCGTGGGTGTCGTAAAGCTCGAACGCCTGGCTGCCGCTAATCCGCTCCGGTTGCGTCGTCAACATCTCGCCGAGGCGCTTTTCGCCCCGCTCCAGGGTGTCGCGGAAGCGCAACTCCTCTTGTTGGAGTTCCCGCTTGATCACGTCCTGCCGTTGCCGCAACCGGGGATAGGCGGATTCCATCAACTGGATCACCACGTCCGCCAGGGATTCCAAAAACGGCTCGCGGATGCCAACGAGGTGCCCATGGCGGACGGCGCGGCGGATGAGGCGCCGCAGCACGTAGCCGCGCCCCAGGTTGGAACTGGTGACCCCGTCGGCAATCAGGTGGGTCACCGCCCGGCTGTGATCCGCAATGATTTTGAAGGAGGTTTGCTGGGCCGGGCTGGCGGCAAAGTAGTCCTCCAGCGGCGAGCGGCGGGCAGCGGCAGCCATGAGGGGATAGATGAGGTCGGTTTCGTAGTTATTGGGCTTGCCTTGCAGGATCCGGGCCATGCGCTCCAGACCCATGCCGGTATCGATGTTCCTGTTGGCCAGGGGTGTCAAAACGCCGTCGGCATCCCGATTGGACTCCATGAACACCAGGTTGTAAAACTCTATGAAGCGCTGGTCGTCTTCCAGATTGATGGTCCCGTCCCCCTTGCCGGGTTGCAGGTCGTAGTACAGTTCGGAGCAGGGACCGCAGGGACCGGTCGGGCCGGCACTCCAGAAGTTGTCCGCTTCACCCATGGGCACCACCCGACGGGGGTCCACCCCCACCGTCCCTGTCCAGATGGCGCTGGCTTCCTCGTCCTCACGGAACACACTCACCACCAGGCGCCGAGGGTCCAGGTCGAACACCTCCGTGCTCAGTTCCCAGGCCCAGCAAATGGCCTGCTCCTTGAAGTAGTCCCCGAAGGAGAAATTGCCCAGCATCTCGAAGAACGTGTGATGCCGCGCCGTGCGCCCCACATTCTCAATGTCGTTGGTGCGAATGCACTTCTGGGCACTGGTGGCCCGATGGGCGGGCCGCTGTTTCTGCCCAAGAAACACCGGCTTGAAGGGGAGCATCCCCGCAATGGTGAGCAGGACGGTGGGGTCCTCCGGCACCAGGGAGGCGCTGGGCAGCAGGTGGTGGCCGCGGGCTGTATAGAAGTCCAGGAAGGCGAGGCGGATGGCCGCACCACTACGGGGCTGCTGTTGTGCCGACATCATGGTGGCTGGGGATGCGGACGCCTTCATGGTGGACAAGCATAATGAAAGGCAATGATCGCGCAGTCCCCAAAACGGGTCACGGCCTGCCCATGATCTGGCAAGTTAAGGGGGGAGCACCGCTGACCACCGCCTTCAGCCAGGGTCAGGGTGCGCCACGTCTCATGCGTTTCGACCAAAAGCGTCTATGAGCCTTCTGCATGCGCTATGGGATGGCGATGGGCTTGTGCTATGGGCTGATGCCTGGTGCCTGGCGGATCGACAGACTCCTGTGGAGGAACCGCTGGTCCACCCTTTTGCCCTCTCGCGACAGGACTTGCACCGTTGCCTGACCAGCCGGCAACGCCTGCCGGCGGCCCCTCTGCAACCTGTGGATCGTCTGCTGAGCTTGCCGAGTCGGGATCTGCGCCTCTCCCGCCGGCGCCGGCGGCGCGCCAGCAGCAGGGCCAGGGAGTGGGAGGTGTGGAGCGGTCTTCCCCTGCTTGCCGGAGAAGCGATCCCTGGGCAGTGTCAGTGGTGGCCGTGGCGCGTTGAAGGTCTGAAGCTGGCCATGGCGGACGTGCCCACATGGCTCAATGCGCTGCCCCTCAGTGGCGAGCATCCCGATCTGGGGGACGAGCTGTGTTGGTTGGCCCATCTACAGCGCTGGTGTCTCAGCCTCATGGCCCGGGGCCGCTGGCTGCCCGTGGTGGAGGCCGCAGGGGACCACTGCCGCGCCCGCTGGCAACCGTTGCTCAACCGCGAGGATGACCGGTATCGCCTGGAAACCATGGCGTTGCACATGCCCCAGGCGTTGCTCTCCGGCCAGGATCCGCTGAACACCCTGGCCTGCCGTCGCCCCGAGCAGCAGCGCCTGCAGGCGGCCGGCATTGTGGCGGTCCTCCTGGATACCCAGATGCGTGTTGCCTTCACGCCGCTGGAAGAAGGCCTGGACGAGCTGCTGGACAGTTGGCAACAGGCCCTCTCTTCCCCGGAGGGCCTGCTCACCAGCGACGGGGACGGGGTGGAGCGCCTGCAGGTGGCCACCAACCACTGGCGCCAGGGGGTCACGGGCCAATTGGCGCCGGCCCGGGCTTGCCTGGAACTGCAAGCCCCACCACCACGGCAGGGGGAGCAGGACGGTCACCACTGGCAGCTCCGCTTTGGTCTTCAAGCCGCTGTTGATCCCGGTCTCTGGCTGGATGCCGAGGCCGTTTGGGCCGCTGGCGACAATGCTGTCCACATTGGTGAAATCCCGGTGGACCAGCCCAGCCAACTGCTGCTGGAGGGCCTGGGTCGGGCCCTGTCCGCCTTTGCGCCCCTTGAGCGGGGCCTGGAGGGCCCCACCCCGTCCAGCATGGACTTGACGCCGGCGGAGGCCTTTGTCCTGGTGCGTACCGCCAGCCGTCGCCTGCGGGATTTGGGAGTTGGCGTCAAGCTCCCCGCCACCCTCAGCGACGGCCTTGCCGGGCGCATGGGATTGGCCATCCAGGCGGATCTGCCACCGGAGTCCCAGGGCTTCAGTTTGGGAGAGTCTCTGCAATGGCGCTGGACCCTCATGATTGGCGGCCAGCCCGTCACCCTTAACCAACTGGAGCGGCTGAGCGCCCAGAAGAGCCCCCTGGTGAACCACGGCGGGCAATGGGTGGAGCTGCGCCCCGGAGACATCAAGGCGGCGGAAACGTTCTGCCTGGAGGAGCCGCGGTTCAGCCTGGAAGACGCTTTACGGCTGGCCGGGAACGATCTGGAAACCCTGCAACGGCTGCCGGTGCATCGCTTTGAGGCGGGACCACGGTTGCAGCAGGTGCTGGAGCAGTACCACCATTACAAGCAACCCGACCCCCTGCCCGCACCGGAAGGGTTTTGCGGCCAGTTGCGCCCTTACCAGGAGCGGGGATTGGGCTGGCTGGCCTTCCTCTATCGCTTTGGTCAGGGGGCCTGCCTGGCGGATGACATGGGTTTGGGAAAAACCATTCAACTGCTGGCCTTCCTTCAGTATCTGAAGGTGCAAAAGGAACTCAAGCGTCCGGTCTTGCTGGTGTGCCCCACCTCGGTGATGACCAACTGGCGCCGTGAGGCACGGCAGTTCACCCCCGGGCTCCGTGTGATTGAGCATTACGGCAGCAGCCGCCCCGGCACAGCCGAGGAGTTGACCGCCGCGCTCAGCGGCGTGGACCTGGTGCTCATCAGCTACGGTCTGCTGCAACGGGACCTGGCCACCCTCAGCAGCTATGAATGGCAGGGGGTGGTGCTGGACGAGGCCCAGGCCATCAAGAACTCCACCTCCAAGCAGTCTGCCGCCGCACGGGAGTTGGCGCGCCTTGGTCGACAACCCTGCTTCTGCATCGCCCTCACGGGAACGCCGGTGGAAAATCGTGTCAGCGAGATCTGGCCCTTGATGAATTTCCTCAACCCGCGGGTGCTGGGGGAGGAAGGGTTTTTCCGCCAACGGTACCGCCTGCCCATCGAGCGCTATGGCGATATGTCCTCCCTGCGGGATTTGCGTCGCCGTGTTGGTCCCTTTATCCTCCGACGCCTCAAGACGGACCAATCCATCATCAGCGACTTGCCCGAGAAAGTTGAACTGGATGAATGGTGCGGACTCTCCGATGAGCAGAGGCGGCTTTACAGCAAAACCGTGGACGATACCCTGGAGGTGATCGCCCGCGCTCCCCGCGGTGAACGCCATGGTTGGGTGCTGACCCTGCTCACCAAGCTCAAGCAGGTCTGTAACCACCCCGCACTGCTGCTCCAGGAGCAGGAGGTGGGGGCGGATTTCAGTCGCCGCTCCGCCAAGCTGCAGCGGCTGGAGGAAATTCTTGACGAGCTGACGGCGGTTGGGGATCGGGCCCTGCTGTTCACCCAATTCGCCCGTTGGGGCCATCTGCTCAAGCAGCACCTGGAGCAGCGCTTCCGGGGGGAAGTGCCCTTCCTCCACGGAGGGAGCTCCAAGGTGGAGCGCCAGGGCATGGTGGACCGCTTCCAACAGGATCCCCGTGGCCCACAACTCTTCCTCCTGTCCCTCAAGGCCGGCGGCGTTGGCCTGAACCTGACTCGCGCCAGCCATGTACTCCACATTGACCGCTGGTGGAACCCTGCCGTGGAAAACCAGGCCACGGACCGCGCTTATCGCATTGGCCAGACCAATCGGGTCATGGTGCATAAATTCATCACCAGTGGCAGCCTGGAGGAAAACGTGGACCGCATGATTCGCGAGAAGGCCCGGCTGGCGGAAGACGTCATCGGGGGCGGCGAGGACTGGCTGGCCGACTTGGACATCGACAACATCAAAGACCTGGTGAGTCTGCAATGAGCATCCTCGACAACGGCGCCGGCCAAGGCGCCATGGCGGAGCAGCCCTGGTGGGTGGCCCAATGGATGGACCTGATCAACTCCTATCGCTACAAGAGGCGACTGGAGCGGGCCTGGGACTACATGCATGAAGGCCATGTGATCTCCATTCGCTTTGAGGGTCGCCGTGTGCATGCCCGGGTGCAAGGCGCCGCCAAGGATCCCTATAAGGTGAAGCTCTGGTTGGACACCCTCAGCAACGAGGACTGGGACTACGTCCTGGATGCCCTGTCCCAAAAGGCCCGCTGGACGGCCCAACTGTTGGCGGGAGTCATGCCCCAGGACATTGAACGGGCCGTTGCCGCCAGCGGCCGCCGCCTTTTCCCCTGGGAACTCCGGGAGGTGCGCAGTGAATGCAGTTGCCCGGATAAAGCCAATCCCTGCAAGCACATCATTGCCGTCTATTACTTGATGGGGGACCGCTTCAGTGAAGATCCCTTTGTGCTGTTTCAGTTGCGGGGGCGAACGCGACAGCAGCTGCTGGACCAGTTGGCCCAGCGGCGCATCAGCAACGCCACGGAGCAGGGGGTCACGGTGCAGACCGGAATGCTTCCTCCCCAGGCGCGCCGCACCTGGAGCTACGGGCAAGACATGGATCCGGAGCTGGTGGTGATCGCCCCTGCCCTGGAAGGGGAGCTGGGGGTGGACGAGGCTGGTCCCCTGCCGGTGGCGCCGGATCCCCACAAACCCGACGCCAACCAACTCTTCCTCCACCATCTCCGTGAGCAGGGCCAGCGGATTGGCCAGTTGGCCATGGGTCAGGCCATGGGGGGCAAGTCCGTGAGTTGAAGAGTTGGGTCGGTTCTCCCTCCCCCCTGGCATGGGGGCAACCGAACGTTGTGGTAGCTGCCGTACCCGGAGGATCGGTTTCACCGCTAGGGGGATCCGTCTGCACGACCAAGACTGGTGGCGTGGAGATCACGTCTCCACGACCCGTTCAACCTTTTGATTTTTTGGAGGAACCATCCATGCTTGCTCTATCACAATCCCCCTTCTCTCTATTTGAGCATCTGGATCGGCAGCTTCACCAAGCCGAGGGTACACCCGTTGCTGAAATCCGGGAGAACGACGACCGCTATCAACTGGCTGTGGAACTGCCCGGCATCAGCAAAGACGCCATTGACATCAAAGCCACTGAACACGGCATGACGGTCAGCGCGGAGCGGACCAACGTCGATGTAGGAGAGGATCGCGTGCTCAGCGAATTTCGCTATGGCAGTTGGCGGCGCAGCTTCTACTTCGGCAAGCGCATTGATCCCAGCCAACTGCAAGCCGAACTCCAGGACGGCGTCTTGCACGTCACGGCCCCGAAAGTGGACAGCGTCAAGGCAGTGAACATCAAGGTGCGCAACTGAGCCTGCACAACCGAGCCACCCACCCGCCTCAGCGGTCCACCTGGTCCGCCCTGGCTGCCCGGCCCCATGGTCCCTCTCCCCAGGGCCAAGTGGGCTAGGCAGCCAGTGTTATGCTTGGCTCCAGAGCCAGTTGCCCTGTTCCCATGAAACGCCGCCAGGCCCTCACCACAGCCGCCTTCGGCCTGGGTAGCGCCACCCTCGCGGCTTGCGGTGGACGGAGGGAAACCCAACGCCGGGCGGCATCCACATCAACGGTGACAGGTGACCAGCACCCCAGGATTCGCTGGCGCATGGCCACCAGTTGGCCGGAATCTCTGGACATCGTTTACGGTGGCGCCATGACCATCGCGGAGCGGGTGGCGCAGATGAGTCACGGTTATTTTGAGATTACACCCCATGCCGCCGGAGAACTTGTCCCCGGTTTGCAAGTTCTGGATGCTGTTCAACAAGGTTCCGTGGAATGTGGTCATACCGGTAGTTATTACTACATTGGCAAGGATCCTGCATTTGCTTTTGGAACTGCCATCCCTTTCGGCCTCAATGCCCAACAACAAAACGCCTGGCTCTACGAAGGTGGCGGCAACGAGGCCATGGATCGCCTGTTTGAGGATTTTGGCGTATTGGGATTCCCCGCAGGCAACAGTGGTCCGCAAATGGGAGGCTGGTTCAAGCGACAGGTGAACACCGTTGCCGATCTGCAAGGCTTGAAGATGCGGATTCCGGGCCTTGGCGGTAAGGTAATGGCGGCCTTGGGCGTGAATGTACAGGTGTTGCCGGGGGGAGAAATTTTCCTGGCCCTGGAGCGGGGCGCCATTGACGCGGCAGAGTGGATTGGCCCCTACGACGACGGGAAACTGGGCTTGTGGAAGGCGGCAAAGTATTATTACTATCCAGGTTGGCATGATCCCAGTGCGAGTCTTCACGCTTTTGTCAATCGAAAGGCCTGGGAAAAATTGCCCGATGCCTATCAGCACATGTTTCGGACAGCAGCGCGTGAGGTGAATTTACAAATGCTGGCCAGCTACGACCATCGCAACAGTGAGGCTCTGGGTCCACTGGTGTCCAAGGGCATTACCCTGCTCCCCTTTAGTCGGGAGATTCTCGGTGCAGCGGAGAAAGCCAGCCTTGAACTCTCTGAGGATTATGCGTCAAAACATCAACACTTCCGTCGTATTTATAAACAATGGTCTCGCTTCCGTGAAACAATATCACGCTGGAATCAACTTGGCCAGCCTGGCCACGCTTCTCCGGCCGGGGAGGTCGCTTGAATGAAGTCCCGGCCTCGGCTCCTCCGCACCTGCTGGCCGTGGCTGAAGCGCTGGGCCGCCGCCGTTGACGGGCTCAATTCCTGTGTTGGGCGGCTGGCCGGTGTGCTGGTGCTGCTGATGCTGGTGGTGGGCATCTGGAACGTGGCGGGTCGCCACCTGGGACTTCTCCTGGGCCACAATCTCAGTTCCAACCGCCTGATCGAAGTTCAGTGGTACCTGTTTGCCGCCGCCTTCCTGTTGGGTGGCCCCTGGACTTTGCAGCGCAACGGTCACGTGCGGGTTGACGTGTTGCAAAGCCGCTGGGGAGCACGGCGGCAAACCATGGCCAACCTGGCGGGGACACTGCTGTTCCTGCTTCCCTTCTGTCTGTTGATGATTGCCTCGTCCTGGGAAGCGGTTTGGTTGTCCTGGCACATTCTGGAGCAATCTCCCGATCCGGGCGGTCTACCCCGGTATCCGTTGAAATCCATCTTACCCTTGAGTTTCCTGTTGCTTGCCCTGCAGGGCGTTGCGGAGACGATCCACAACCTGGATGCCTTGCGGTCCGGGAGAAAGGGGCGGCGGTGATGGAAGCAACCACCTCCTGGCTGGGGCCGGGCATGTTTGTCGCGGCCCTGGCGTCCCTGCTGTTGGGTTATCCGGTGACCTTTGCCCTGGGGGGCGTGGCGGTGCTTTTCGCCGGGGTCGGCATTGCCGTCGGCGCCTTTGACGGGGTGTTCCTCACGGCCATGGCCCAGCGGGTCTTCGGCATCATGGGCAACTTCACCCTGTTGGCGATTCCGGCCTTCGTCTTCATGGGCGCCATGCTGGAGCGCAGTGGCCTGGCGGAGCAGTTGCTGGAGGCCATGGCCCGGCTATTGGGACGGATGCGGGGCGGCCTGGCGCTGGCGGTGGTGCTGGTGGGGGCACTGATGGCGGCCACCACAGGGGTTGTGGCCGCCACGGTGATCACCATGGGGCTCATCTCCCTGCCCACCATGCTCCGCCATGGGTACGACAAATCCCTGGCCACAGGCGTGATTACTGCGTCAGGCACGTTGGGACAAATTATTCCCCCCAGCATTGTGCTGGTGGTTCTTGCGGATCAATTGGGGATTTCCGTGGGGGATTTGTTCATCGGTTCCGTCATCCCCGGATTGTTAATGGCGGGGACCTTTGCACTCTACGTCCTCGTCATTGCCCACCTTAAACCCGATCTGGCCCCCCCCTTGTCCCCCTCTGACACCAGCCGTTCCCTGTGGGACGATCTGCGGCAGGCTGCGCCGTTGGTGGGGCCGCCGTTGGCGTTGATCCTGTTGGTGTTGGGGAGCATCTTTTTCGGGATTGCCACACCCACGGAAGCAGGGGCCATGGGGGCCGGGGGGGCCATGGTCATGGCGGCATGGAACGGTCGGCTGACGCTGCGCACCATGGGGGAAGTGGCCGACAACACCTTGTCCACCACCAGCATGGTGATGTTCATTCTGCTGGGCTCCACCGCCTTCAGCCTGGTGTTCCGGGGCTTTGACGGGGACCGGTTGATTGCCGACCTGCTCCTCCGTCTCCCTGGCGAGGCCATGGGCTTTCTCAGCCTGAACATGGTCACGATTTTTATTCTGGGATTTTTCATCGACTTCTTTGAAATTGCCTTTATTGTTGTTCCATTGTTTGCACCTGTTGCCCAAACGATCTTTGGCCCGGAAGCCCTGGTCTGGTACGGCGTTATTATTGGCGCCAACCTGCAATCGTCTTTCCTCACTCCACCCTTCGGCTTTGCGTTGTTTTATCTCCGCAGCGTTGCCCCACCGCAAGTGACCACAGGCCATATCTACCGGGGCGCCATTCCTTTCATTCTCCTGCAGATGGCGGTGCTGGTGCTCATCATCCTGTTTCCCCAGTTGGTCACCACCTTGCCGCATCTGGTGGCGTGAATGTGTTCCCTACCGCAGCAACAGAGCAGCTAAGTTGCCAGTCTCGTCATGCCTGTAAGCAGGTATTGGATGGGTTCTCTCCCGCTGTGGGGCAGGGCTTCAACTGCACCGGCAGCCGTGAGTTGTTGCAAGGTTTGGGACACCGAGGGTTGTCGGATCCGCCAAAGTTTTGCCAATTCAGCCTGGGTCCGTCTTGCGGCCGGATTCGTCACCGCCCAGCGCAAGACCCGCTCCCAACACGTGACCCCCAACCGCTCCTCCAGTTCCAACCGGTTCCGTTGCTTGAGCACGGCTCGTAGATCGTCCGGACCGATGGGCCGGGCTTCATCCCCCACGATCGTAGGCGCCGGCAAGCAACTGTCCCAGCAGCACTTCGCTGCTGCTCCCGGGGTTGATGGAGATGAGCTCGTCGGCCACCCAGTAGTCTGCTGCCAGCACGGATTCGCTGTTGCATGAACCACGCTGTCTTGGTGTTGAGTCCTACATCACGGGCCAATTGGCAACTGGAGAGGCTTTTCTTGGCATTGACCATCAAGCCAACGGCCAGAAACCACTTGGGCAACGGCACCGTGGTCTTCTCGTTCGCGTAGCGTCCCTGGATGGTGCCGGACAACACGTTGAAACTGGACTTGCAACCATGGCAATTCCAGCGCCCGATGCGCTTGCCCTCCTGCTTGCGCCCTACCCGCTGACTACCGCAATGGGGACAGTGGGGGCTGCTGGCCCCAGCGCTTCTCCTCCAGGTACTGGATACAGGCTTGCTGATCGGGAAAACGCTGGCTGATGCTCACCAAGTTCATCACTCTCCTCGGGGGGCAACCCTATGCTCCGCCTCCCTCTGCATCTTGTCAAGCCCTTGACTACCAATTCCGGGGAAGAATCCATCATTCACTGCCCCGGCTCGGTGCAGCTTCTGTAGCGCCAAGGGGCTGCACCCCCTTCTCAACGGGGCGGAAATGACGGCCATGCCGGTGCCCTGTTGCAGGCCGTTGCCCAACTGGATGAACAGATGAGATCCAATAGGCCAGCACTTGGCGGCCGTCCCCGGAAGCCTCAAGGGGGGATTGCCGGTGTTTTTCTGGTCTATTGGGTGCTGAACCCATGTGCTAAACTCGAAGAAAGAGAGCGGCTCACCCATGAGAACCACCCCAGCAACCATGCTCGTCAGCCTGCTTCTGGGGCTGGCAACCCAGTTTCTTCCTCAAGAAGCTTGGTCACAGGAAAACTGCAATGGGGGAGCCTTGGAGTCCGCCTTCCGCTCTGGACTGGTGACTCAAATTGGGCGCAAGCCGGTCCTGCGAGATCTGATCTACTTGCCAAGCTGTGGCAAGACTGTCAGCGAACTGGTGGTTGAGGCTCGTGGCAATGACCCAGTTTAGGGGCTTTTCTCTACGGACAAGACTGAAAGCCGTTACTTCTCACCAAGAACATGCCAGAGAGAAAGGGAACTACGATCATCTCCCCTTGTCCCGCAGGAGATTTTATCTTGTACTGTGATACATCTGCCCTCATAAAACTTTTACTGGAGGAGAAACATTCAAAGAAGGTGCGAGAATTCGCAGATAAATGTGATACTATTGCAGTCTGTCGCATTACGTGGGCAGAAGCGAAAGCTGCATTAAATAGGCATGAGCGCCAGCAAGCTGAAAAGCTCTCAAGCTCGCTTAGTGTTGCCAAGAATCTAATTACCCGTTACTCACAACAAATAGAATGCCGAGACAACATCCATTTAATTATGCAGGAAGTAAATAGTCTTATGAAAGAGGTTCACCAAGTCGCTCATCAAAGTTTGGAAGAGCTTTGGAGAGATTGCGCTCTTATTGATCTCAGTAACAATATTCTGAATAAAGCAGGAGAGTTCAGTGCCCAGTTCTGTTTGAAAGGTTACGATAGTGTGCAGTTGGCTGCAGCTCATGAATTCCAACTTGAGATAGGAAACTCTTCTTCATTATTGTTTGCCAGCTTTGATCAGCAACTCAACGATGCTGCAGCCAAACTCAACATGGAAACGTTGCCAATTTAAATTTGATTCTACTGGAAAATCCTGACATTTGGTTGACGGCCTCTGCCTTGGACACCACGAAAAATTGCCGTTTCCCTGCCTGAAAAAGCTGCTAGGCCGTGTAAAGTGTTGAGACGTGCCCTCTTACGGGGAAGTGTTGTCCGATTTTTCGACGCGCCCTAAGATTTTTCAGTAATTCAAGAATTCAAAGCCCTTTTCACAACATCTTTAACTAACATTGGTGGTAGTTCTGTAAAGTCAAACTGCTCGTAAATTGGATGGAGCAAGAAGACGGAAAATTAGTTCTTCTATGTTAGTTTCTATCTTCGTGACTTTCTCTTTGATGGAGCCGTTGAGAAAATCACTACGGCAAACAGCTCCGTCAGTTAGACTGTATGTCAAACCATCTTGTTGAAGTCGATGATTCTGTGTACCGTAATAATTGATGATCAAATGAAATGATGCGTTTTCATCACTGAAATGTTTGGCCAAGGCTTCAATAAATTTTAGAACTTCTGTCATACGATAGATCGGGAAAATCCAATCAAAAAATGGCCCTTTTGGTCGGATATAGATGTTATTAATATAGCCGCTTTCATCTTCTTGCATGGGACGAAGCATGAAGCCCGTACCATCACGAGAAATGCGCCAAAAATCATGAGTACTGTGCCAAGGACCACTAGGAAAGTAGGCCATAATGCAGGGCACCACGAAAAATCGAGCAAGGCCTTCCAGTGGGCTGCCGTCTCACCGTGAGAAAGTCAGTTGTGGAGGGATTTCTCGTAGCCTGGCAGGGTCCTCCCATGCGAGGAAACGGCAATTTTTCGTGGTGCCCTGCAGTTGTCTTGTGGTCTTGGGCGATACTCATCCTGGTAAAGATAGGTAAATGGTGGCCATCCTGAGAACTTTGGCATTGTCTTAAGTGCCTTATCCAGCTTTGTCAACCCTTCTGCTTGAAAGGGACTGATAGAAAAGATAACAGTCCAGAATCCATTTTTGAGGCGGGGGGGGGGCATCTTTGGGAAATTCATTGACTTTCTGTTGCCAAACTTCTATATTTTTATCATGCCAAATATCAAGACCTTCATCTTTCACTAAAACCTCGGATGAAGGATTGAGTATTTCACGGATCGAGTCCAGCATATCCTCCTGTCGTGCCTTAACCAGACGGTCGATTAGTTTTTCCCAATCGTCTTGGGTTCGAGCTTCTTCACTGTAGCCTCCTGGTCGGCGGATGTAGACCTTGCCTGCAGCAGGCGATTCATTTTGGGGACCTCCTTTCTTTGCAAAGAGTGGGGTGCGGTGCTTGCCAGGAACAATAATTACAGGATGCTGATTCTCAGAGCCCTTTCTCGAAACCATTTCCACCCGGCACTGACATGGGGGTGATACATAGCGTTGCACAATTTCAGCGATTGCATCTTGCGTGAATGCTTCCAACTCTCCTTCCTTGGGTTCGGCCTCTAGAAAAAAATTGTCTTTCTTATCTTCAAAGCCAATGAAAATACGGCCACCGCCACCATTGGCCAAGGCAATGATCTCCTTTGCTAATTTTGCCTTATCGCCGTTCCCTCGAAGGCCGTTCAGCCAGTTTTTCACCTCTACATCCAAGTTCTCCTGGAGATTATCGACCAAGGCTTGGATTCTGGGATCGGTCATTTCGAGAATGGAGAGGGAAGCAGAAGATTCTAAGTATGGCTCACCGGCTTGAGAATTTCCAGCCAGACTCTTTAGGTTTCCTTAAGGGAACCTCGAAAAAAGGGAAGGCAAGGGGGCAAGAGGAAAAGTTGGTATAGAGCTGGATGGGTAGAACGAGACCTGGAACTGCCACGTCCCCCACAGGACCTCCTCCCCTTCTTTCTGAGACACCTGCAAGTCTCTTGATGGTTCACCTTGGCGGAAGATAGCTCTATGGGTTAGGCAGAACCGAGATAGATCATGGTCAAACAGTAAACGCCATCTCTGAATCACACCATCCCATCACTATGGCTGTACGACGCCATACTGCAGCTGAGTGAATCGGAGGAAGTTAAACACCAGATTCCGCAAACACCACCAGGCCCTGGCCCTGGCTAAACCAATACAGCGGGTCAACTTGCCTCCCATCGCCATCTCCATCTGCCCAAAGACGTGTTCCACCTTGGCACGGATCTTGGAGTATTCCCGATTCCTTTTCTTGGCCCCAGTGGTCAGGGGATGGTGACGACTCCCTTTTTCTTGAATCCGACTCTCGTAGCCTGCCTCCTTGAGGAAACTGTCCACCAGCTTGCTCTGATAGGCAGAGTCTGCCCACACCATGGCCTCCTCATTCTCAGCATCCAACAGAGCAGGAAGCATCCGACTGTCATGGATATTAGCAGGGGTGAGCACATGGCGGCGAATCAGACCATAGCCCACGTCAACACTGATACTGTTCTTGTATCCGTAGTGACTCACGCCGTTCTTCTTGACCCACCTGGCATCCAGATCCTTTTGCCGGAGGCGGTTGGGCTGGTCCTGCCAGGCCTCGGGTACCTTGCCCTGCTTGATGTCTTCCTTCTCCTCTCTGCGATTCCGTTGCTTGGGCACCGGCACAATGGTGGCGTCAATGATTTGGCCACCGCAGGCTTGCAGACCTTGTTTCTTAAGATAAGCATCAAACCGTTGGAAGAGTTCTGCGATACACTTGCCTGTCTGAGTCGTTCTTTGAACAATTCCACAGTGGTTGCATCAGGAATGGAATGCATTGCCCCCAAGCCCACAAACCTCTCAAAAGATCGTCGATCATTGACTTGGAATTCCAACTCCTCATCGCTCAAGTTGTGTAATTGTTGTAACACCAACATTTTGAACATAATGATCACGTCGATCCTTTTGCGACCGGCTGGACTCTTGCGCTCTTGCTGGAAGACGCTCTCCAGCAGTGGACGAAAGTCTTCCCATGGTATTGCGGTGCTGAGACGCTCCAGAGACGGCTTCTTCCTCTCCAGCTTCTTCAGCCTCTCCTCCTCATCCCAAAACCCCTTCTTCCCCACCATGACATGAACTGCAACGCCTCTCTATCCTAACCCCAATCCTGCAAAGACCAGCTAGAACCTTCAGTCCTAGTCACACTCTTTTACATAGGTCTCCTATAAGAAAACAGTAGCACTACACTGCCCACAGCCTGATAATTTATTCCTCTGCTTTTCCTATTCTTCGTGGTGCCCTGAAGTCCTTATCAGAACCAGATATGGGTTCCCTGTATATGTTTTTGGCGATGATATGAGTATTGGTTTTCCTCTGATATTTTGTGGCATTTGGGAACGTCACTTAACATCTCTATTTCACCAGAAAATAAAGCCAGGGATGGTTGCTGTTGACATTGACGCCAATGTGGGTTATTTCTCTGCATTATTTGCTTCAAAAGGTGCTGATGTTCATGCTTTTGAGCCCAATCCAACAATGGCGCAAATGATTTATAAAAACATATACATTAACAACATTATTTCAATATCATATCAAAAATCTGTTGTCAATCAATGTGCAGTTGGTGCGTCGAAAGGCACTGCAAAGATGGACTTTAATCCGTGCGTAGCAGGTGGAGCCTCTTTGAGAAAATCATCATTCCGCGAATCAATGTATCACGAGTTAGGTCAAACTAAATCTGTTGAAGTTGATATAATCACGCTAGATGAATACTCAAAAGTCAATAACTTACAAATCGTTGATATCATCAAGATAGATGTGGAAGGATTTGAAGAGGAAGCCCTTAAAGGAGCCGAGAATTTAATTCGCCGCTCTCCAGATCTCATGTTATGCATGGAATACACACGAGGTTGCTACTCGAGTGATTTTCTACCTTGGCTGAAGCAGTTATTTTCCAAGGTGTACTTACCAAAATTCTTCGGTCAGCAGATTGACTTTGAATTTCTGAGGAAATATCAAGAGCATGAGACCTTCCAATCAGAAGGTTATCTTGATGTTGTCCTCATCCGCGGCCGCCGCTTTGCTTGAGGCTGCACACTGACGACCCGGCGTTGTGGTGGCGCCTGCTCGGTAAGCGTGCTGCCCAGCCAATACTGACAGCAGGTAAAGTAGTAGCATTCACAAAACCAAGGCTGCCCGCCATTGCCACCCTCTCCGCCCCTGGCTCTGCTCAATGGCAGCCCCCTTGGGCAACGGCCTACGGGGATTGGCGTGGTGACCCGCGCCCTGGCCAAATCCCTGGACCGTGATCGGGTGACGGTTCTGGATCCCATTGCTACAGGCGCCCGGAACACCCTGGCCATTCCTGGCAATCTTTCCGCCGACCATGGCCGGCGGGGTCATCTGCGGCGGTTGCTATGGACACAGAATCAATTGCCTGGCCTGCTCAAGCAAACGGGCGCATCCTTTCTGCTCTCACCCCTGCCGGAGGCCCCCATTCTGCGCAAGGGGGTGCGCTCCATTGTGCTGGCCCACGACTTGATCCCCCTGCGCTTCCCCAGGCCAGGCCCTCTTTTGGCCTACCACTTGACCTATGTTCCCCTTGTTCTCCACCAGGCTGAGCGGGTGCTCTGCAATTCGGAGGCAACGGCCCGAGAGATCCACCACTGGTTGCGGATTCCGCACCGCAAGTTGGTTGTGATTCGCCTGGGTTTCGACCCCGGCCAACTGCGCCCACTCCATCAACCACGTCAGCCCTTTTTCCTGGTGTTGGGCCGCCATGACCACAACAAGAACCTACCTGGCGCTCTGCGAGCTTTTGCCCATCTTAACCGTCCCGACTTGACCTTGAAACTGGTGGGTTCCCCCCACAGACTTCTGACTCCCAAACTGAAACGTCTGGCCATTGCGCTGGGTATTGCCCATCGGTGTCAGTGGACATCCTGGGTGAGGGATGAAGAGCGACTCCTCTTGCTGAACACAGCACAGGCATTGGTGATGCCCAGCCTCTGGGAAGGCTTTGGACTGCCTGCCCTCGAGGCCATGGCCTGTGGCGCCCCCGTCATCGCTGGCAAGGCTGGCGCTTTGCCCGAAGTTGTGGGCTCGGCCGGGCTGTTGGTGGATCCAGCCAACCCCTTCCACATTGCCGAGGCCATGGCTAATGTCTTGTCAGACGTCAGGATTCAACGCCAGGCTCGCCAGGACGGTCCCGGCAGGGCTGCCCGGTTCAACTGGGACACCACCGCCAGGCAGGTGGAGGCATTGCTGGAGGAGTTGGCATGAAGGACGGAGAAAAGAGCAACCATGGCTGATCGGCTGGCGCTGACCCCTCCCACGATGCGCTTCCTGGACAAGCTTCTGGTGTCCATGGTAGGGTCAGGCTTGATTTTCTACCATGGGGGCCCCTATGAATTCCCGCACAAGCTTTTGTGGTGCGAGCGGCATGTCCTTACCTTTTACAGCATTATTGACAGCATTTATCCGCCTCAAAGACGCCAGCGGCCCTGGGAGAAAACTCAGGATCCTGAGTTCACTTCTAAATGGTCCTTATCTGCCGAGACCAGACCCCACAAAGCTACCGAGGATTATCTGGTGCTATTGGGCGCAGGGCTATGAAAACGCGCCTGAAATTGTCAAGTACTGTTTGTCTTCATGGAAGCGGCATAACCCAACCTGGGATGTCCGCTTCCTCACCGCAGAGACGGTGTCAGACTATATTGATACAGCCGAGATGGACGTTGTTTTCCAGAAATCCACCCATTTTGAGTTTCCAAAGGCGCTATATTCAGACTTTCTGCGTCTCAAGCTTCTTCAAACCTATGGCGGTATTTGGGCAGACGCCACCCTGCTTTGCACATGCCCTCTGGACACATGGCTACATACATTGATGCCAAGCGGAGTGCTGATGTTCCAACGCCCAGTTGACGACTCTTGTCCGGTCGCCAGTTTTTTCATTACAGCTCAGAAAAATAATCCCTTGATCACCCGTTGGTCAAAAACTTTTGAATCCTATCTCAGCAAGCGTCAATTGGTATCAACTTACTATGCCTTTGAATCCACCATCCGTCAATATCGATCCGTGCAAGCTTATTTTCTCTGCCATTATATTTTAGATTTCTTGATTAAATTCGACAGACCAACCCGCTCAATTTTTCGTGCCATGCCGTCCCTCGACGCCAAGCGTTTAGAGATTTTGCAAAATTGGACCACATCAGGAGGAGAACTCTCAGCAGCAACTCTGCCAGATTTAACCGGCATTCCTATCCATAAGCTGAGCTGGAAGCTGAGAATCAAGGTGAGCGACGTGGAACGGGTCCTATCACACCAGCCTCAGATTTAGACGTTGGCTGGAGGCAGCGGGCAGTGGTGGTCAGAGGATGGAAGATGGTTTTCCACAACTCCACTGCACGCCTCTTTTGCAAGACAAGGCACCCAGGGAAAATCGCCGTTCTCCAGCCGAAAAGCCTACCGACCCATGCACAACCGCTCCACAACTAACTTTCTCATGGTGAGTGAGACGGCATCCACCAGGAGATAGGTGTTGTTGCGTTCTTCTGGCATCCATGGTAAGATAAAGATTCGTCTATCACTGTGACCACCATGAATTCCCCATGGCATCAGAAAAATGGCATCAGAAAAATGTCTTTGCCTTTGACAGCATTATTGACGGCGTTTATCCGCCTCAAAGATGCCAGCAGCCCTGGGAGAAAACTCAGGATCCTGGACCCGCTTCTGAAGGGTCCTGATCTAGCAACAACACCAGATCCCACGAAGCTACCGAGAATTATCTGGTGCTATTGGGCGCAAGGCTATGATAATGCGCCTGAAATCGTCAAATACTGCGTGGCTTCATGGAAGCGGCATAATCCCACCTGGGATGTCCGCTTCCTGACCAAGGAGACTGTGTCAGACTATATTGATACAATCGAGATGGACGCTGTTTTCTACAAATCCACGCATTTTGATTTCCCAAGAGCGATATATTCAGATTTTCTACGCTTCAGACTTCTTCGAGCCTATGGAGGCGTATGGGTAGATGCCGATCTACTTTGCATACGTCCCCTGGACATGTGGCTACATACGCTGATGGCTGCTGGCGTGCTGATGTTTCAGCGGACCGCCTATGATCGTCCAGTTCTTAATGGTTTTATCGCAGCTCAGAAAAATAATCTCTTGATAACAAAATGGTCAACGACTTTTGAATCGTATTTCAGTAGATATTCACTGCTACAATCTTACTATACCTTTGAATCTAGCCTCTATAAGCATCGATCAGTGCAAGCTTATTATACTACTCATTATATATTAGATTTTCTGATTAAATTTGATAGACCAACCCGCTTAATTTTTCGTTCCATGCCACCTCTTGACTCATACCGTTTGGATCTTTTGCACAATTGGTTGGTGGGTAAGGGGGGTAGCCCTTACAAGGCAACATTGCCTGATTTAACCGGCCTTCCTTTCCATATCCTTAGCTGGAAGACTGGGATCAACGTAAACGATGTGGAACGCGCCCTGTCACACCAGCCTCAGATATAGATGTTGGTCGGGGACAGTAGGCGGTGGTGGTCAGAGGATGGGAGACGGTGTTCCACAGCTCTACTGCACGTGTCTTTTCACAAGCCATGCCTGGGCAGCAGCTACGATGAGCTCCATTTGAGAGGAGCCACACTCGAACTGGCATCAGGGCAACCAGTGGTGCTAAAATCCTGGGGTGGTTTGATGCCCTTGACATGCCTGATGCACTGTCCCCGTCCTCTGCCGTGGTAACGGTCAATGCCTGCAAGCTGACTGGCAGTGGCCTGCAGCGTCAATCAAAACTGCCGCCATCCTATCGACCCAAGGGCTACGAGGAAGCCTTTGATGCTGATACCCTCTGGTACGATGCAGTTCAAGTGGGGCGTCGGATACAGCTTGTGTGCCCAAAGCTCAATAATCTGGCATCAAAGGTTCGATCAGCACGCTGGTGGGTTGATGAAAGACAGGTGGTTGTTCAACGCATTCACTTCTACCGTTTTCATGACGTGGTGGAACTACAACTCCCTATCTATATGCAGGCTCGGACAGTGACCATTGAAATTGGCTCCTGGCTGGGCTCCTCCAATGTTGCTCAACCCCAACCACAGCTCTTTGCCAGACTAAACACAGTTGTCGTCATGAATAGAAATAATAATCTACATTGGATTACTGACTTCCTCCACTTCCACATTCATGACCATGGACTACAGGCCATGGTCATGATCGATAACGATTCCACTGCTTATGATTTACAAGACTTGCAAGATAAAATCGACAAAGCAGATCTTCGACAACGCTTAATAATTTCTGCTCCTTTTAAATTTGGTGCGTATGACCTAAAATTTTATAAGCCATGGTCATTGATGAACGGTAGACTATTCTATCCTGAAATATATCTTCAAACTGCACTTCTAAATAGCTTGCGCTTACGTTATCTGTCGCAAGCCCGTGCTGTCCTCAACTGTGATATTGATGAGCTAGCCTACACGCCCAAAACAACGATTTTTGATCTTACAGTTAGAAGTCCCTTGGGTTTTGTGTCTCTGGCAGCAGTCTGGCGCTACAGCAAATCCATGGATCACAATTCAACACGACATGCTGCTCATCACCTAAAACATTGCGCATTGGCTGAGCCTTGCCACGCTAAGTGGTGCATTGCTCCTCAAGGCCCAGTCAGCCGTTTGCCTTTGTCTTGGAATTTGCATTGGTTAGAATTAGAACAACATGAAAAATCCACTATCCTATCATTATTATCTCATCGAATTAATCATGCTCTGAATTATATCTTCAAAATTATTTCCTTGTCACTCTGCCGGGACGCCAAGTTCTATCATTGCCGAAACATCACTACAGGCTGGTTCAGCGGCCGCAAGCCCTCTCCTCCCATCAATCAACTCATTCCTGACCCCGAGTGCGAAGCAGCTCTGAATGCAGTCTTCAACTCTCCTCATTCACCAGCTTCCTCTTGAAGCCCCTCTCCAGCCAGAAGCTGCAGGGTTTTCGCGCCTCTTTCGGCCCCAAGCGGGTGGGGTTGCTCACGGGGGGGG
>VXNS01000021.1 GCA_009840445.1 Synechococcus sp. SB0662_bin_14
CTGTGTTTGGTGTCGTTCACCACAGCTAGCAACATCGAGATCAATCCTTGCAAACTCTTAGGGATTGTTTACACTTTATTCCTCACGGCGCATATTCCTCACGCCACACGCCATTCCCGTGTCCCCGTCTTGTTTGATGCTTCAGAAGGTTCCAAGTGTGTGAAAAGAAGACGAGACTGACGCCATGGACTGACTTGCATGAACCCCAGGCTGGAGCGGCTTGGCCCAGTTCTTGTCCACGGGATGTCTCCGGTGCTTAATCGCCGGTCTTCCCCTGGACTGAGTCTGCCACCGTCAGGCGATGGAGACCCACCACGGCGCTGGCGGTGGAATCCTCCTGGCCCTGACTGATGCGAACCGTCGCCAGTCCCGTGGCAGGCTCCATGCAGACGGACAGGGGAAGGGCAAAAGAGTTGCCCACCTCCACGCCCCCGGCCATGGGGCATTGCCGCCATGGGGTTTCTGGAGGCTGGAGCCCGTCAACGAGCACACGGCTCAAGAAAGACTTCCGGCTCCACACACCCGCCTTGGTGAAGGCTGGCCCACAGCGCATCAGCACGCGGCCGGCCCAGATGCTGGAAGGGGGAGGCCCAATGGCGTAGGTGATCGGCCCGGCTTTGGTGGCAACGACCAATACCGGCTGGCGCTTGCTCATGGAGCAGCGATGCTCCGCCAAGCGCGGATCCGTCAACACGTCGTCTCCCTGGACCAGGTCGTGGCGGATCAGATCCAAGGCCCGCTCCCGCTCTTGCCGCTGCCGCCAACGCTCCGCCATGCGCCCCACCAACTGCCCGTCCGCCAGCAGGGCGTTGAAGCACACCAGGGCCAGCCCCGAGGCCACCAGCAACACGATGAGCAACTCCATCAAGGTGAAGCCGCTGGCGCCATCCTGACCAGCACACCGCTGTCTGGCGCGGAGCGACCAGGCCCTGGACTTACTTGTCCTTTTCATGCTTGATGCACTTCCTTTTGTCGTTGTCGTAGACGCCTGTGCGGACGGTGCCCAGGGGCAGGGCAATCACGAAGCAGCGTTCCATGGTCAGGTCCCTGTGACCCACCACCACGGTGCCGCCTGCGCCGCTGAGCAGTCCCGTGGGGCCAATCTCCAGATCCCGGGTCATGGTGGTCGTGATGCGCAGACCCGGCGCTGTGGCGGTGAGGTCGTTGATGCCGGAGCAGGTGGATGCGGAACTGGTGAGCGGCTCGGCCCAGCCGGAGGCGGTCAAAGCCATGGCACAGGCTTTGCCCTTGGCCACCGCCCCCGCCCTGGACACCTCCAGGCCGTGGAACAGGGACTGCACGGCCCCGTCACGACGTTGCCGGGCCAACCAGTTCTGACTCCTGGGCAGCACAAGGCCCGCCAGCAAGCTCAGGAGAACGGCGGTGATCAGCAACTCCACCAGGCTGAAGCCCGCCTCCTTCCGCGCCATGGCCTCCCGAATCTGGCCCGGTGGCCATGGCGGCGGCGTCACAAACGGCTTCGTCACAAGGCTTCATCACAAATGGAACCTCTTCTCTCGAATGCCAGCAGGCGTTCCCGCGGCGCTGGCAGGTTGGGGGAGGAATAGCGGATGGCCAGAGCCGGTGGCGCATCGTCCATGAACCACTGGCGCTCCACGGTTTCCGGCAGGTCGTGGGGGAGGGCCGCCAGCCCCTGCCGCAATTCAGCCAGGGGCATTTCACACGCCCAGGGCGCCTTTGCTTTCAACGTCTGAATCACGAAGCCCTGTTGCCGCTGCAGATCCTGCTCAACGGCATCCAGGAGCGCCTGTCGTTGGTTGGCTTGTCGCACCAGGGCCTGCCCCTGGCTCCAGCCCCTGAAGCTGCCGGCCAGGGCAAAGGCAAGAATGCTGCTGCTCACCACCACCTCCGCCAGGGTGAAGCCGGCGCTGCCCCTGGGGCGCTTGGCGCCGTGGGGCCGCAAGGGCTCTCTCTTCAGGACGGGCATCATGAATTCTCCCGAGCCTGGGCCTCAGCCTCGGCATGAAGCTGGTCCATGCGTTGATTGTGGTGAGCATCAGCCTGCTGCTGGGCAATCTCCTGGCGCGCCACCCGCTGGTGGCGCAGTTGGGCCCAGGTCTGCACCGCCGCCGCGGTGCCCCAGAGCACGAGGGCGGTGATCAAAGCCAACGGGAGCACGGCAAAGCCTGCAACTGCTCCTCAGGGTTCCCCGGTTTGGGTGTCGCTTTGCTCCATGGGCTGGAGCGATGGGGGAATTGCAGGAGGTGAGGCAATGCCCAACGGCAACCCGCCTTGTGGTATGGGGAGGGGTACAGGCCCGGGGGGGACAGCGCCTTGCGGCGGGGAGAAGGCAGGCCCGGATTGGGGGGACGTGTCTCGTCGAGGGGCGGCGGCAGGCTCAGGGGGGAGAGCCCCTTGCTCCGCAAACCAATAGCTCAATCCCCTGTAGTAGCCCTCGCGACCCGGCAGGGTTTCCAGGGTGACGCCGCGGCTGGAAAAGGCCCTGGCAAGGGCGGGCAGGGCTTGCAGGTCTAGGTTGGTGACGAGACGCCCCGCCTTCGCCTCATCCTCCAGAACCTGCTTCAACATGGGCAAACGCGCCCAAATTCCAGGGTTCCGAAACACGTCGTCCAGGGCGTTGATCACCTGCTGACGCCGTTCCAGTCGACCGATGTCCCCGGAGAAGCCACGCCAGCGAATGAAGTGCTCCACCTGCTGACCGTCAAGCCGCTGCCGGCCCGGTTGCAGGTCGATGAGTAAGTTCTGGCTCCGATCACGGTAGACCATCCGCATGGGGACCACGACCGTCAGACCGCCGATGGCATCCACCAACTCAGCCACAACCCCCTCGTGGACCACCACCAGATAGGGGAAATCGGCATCCACAAGGTCGGCAACCTGCTCTTGCACGGCCTCAGCACCGGCCAGGCCGTAAAGCTCGCCGATTTTCCAGGAGCCAAGGACCTTGTTGTTGGTAAAGGTGTCACGGGGGATCTGGATGATCCGCATCTGGTCCTGCTCCATGACAACAGCAGCAACCACGTCGGCATTGGCGCCGATGGGGTCGATGCCCAGCAGCACCACGTTACCCGGCCGGTTAAAGCGGTTACGCGCTTCTGGCGAGAGGACCAACTGACCTCCCCAGAACACCAGCACCAGCAGCAGGGGCAGCAACAGCCATCGCCACCGGGAGTGCAGCAAGACGTGCTTCAGGTCGACCTTCAGTTGACGGGAGGCGGTTCACCATAGTTTGACGCAACAGGCGCCGAATATGAAGCGCCAAGGACCGGTTTCCCGCTCTCCGTTTTAGAATGCGTTAGAATAAGATCCTTGAATGAGAATCCGTTCCATGCCGATGACCGGCAGATCCAGGCTCTGGCTTACGGTTGCTGTGTTGCTGGCGCCCCTGTCCCCGGCCCTGGCCCAAAGCACGGGGGAGTTCTCCATGGTGCTCAGTTCCACCTACAACACCACCAGCCTGAAACACGAGGGCACGGTTTTCACGGCGGGCAGCTTACAAGGCAGCGCGACCGTGACAAGTGGCAGTGGTTCCCTGTTCCAGCAGGGTGAAAACTTCTTGCGGTCTTGTATTGTGTCTTCAGAACGATCCGAAGACGGTCTCAATTTGAGGTCCCATTGCACACTCACAGAGGCGGGGGAGGATGGTGGAGATCAAGTCTGGATGTCGGTCTACAGAAATCAGGGGGACCCCATTGGCGTCGCCCAGGACGGGAGGGGCCGCACAGAGTTTGTTGGCGGCACGGGAAAGTATACGGGCATAACGGGTCACTGCGCCTATGACGTCCAATACCTCATCCCGAGCCTTGGTGTACTGATGGCGGACTGCAACTGGAGCAAGCCCTAGACAGACACCGGGGAAGGCCCAATTCCGTCATTCCCCCATGCCGCCGTTGGATTCCTTCGGTAATGCTACGCTGGGCACTGTTCTTTCTACGGAGTTTTCATGGATTTCCTTCCCAAATCTACCATCTGGCTTATCGCGGCTGGCCTGGCGACGCCCCTGTCTCCTGCCCTCGCGCAAACTGGTGGTCAATTTACTCTGGCGGCAAGTTTCGCCTACTCCTATGAACAGATTCAACATGGCAGCACAACTTTTACGGGAGGCAACCTGGAGGGTGGCGCCACCATTGTCAGCGGTCAGGGCGCTCTCTTTCCAGCGGGCCAGAATTTTCTCCAATCCTGTGTGGTGTTCTCGGAAGAGTCCGCCGGTGGTCTCAGCCTGACGGCGCCTTGCACACTTACCGAAACGAAAGAGTATGGCGGAGATACGCTGTTTTTCGTCTCAATCAGGGACCAGGGAGGCGTGGCTGACCCTAGCAGTGGGGGAGCGGGCCGCATGAACCTGGTGGGGGGCACCGGCAAATACGCCGACGTTACTGGCCAGTGCTCCTACGAGACCCAATATCTCAATGCAAGCACCCTCGTTACCACGGCGGAGTGTGCCTGGAGTCAGCCCTAGGCCAATGGCCCTGCTGCGGAGCGTCAGGTCAAGTTTTATGATCCGGAGGGAGAAAAGAGGGGATTTGCCGGTCGAGTCATGGGATCCTTGTCCCCATGTGTCGTGCCGATGGCCATGTACCCCCACCAGCCCCTGAAAAGCACCCCGCGCCGCTCCTTTCATATCGATTACATCGACCCCCTGGGTGGCCCGGGAACCTTGCTCATGGAAGGGTTAAGCGTTGGGGGAACCTTGAAGGACGCGGAGCGGCGCTTCCCTGAGCTCACCATCACCAGGGTCTATCTGCAGGCCAAGGATCTCAAACGGGTTGGTTCCTAGAACCTGGGGACAGGTGGAAGTCGTTACCCTGGACAAACCCTTCCCCAGGTGCTTCCCTAGGGCTTCCATCCCCACCATCACCATGACGCGACCTGCTGTTGGTTGGTCTTTACTTCGCCAACAAGCCAGGCGCTTCCCGTCAGGCTTGATCCTTGTGTTGGCTTGGAGCGCATTTGCGCCATGGACCACACCCCTGTCGGCCCAAACTGAAGCTGGCGTCTGTGAGGAGCTCAGCGCAGTGGGCGGTGAAACCAGCGTCAGCAAAGCGATTCAACTCAATAACCCGCTGACGGTGGTCTTTGGCCGTACCAATTTCAATACGGACTTCACGGTCACAACCGTGTACCAAGCCTATTGGGTGAATTTCCAGAGCGACGAGGTCCATGAGCCTGAGCCCAATCAGGACGGGGACGAGGAGGGTGTCGTCATGGAGATGGAGAAAGACCTTTTTCCCGTGGTCTCCTACCTGAAATTCAGTGATCGCACCAATTTACAGATTTTTGGGGACAAGCTCTTGCTGGAGCCTGGCGAATACCGCCGCCTGGGACCTTTCTACCCTCCCCAGGGCAAGCTGGTGACAGAGGTGAACGTGAAAGTGGGCTCCAGTTCCCGACTTCAGGCATCGGGACTCCGTTACACCATTTCCGTGGACGGCTGCTTCTAGCACCCGCCCCTGCTGCGGGCCTTCATCAGTCGTTGGCGGCATGGGCGGAGACCCACTCCACCAGTGTGCGCACCCCGTAGCCAGTGGCGCCGGCAGGATTGTCCCCATGCCCCTTATCGGACCAGACGGTTCCCGCAATATCCATGTGGGCCCAGGCAACGCCTTGGCTCACGAACTCCTTGAGGAACAGAGCGGCAGTGATGGCGCCACCGGCACGGGGGCCGGTGTTTTTCAGATCGGCAAAGGGACTCTTCATGCGCTCCAGATAAGATGCCGGCAACGGCATCCGCCAGAGACCTTCACCGGAGCATTGGGCGGCCTCCAGCAGGTCCGCCGCCAGCTCATCATCGGGGCTCCACAGGCCGGCCAGCTCGTCCCCCAGGGAAATCAGGCAAGCACCGGTCAGCGTTGCCAGATCCACCACCGCGTCCGGTTTCAAGTTACAGGCATAGACCAAGGCATCGGCCAGCGTTAGACGTCCCTCTGCGTCCGTGTTGTTCACCTCGATGGTAATGCCGTTGCTTGCCGTGATAATATCGCCAGGGCGAAGGCCCTCACCGCTGACCATATTTTCACAGGTTGCACTAATGAAATGCACCTCGACTCCTTTGGGCTTGAGTTGAGCAATGGCGCGGGCCGCACCCAATACTGCACCACAGCCCCCCATGTCGTATTTCATCATTTCAATCTGGGCGGCGCCCACTTTCAAGTTATACCCTCCCGAATCAAAGGTGAGCCCCTTCCCCACCAGTGCCAGACACCGCTTGACCGGCTCTTCCGAGCGGTAGGTGAGGTGCAGAAACTTGGGGGGAAACCCGGAGGCCTGGGCCACGCCCAGGTAGGAGCCCATTCCCAGACGTTTGCAGTCTTCCCGCTCCAGGATCTTCAATCCCAAGCCGTGATCGTCCGCCAACTGCCGAGCGGTTGCGGCCAAGGACAGGGGGGTCACCACGTTGGGTGGAGCCGCAACCAGCTCCCTGGCCAACTCCACCCCGGCACAGACGGCCTCAACCCGCTCCAGAACGGCGGCTTGGGCGCCTGGACAGATGATCCGCACATCGTCCAAGGCAGTGGGGGCGCCTTCCTTGCCCTTGCCACTGGTCTTGTCCCCGTTCTTGCCTTTCCCCTTGAAGCGCAAGTCCTTAAACACCGCCAACCGCACCGCCATGGCCTGCTTCCGTAGCGCCGCAGTCGGCTCCAACTCCGCCAGGGGCAGGTCCAGCACCAAGGTCTTGATGAGTTGATCCTGGGTAGTCCGTGCCGCCCGAACCGCAGCTTTTTGCAACCCTTGCAGACTGTGGGCAGAGCGTTCCCCCAATCCCAGCAGCAGCACGGTTTGAGGGGACCCACCGAGGGGCTGGAGGACCAGCGCCTCACCGGCATTGGCTTTGAATTTCCGTTGGCTGACCAGGTTGGCCAGAGAGACCCCAAGGCGTGCGTTCAGCCCTGTTACGCCGGCATCCAACTCATCGCTGAACAGCCCCACTGCCAGAGCCGCCTCCTCCGGCAGGGGAGCATCCGCAGGAGTGAGATGCAACTCCACCATGGCGTTTGCCTGAAAATGTTTAGTTGTTGAGCCTAGCTTAGCAAACGGCATCAACAGCCCTGTCTCAATCCGCCAGCGCAGTGAACGGGGTTCGCCAACGACCTTGCATTTCCCGATTGAACGGGGGCTGCCAATAGTGGATCAGCCGGGTCTCCTGGGCTCGGCGTGCTGTCCGTTGTGACGGGGCGTCACACCAGAACCGCACCGAGACGGCTGCGGTGAGGTCCACCGTTTGTAGCACTTGCAGGTAACTGGACAGGTAGGCCTTGCAGTCATGGCTGCCCTTCCAGCGCCTTGCCGCTTGACCGGTTTCACCCACGTACAACAACAGGGAATGGGGCAGGTGGGAGGCGTCGTCAACGACGAAATAATGGGCAGCCCCCTGGTTGGGGGGCTCCGGCCAGCGCCAAAAGCTCAGCGGCTGGGGAAGCAGCGAGAAGGGGTCAATGCCGTAGGGGAGCAGGGAATCCTGGGCAGTGGCAAACAACTGCCCCTGGTGGCCGCTTTCCCCCAAGCGAGCAGCCTTCTGGTGGCTGGCCACACCAGCTTGCCAGCGCCGCAGTTGATCCTGGCGCAGATGCAGGTGACCACCAACCAGGTGGCTGTCGTCTCCTGTGGGAAACAGGCTGGGTTGGATCATGTCCCGGCGGAGAAGAAGGGGGGACTGGACGGGTCCGGTTTGAACGCTCGCCCGGGAAGGTCCGGTGGGACCGGGCCACGGCCACAGTGGATTCGCCCCACCAGGGCCGCCATCACCGGGTCCGGAAGCCGCAAACGGGTTTGCAGGTCTGCCAACCCACGAAACCGCCCCCGCTGGCGCTCCCGCAGCAGCAAGGCCACTCGGCCCGTATCCAGGCCAGGCAAGTTGCACAACTGGTGTCCACTGGCCCCGTTCACGTCCACCAACGGGGGCAGGCGTGGGGGGATCCCATGGGAACGGAACACCAACACAGGCTGCCAGAGCCGGAGTAAGGCCGGAGATGCCCCCAGGTGTTGCCCCAACTCCGCCAAATCATGGAGGTGGATGCCACGGCGCTGGAGTTGCAGCAACCGCTCAATCCACTGCCAATGCATGCCGGGCAGCCGTTGCCACTGGGCTGCGGGGGCCCGATTCACGTCCAACTGGACACCCAACCGGGCAGCACGTTGCACACTGACCGCGTCCGGCAAGGGCAACCATGGATTTTGGTGAAGTTTTAACGACAACAGTTCCAGCTCCACGGCCTCGTCATGGCCATCCCGCTCAGGCGCCGTTGGGGCCACCGGATCCCGTGGCAAATGACCCGTAGCCTGGAGGAGGCGACGGGCCAGGGGATCCAGCCAGTGCCCCTGTGCCGCCAAAGACCCGTCCCCAAGGAACCTCAAGTGTGGCAAATACGCCAACCACGGCAAGCCCAAAGGCGGTGGTTCATGGTGACAATTAAAGGCATCAGGGTTCCTTCACACAGTCAAGCCATGGGCTTCTTCGAGTCGGAGATTGTTCAGCAGGAGTCAAAACGCCTCTTTGAGGACTACCAGCAGCTCATGCACCTTGGTAGTGACTACGGCAAATTTGACCGGGAAGGCAAAAAGCTTTTCATTGCCCAGATGGAGGCCCTCATGGAGCGTTATCGGATCTTCATGAAGCGCTTTGAGCTGTCCGACGACTTCCAGGCCCGCATGACGGTGGAACAGCTCAGGACCCAGCTTGGCCAGCTTGGCATCACCCCGGATCAAATGTTTGACCAGGCAAAGCGCACCTTGGAGCAGATGCGCCGCCAAACAAGCAGTTGAGGCAGCGGTCTACCATCCACCCTGGCCACACCGCACTGGATGACACTCCCCAGTTGGTTGGAACGGGGTCTGGCGGACCTGTTCCCCAATGCCGCTGATCACCACAACCAGACCCTCTCCACCCGGCTGGCTGCTGCCCAGAAGGCCCATCGTCCCCTGCGGGTGAAACTGGGCATTGATCCCACCGCCAGCTCCATTCACCTGGGGCACACCATCCTCTATCGCAAGCTGCGGGCCTTTCAGGATGCCGGCCACACTGCTGTTGTGATCATCGGAGATTTTACCGCCCGGATCGGGGACCCCACCGGCAAATCAGCGACCCGACCTCAACTCAGCGTCCAGGAGGTGGAGGAGAACGCCGGCACTTATCTGGAGCAGTTGCGCTCAATTCTGGATTTCGTCACGCCAGGACGGTTGGAAATTCAGCACAACAGCACATGGCTGGCCAAGCTGGACCTCACCCAGGTGATCGGGTTGCTGGGCACCACAACCGTGGGGCAGGTGCTGGCCAAGGAGGACTTTGCCCAGCGTTATGGGCAGGGGAGTCCCATTGCCCTCCACGAGTTTCTCTATCCCCTCCTCCAGGGCTACGACTCCGTGATGGTCAAGGCGGACGTGGAGCTGGGGGGCACAGACCAGAAGTTCAACGTGGCCATGGGACGGGATCTACAGCGTCATTTTGGCCAACCGCCCCAGTTCGGGCTGCTGATGCCCATTCTCACAGGGACGGACGGGGTGCAGAAAATGAGCAAGAGCCTGGGCAACACCATCGGTCTCCAGGAGGATCCCCTCACCACCTACTCCAAGCTGGAGAAGGTGGCGGATGTCGTGGTGGACGACTACACCACCCTGCTCACGGACCTGGATCCAGCCGCCCTGCCCAAGGATCCCCGCCAGCGCCAAAAGGCCATGGCCCTGGAGGTCACCGCCTGCCTCCATGGAAGGGAAGCCGCACAGCGGGCGCAAGCCGCCGCCGCATCCTTGGTGATGACGCCCCAATCAAGCGCCGCCGCAGCCCAGGTGCCCGAAACTCGCCTGGGGCCTATCTGGAACTGGGCAACCCCCATCCCAGCCTATCAACTGCTGCATGGGGTCTTTCAAGCCAAGGCAGGCGTCAACAGCGCCAGCGAAGCCCGCCGCCGCATCCAGGGGGGCGCCCTGCGCCTTGACGGCGAAAAGATCACGGACCCCAAAAGAGCTTTTGCTAAAGACGAGTTGGTGGGGAAGGTGCTCCAGCTTGGGAAAAAGACCTTCTGCCGTCTGATCGCCTGACGGACCAGCATGGACAACATGAACGGCAACACTGTTGATCTTCAGACCCTCTTGCCCGCCTCCCCCGAGGAGCGGCTCATCCTGGCGCTGGATGGGTGTGACGGGGAGGGGGCCATGGCGCTGGTGGAGGGGATCTCCGGCTTGTGCTGGGTGAAGGTGGGCCTCGAACTGTTCATCAGCGCAGGGCCGGGCATTGTGACCCAACTGCGCAGCCGGGGCCTTCGGGTGTTTCTGGATCTGAAGTTTCACGACATTCCCGCCACCATGGCTGCCGCCTGCTGCCGTGCCGCCCGGCTTGGGGCCAGTCTGCTGACGGTCCATGCCAGCGCCGGCACGGAGGCCATGGCCATGGCCCAGCACGCTGCCGCCGAGGCCGCCACCACTGCCAGCCTGCCGCCACCACTGTTGTTGGCGGTCACCGTCCTCACCAGTTGGCGACCTCAATCCTTCCGCCAGCAACTGGCCGTTGCGGATCCCCTGCCGGCCCATGTGGAACACTTGGCGCGATTGGCTGCCCAGGCCGGTCTCCGTGGCTGCGTCTGCTCTCCCCGGGATGCCGCCCGGCTCCACCGCCAGCAGCCCGCCATGGCCCTGGTCACCCCCGGCATCCGCCCCCACCCCGTCCAGGGAGACGACCAGGCCCGCACCATGACGCCCGCCGAGGCCATGACCTCGGGCGCCACATGGCTGGTGGTGGGGCGGCCCGTGACCCAGGCGGTGAATCCTGGCTTGGCGTTTGCCCAACTCTGCCAGCAGGTTGCCGCCACTGCTCCCCCTTGCCCCGCGCCCTAGAACTGCGTTCCGAGGCGCAGGCTGGCAGTGTAGTGGTTATCGGCGGAGCCCAGGGCGGACGCGGCAACCTCTCCACCCAGCGACCACCGGTTCCAGTGGTAGGTTGCACCCAGGCCCAGCACCAGCCTGGTGCGGTCAGCTTCCGAGCCAAGGCGCTCACCCGAGACCTCCACGACTGTTTCCGGGTCCCCCAATACCTGTTCGACCCCCAGCCGCCCCCGCAGGTTGAGGCTCCGTTGCCCGTCGTCCCACACGTGTGTGGTTTCCGTGACGACGCCGAGGCCAGCGATGGACTGCGCTGCCTCCCGGAGCGAGAACCGTGACCCAACGGTGTCCTGGAAGTTGTCCATGGAAACGTCCGAGTGGGTCAACCAGGCCTGGGGCGTGATCGACAGACGGTCAGCCAGCAGGAAACGCCGTCCCGCTTCAATGCCGAAGGTGCGGACTGTTGCATCCACGTCATCTTTCAGTATGCCCCGGACATCCGCCCGCAAGTCCGTTTCGTAGCGGGTCAGCGAGATGCTGCCGCTGGCATAGTAGCCGTCGGTGTTGTCCCAGGAGATCCCGGCCGACCCACCGAAGCCCGAAGCGTCGATTGTGCCGCCGCCCGTCGGCGCGGACACGTCCGCCGAACCTTGCACATGGCGCAGCGAGGCCCAACCGGCCATGTTCCCCTCTCGGGGAAGGGCAAACTCCACCCCCGCCTCAGTCTCGAAGTGGCTGAAATCGTAACCCGCGCCCACGTGGGAGTGATCCGGTTCGTAGGAGCCCTGGCCGCCCGCAACCTTGATCCATAGGGGCGAATCGGGAATGCGCAGCCGCGTCCCGGCTGCTTCCCTCTGATCCAGTCGCAGCATGAATCCAGACAACGCCTCGTAGACCGCTGCACGGGGTGCGTAGGAAGCCACGAAATCCTCCCGCCGGAATACCCGTCCCGCAACGGTCTCCGAAGCCGTAAGGGATACGTCGCGGGCGCCGAATGGCGCCACCGCACCGGTGGCGCCCGTATCGTCATGCAGGGTCACATCGTTGACCGCGATCCTTGTCCTGCCGTCGTCGTTTCTGATCTCGCCCATGATCACCTCGCTCGGCAGGCGTCCGTCCAGCACCACTTCAACACGCAGTGCGGCTCCCTCTCCCTCGGCCGACACGGCAACACCGGAGTCTGCTCCAACGCTACCGTGGGGGCCAATCTCGACCAGGCCTCCACCGTACATCCGGACGCCCGCCGCCACCACAGGTGCGTCTGAGCCTGGGCAGGAATCACAGATGCCGCCGCCCCGCACCCGCCCGTTCACAACCACACGCTGCGGGCGGATGCCCGTCCGCAAGGGGTCACCCGAACCGTCCCCATCTATCGTGGGGATCTGCACACCGGCGGGCGCCTCGACCGGCCTCGTCCTGCTGCCGACTCTCCGGCCGGTGAGGCCCACAAGGATGCCGGAGCTACCCGGTCCCTGGGCTGTAATCGTCCCGCCGTCCACGTTCACGCCAATTGTGCCTTCGCCCGAGAAGTTGAACGACCGAATGCCGGCCACTTGTTCTCCCGTGACCGTAATCATCGAATCGTGAACGCTAATGGCGATATCACCCGTGCCCTCGTAGCGTTGGCCGCCGCCAATCCCTACGGAACGGTCGCCCTCCACCTTGATATCCACCTCTCGAGCGCCTATGTCGATATTGCCGTCGCCGTCATGCACGAAGGCCATCCCGCCTGAGTCTGCACCGGTCACCATAATATCGGCGCGGTGTACATCAACGTCAATGGCTCCTGTACCCCTGTGGGTACCAAAAATGCCATCCAGGCGTCCTTTACCGCTGACCTGAATGTTCACGTCTCGGGCATCAATGGAGAGGTCACCTGTCGAGTCTTTTCTCCAATAGGCATAAATTATACCGTTCGAGAAGAATTCATCTCCACGAACTTGAATATCTGCATCTCGCACGTTGATGGTGGAGTTGCCGTGGCCAAGATGAAAGCCGTAAATTCCCTCTATTCTGATTTTGCTGCTGACATCTATGGTGACGTCTTGGACATTGACGTCAACGTCTCCGTTGCCACCATGCCCACCGAAAACGCCAGCGGTCCAAGAGGAGGAATTGATCGTGATTTCGGAGTCCTGCACAGCCACGTCAAAGTCGCCCTCGCCGCCATGGAATCCAACAATGCCGCCACCGGCCCACGCCCCGTCATCATCCTCGTCAATGGAAAGACTGCTATCAATGGAAACGTTGCGAATAAAAAGATTGTGGTCGCCTCTGAACTCTTCGTTGGCGCCATAACCATCACCAGTGTAGCTATCAATTGCATGAGGTTGCGACCATCCACTCTTGATCGAGAAGGATCCACCCGAGATTTCCGTGTGCAATGTACCCGACTTTCCATGATGACCAACTGAAATACCTCTCCCGTCCGAAATCACGTTTGCGGAAGAAAACACCGAAATATCGCTCCCATACTCTGCATCCGTCTCGATCCTGACGGCGCTGTAGAGAGACCTCTCGCTGTCGAGCGGGCTGAAAAACAGACGGTCGTCGTTGGGGTCCTCAAGGGTGTAGGCTATCGAGAGGTCGTCGACAAATCGAATGACAAATCCCCCTCCGTCCCCGTTGGCGAGGCGGTATACGATGTTGCCCTCTGTGGCCGCATCGTAGTTGGAGGGTGAGCAAATGACCGACGCTCCAGCACTTTGGGGCCGACCACATTCCTCCTCTGCCCGCACCGCACCACAGACATCGAGCACGAGGATCGCGACGATGACAGCGATACCGAATGATGGGCGCCTTGAGCAACATCTCCCCCCAGCCCTCCACTGGCCAGGAAGGGCTGGCACTTCATGGTCGTCAGCCTTGTACCTGTCCATACCTGTAACCGGCTTTCTGATGGTGCAAGAAGGTTGTGGAATTCTAGCAGGGTCAGGACTCATCACCTGACCAGCCAGACGGGGCCAGCCACAAGAGAGTCCGTTACAGCAAGAGGCTCTACAGAGTATCCATAGGGATAGGGACCGGCATCCCGTTACAACACGCTACGACCATCGTGCATCCATATTTTGGTTACAGGCTAGAACTGGGTTCCGAGGCGAAGGCTGGCGGTGTAGTGGTTATCGGCGGAGCCCAGGGCGGAGGCGGCAACCTCTCCATCCAGCGACCACCGACTCCAGAGATAGCTTGCACCCAGGCCCAGCACCGCCCGTGTCTGCGCTGGTTCCGAGCCAAGGCGCTCGCCCGAGACTTCCACGACTGTCTCCCCATCTCCCAACCCCTGCTCGACCCCCAGCCAGCCACGCAGGTGGAGCGTCCGTTGCTCCTGGTCCTGGTTCCAGACATGTGTGGTTTCCGTGAGGACGCCGATTCCAGCCATGGATTGCGCTGCGTCTCCGAGGGAAACGCGGGAGCCAACGTCGTCCTGGAAGTTGTCCATGGAAAGATCCGCGTGGGTCCACCATGCCTGGGGGGTGATGAATAGACGATCAGACAGGGAGAAACGCCGGCCCGCTTCGATCCCGAAGGAGCGAACGGTTGCATCCACGTCGTCTTTGAGCGTGCCCCGCCCGTTCGAGTGCAGATCCATCTCGTAGCGGGTCAGGGAGACGCTTCCGGTGGCGTAATAGCCGGCGGTGTTTTCCCACGAGAGACCGGCTGAGGCGCCGAGGCCGGAGGCCTCGATTGTCCCGCCTCCCGTCGGCGCAGACACGTCTGCCGAGCCTTTCACGTGACGCAGCCCAGCCCAACCGGTGATGTTCCCCTGTTGGGACAGGGCAAACTCCAGACCGGCTTCGGCGCCGAAGTGGTTGAAATCGTACGTTCCACCCACCTGGGAGCGGTCCGGTTTGTAGGCACCCTGTCCGCCGGAAACCTTGACCCATACGGGGGAACCGGATAGGGGCAGCCGTGGCCCGGTTGTTTCTGCTCCCTGGTGGAGCCGCAGCATGAATCCGGGCAACGTCTCGTAGACCGCTGCACGCGGCGCGTAGGCGCTGCTCTTAAAGTCTGTCAGCTTGAACGTACGCCCCTTCACGTTCTGCGAGGACTCAAGGGATACATCCCGTGCCCCGTTCGGCGCCAGAGCGCCGGTTGCGCCCGTCATGCCGTCATGGAGAACCACCCCGTTGACCGTGATGGTGGTCCTGCCGTCATCATTTCTGATCTCGCCCGTGATCCCCTCACTGGGACGGCGACCGTTAAACGCCACATGTAGAGCTGCACCCTCTCCCTCAGCCGACACGGCCACACCGGAGTCCGCACCGACGCTGCCGCGGGGGCCAATCTCAACCCGGCCCCCACCGTACATCCGGACGCCGGCCCCCGCCACAGGTGCGTCTGAGCCTGGGCAGGAATCACAGATGCCGCCGCCCCGCACCCGCCCGTTCACAACCACACGCTGCGGGCGATTGCCGCCCAAGGCGTTGTTACCGGATCTGTCCGCCGGCGAGACCTGCACACCGACGGGTGCTACAATCGGCCCCATCCTGTCGCCGAATATCCGGCCGGTGAGGCCCACAAGGATGCCGGAACTACCCGGTCCCTGGGCTGTAACCGTCCCACCGTCCACGTTCACGTCGATTGTGCCTTCGCCCGAGAAGTTGAACGACCGAATGCCGGCCACTTGTTCTCCCGTGACCGTAATCATCGAATCGTGAACGCTAATGGCGATATCACCCGTGCCCTCGTAGCGTTGGCCGCCGCCAATCCCTACGGAACGGTCGCCCTCCACCTTGATATCCACCTCTCGAGCGCCTATGTTGATATTGCCCGTGCTGTCATGCACGAAGGCTATCCCGCCTGAGTCTGCACCGGTCACCACAATATCGGCGCGGTGTACATCAACGTCAATGGCTCCTGTATTCCCATTGTATCGACCAAAAATCCCATCGAGATATCTTTCGCCGCTGACCTGGATGTTCACGTCTTGGGCATCAATGGAGAGGTCACCTGCTGCATCCTCCCCCCAATAGGAATAGGCAATACCATTCGAGTATTGTGTTCCGCGAATTTCAATATCGGTATCTCGCACGTTGATGGTGGAGTTGCCGCGGCCAAGGTGAAAGCCGTAAATCCCATCGATCGTGTCGCCTTCGTCGCTGAGGCTTATGGTGACATCTTGGACATTGACGTCAACGTCTCCTTCACTACCGGCGTGGGCAGCGACAACGCCAGTGGCCCAACGGGAGTTGACCTTGATTGCGGAATCCTGTACAGTGATGCTCAAGTCGCCCTCGGCGTTCTGGACTCCACCGATGCCGGTACTCCATCCGCCACTCTCGTCATCCATGGAAACGTTGCTGTCAATGACAACGTTGCGGACGACGAGATTGTGGTCGCCGCTGAACTCCTCACCTGTTCGACGACCGTCGCCGCGGTAGCTATAGATTGCATGAGGGTAGTACCATTCACTCTCAATCGAGAAGGATCCACCCGAGATTTCCGTGTTCAATGCACCCGATTTCCCGTGGTGGAAGACCGAAATACCTCTCCCGTCCGAAATCACGTTTGCGGAAGAAAACACCGAAATATCGCCCGCGTAATCAGCATCCGTCTCGATCCTGACGGCGCTGTAGAGAGGTCGCCTCCCGCTGTCGGCGGTGGGATGGTAGAAAAGAGAGTCGTCGTCTGGGTCGTCGCTACTATAGCTTATCGAGAGATCCTCAACGAATCGGATGACAAAATCCCCGTCCCCGTTGGCAAGGTGGTACACGATGTTGCCTTCCGTGACCGCATCATAGTTGGAGGATGAACAAATGATCGACCTTCCGGGGCTTGGAGGCGGACCGCATTCCTCCTCTGCCCGCGCCGCGCCACAGACGCCGAGGAGGGCGGTCAAGGCGATGGCGGCGGCGCCCAACGGAGACACATGAAAATGTACCTTTTCCCCAACCGGAAAGGCGGCTGGTTCATATAACTTATAACTCTCCTCGGCTAGAGCTCTTGACAAGTCGTGGAGAGCTGGATTGGAGCAAGGAGAGTCCATCACAAAAATTTGAATAGAGGAAGCCCTAGAATAGCTTCATTTTGACCTAGGCACAAGACTTCTGGAATTGACAAGGGAAATGCTGGGAAACCGGAATTGCTGCTAATCATTCTGGCAGGCTGCGCCGGGTGGCAGACGCGACTTTGGCAATGGCTTGGCGCTGGGCAGCGTCGTAGTTCCAGCGCTTCAGAAACGCCACGTCCGCACCGTGGCCCCCGGTTGCCGCCAGCAGTTGATCAAGGCGTTGCCGGACGGCCAGGGGATCCAGTTGCGCGAGGAGGGCCTGGGCGCGCCGTTGCACCTGCAGGGACCCTTGGGCCTGCTCCCCATGCCCCTGTCGTTGATGGGCAAGGGCCATGGCGGTTCCCATGGCCAGATTGCGCACCACCAGATCCACCACCACTTTCCCGCCACGGTGAAGCTGCTCCACGACGGGGGCGGGGGGCTCATCCAGCAAGGGGCTGGGTCCTGCCAGGGCCACCACAAAAAAGCCGCGTCGGCCATCGGCGCTGGGCAGCAGCCCTTCCAGTTGCTGGGCCAACGCCTCAGTGGTCATGGAGCCCGCTTGCCACTGCCCCAGCCAGCGCTCTGTGCGGTTGATGGCCTCGGTAAAGGACAGGGGGTGGTCCTGATGCACATCTCTCACGGCGCCCATGGACGCAGGTTTGGCACTCTGCCACAAGATGCCACAAGGTGGGTACCCCGCAGCCCACTTCCTGGCAGGCGCGGCCAAGCTTGGACCTGGGAGATCCATGCGCTGCTCTTGTCCCAGTCCCAAGCCCCAGCCCCGACGGTCAAGGGTGACCACGGCGTCGCCCCACCTCCTCCGGGATATCGCTCCGGTTTTGTGGCCCTGATCGGGCGCCCCAACGTGGGCAAGTCCACGCTGCTCAACCAACTGGTGGGCCATAAGGTGGCCATCACCTCCCCTGTGGCCCAGACAACCCGCAACCGCCTGCGGGGCATTCTGACCCGCGCCACGGCCCAGTTGGTGCTGCTGGACACCCCCGGTATTCACAAGCCCCACCACCTGCTGGGGGAGCACTTGGTGAAGGTGGCGCGTTCAACCCTTGGTGAGGTGGATCTGGTGTTGCTGCTCATGGACGGCAGCACGCCACCAGGCCGTGGAGATGCCTACATCGTCCAACTGCTGCGCCACTGTGCTGCGCCGTTGGCGGTGGGTCTCAACAAGCAGGACCTGGTCACCCCCAAGCGGGCCGCAGAGTTGCAGCGCAGCTACCGCAGCCTGGTGGGTGGTTGTCCGTTCTTTGGTTTCAGCGCCTTGAGTGGCGTTGGCTGTGAACAGTTGGTGGAGGGCCTGAGCCAACGTCTACCGGAGGGACCTCACCTTTACCCGCCCCATGCCGTCAGTGATCAGCCGGAACGTCTGCTGCTCGCGGAGCAGATTCGGGAACAGGTGTTGCACCTGACCCGGGAAGAGGTGCCCCACAGTGTGGCTGTGCGCATTGACGACATCCGGGAAGAGCGCCACTGCACCCGCGTCACCGCCGTGGTGCTTGTGGAGCGCAGTAGCCAGAAGGGGATTCTCATCGGCAAGGGGGGGGGCATGCTGAAAGCCATCGGCACCGCTGCACGGTTGCAGATGCAGACCTTGATTGCCGGTCCCGTGCATCTGGAGTTGTTTGTCAAGGTGTCTCCCCACTGGCGCCGTCACCCGGGACGCCTGGCGGAGCTGGGCTATGGCAATGGGTGAGGATGGGGGATCAATGCCGCCAAACAGTGTTGTGACCCACCCACTCTTCCAACCGCCCGCTACGGCGCAGGAGTTTCTGGAGCGTTGTGCGGGCCGCTGGCTGAGTTTGCGCACCCTGGTGACCGTCAGCCATGAGGAAGAAGGTTGGGAGCAGAGCGAATCCGCCCAGTTGGAATTCGATTGGCAGCCGGCGGTGGACAATTCCGAACTGGGGGTGTTGAGCCTCCACGGGACCCTGCAGCCGGACTTTCAACTGCGCGTGGCGGGCGCAGTCCAGGATCGGGAGGGCTGCTTTGAGGGCAGCGACGGCCGCCGTGGGCGCTGGCGGTTTGATGCGGACCACGTGCTGCAGCTCACTTGGCACAGCGGTGATCAGCAGTTTTCCGAGCGCATCTGGTTCAGCAAGGCGAATCTGCGCCTCCGCAGCCGCACGGTCTCCTGCAGAAACGACCCATCGGCGGTGCAGGCCTGCGCCTTCTACTCTGAAATCCGCCGTCTGCAGAGATGATGGATGAGCGGCACCAGCCACCCTTGCGGCTGGACGTGGTCAGCCTGTTCCCCCGAACCTTCCAGGCACTCCACGGCCTGGGCGTCATCGGTCGGGCCTTCAAGGCGGGTTTGGCGGAGCTTTACACCCACAATCCTCGGGACTTTGCGCCGGGCCCACACCACAAGGTGGATGATAGCCCTTACGGCGGTGGAGCGGGCATGGTGCTCAAGCCTGAACCTGTCTTTGCTGCGGTGGAGGCCATTCCCGTGGGCCGTCGCTGCCGGGTTCTGCTCATGTGCCCCCAAGGGCGTCCCTTTTGCCAAGCCGATGCACAGCGGCTCGCCACCGACCACGACCAACTGGTGATGATCTGTGGCCACTACGAGGGCATTGATGAACGGATTCGCTGCCTGGCGGACGAGGAGTTATGCGTGGGGGACGTGGTGCTCACCGGTGGGGAAATCCCGGCCATGGCCGTGATCAACGGGGTGCTGCGCCTACGACACGGCACCGTGGGACAGGCTGAATCCTTGCAGCAGGAAAGTTTTTGCCAGGGCTTGCTGGAGTACCCCCACTACACCCGGCCCCGGGTATTTCGGGGGATGGAGGTGCCCGCGGTGTTGTGTAGCGGCGACCATGGGGCCGTTTCCCGTTGGCGTCAAACCCAGCGAGAGCAGCGCACTCGCCAGCGTCGGCCGGAGTTGCTGCCCTGCCCATCTGGGACCATAACCACGTCCGATGACAGCCCATGAACCTTCGCATCGGCCATGGTTACGACATTCATCGTCTGGTGGAAGGGCGCCCCCTGATCCTGGGGGGCGTGACCATCGACCATTCCCTGGGCCTGGATGGCCATAGTGACGCGGACGTGCTGGTCCATACCGTGATGGATGCCCTGTTGGGCGCCCTGGCCCTTGGGGACATCGGCCACTATTTCCCCCCTGACGACCCCCGCTGGCGGGGCGCCAACAGCCTGGTGTTGCTCCAGCAGGTGGCGGCGATGGTGCGGGAGAGGGGCTGGCGGGTGGTGAACGTGGACACCGTGCTGGTGGCTGAGCGGCCCCGCTTGCGGCCCCATGTTGCGGCCATGGCCGTCAACATGGCCACCCGGTTGGGCATCAGTCCGGACCGTGTGGGCGTGAAAGCCACCACCAATGAAAAGCTTGGCCCGGAGGGTCGCGAGGAGGGGATTTCCTGCTCTGCCGTGGCGCTGCTGGTCCATGACCCGGACCGCCGCCATGGCCCGTGAGGACAGGGGCCTGAATCTGGACCTGGACCGCCGCCGCCGCCTGGGCATGGTGGAGGCCGTCTGGGGGGCAGACAAGACGGTTGATCAAATTGTCGCGGCTGCCCAACGCTTGCGTGCCGCCGGGGAAACCCTGTTGGTGACCCGGGTGGACGAAGCCAAAGCCAGGGTCGTGCGCCAGCAACTCCCCGGTCTGTGTTACCACCCCCAAGCCCGCTGCATCACCATGGGGGAGACCATGACAGGCGCCCCATGGCAGCGCTTGGCCCTTCTGACGGGGGGCAGCAGTGATCTGCCCGTGGCCGCAGAGGCCTCCGTCGCCCTGGCCTGTCACGGGGTGGAGGCGGAGTTGATCGCTGATGTGGGCGTGGCGGGGCTTCATCGCCTCATGGCCCGGTTGGACCACCTGACCAGGTTTCCGGTCCTGATTGTCTGTGCCGGGATGGAGGGCTCTTTGCCCACGGTGGTGGCTGGTCTCCTGCCCCAACCCGTCATTGCCGTTCCTGTGTCCGTGGGCTATGGCGTGAGTACTGGCGGCCAAGTGGCCTGTATGGGGATGCTGGCCAGTTGTGCCCCTGGTCTCTGTGTGGTGAACATCGACAACGGCTATGGCGCCGCCATGGCGGCCCTGCGCATCTTGCGGATGAAGGCGGATTTACCCATTGCCGAATCCCGTGGATCCGGTAGCCCCAATTGACGGAGAACACCAAGGACTCTGGCCGACGGGGCTTTCAGGTCTCCCAGTCCAAAGCATCCAACACAGCTCCACAGGTGGGAAATACTGTCCGGAAAATCCCCTGGGCTTCCAGGGCAACAGCCCGGTGCTCCGCCTGGGTGCCGGGCTGACTCCGCAGAACAATGTAGTGAATCCAGCTTCGGCAGTTGCCGGTCATGTAGAGGGTGGTGGTGGTGGCCTGTGGCAGCACCGCACGGGCGCACTCCTTGGCAATGCCTGCGGCCAGCAGTTGACGGTAAAGCTGGTGGGCGGCATCAAGCTGGGCCTGGATTTTGCCCTGCCAATGGCGCACCACCTCGGGGGGCAACGTATCCAGGGAGGCCTGACGATCCTTGGGGTGGGGGCTGCGAAGCTGGGGCATGGCCCATGCCACGGGCGCTTGCTCCTCACCTGCATAACGGCGTGAAAGCTGTTGGAAGCAGAAGCTGCGATGCCGGAGAATCTGGGTGGCGATGTCCAGGGTGGTGACAATCTCCAACGTCATTGAGGCGTGCTCGAACACGCTCCAGTGGCCATGGTGGATGCAATAGCCCAGCAGGCGGCCGTGATCCGGGTTGGACTGGTTGGCCGGATTGCTGACCCTGGCCACATAGGCCATGAAGGCTTCGGGATCGGGGGTGTGGCCCTGGAGCTTGACGTTCATGCTGGCCAAGGCGCGTTACCGCAAGATGCCCATCACCACCACCAGGACAGCAGTCCCGATGCCCAGAGCAACAAAAATTCGTTCCCTGGGCTGAAGACGGACACGGCGACCCGGAGGCGCTTGCCCCCGACGGGTCCAAAAGTCCCGACTCAACTGCCGCTCTCTGTCTGTGACCACAATCGGACTGCCTGAGAAAGGGAAACGTGAGCGCTCAGCTTAAACGGTTGAGGACTGTGACTTTTGCGACTTTTTGAGTCACCAGGGTGACCAGGACCGGTTTCACGGATCGATGTTCTGCCCTGTGTTCGGGTTCACCTCAGCTTGCACCACCGCGCCCCATGTGTTACGGTTCTTGCTTGTGCATCTGAGAACTGTGCCTGAGCGCTAGCCAGGCCGCCAGCCTCGCTGCACAGGCTCATCCGTGGGGATGGGCCTTCGGGTTGATCCATCCGGCCTGGGTCGGGGTTGATCACGGGAAACTGACGCCTTGCGGCAGGTCTCTGCTGCAGTGCTCAAGTCCCAGCCCTCTGTTGTTGCTGCATCGTCGGGTTGACCGCCGTCAAGGCCGTCAATCTGCCCTCGGACTAGCCCTGCTGCCCACACCGGCAACGGTCACTTTCGATCACGGTTCAGTATTGCCCCGGGCTTCCCATGGCCCGGCACGGCCCTGCTGACGTACAGCCCTTCGCCCATGTCCATTGGCATCCTCGGCACCAAGCTGGGCATGTCCCAGTTCTTTAGTCCGGACGGCAAAGCCGTGCCGGTGACGCTCATTCAGGCCGGTCCTTGCCGGGTCACCCAGCGTAAAAGCACGGCCCGGGACGGCTACAGCGCCGTCCAGATCGGCTATGGCGAGATTCGCGAGAAACTGGTCAGCCTGCCTGCCAAAGGCCATCTGGCCAAAAGCGGTGACACCCTGCTCCGCCATCTTCGCGAATACCGTGTTCCTGCCGATGAGGCCGTGGAGACGGGCGCCGTCCTCACGGTGGCCCAGTTTGAGCCGGGCCAAGTGGTTGACGTGAGTGGGGACACGGTGGGGCGTGGGTTTACGGGCTATCAGAAGCGCCACGGGTTTCGTCGTGGTCCCATGAGCCATGGCTCCAAGAACCACCGCCAGCCAGGTTCCACCGGCGCCGGCACCACGCCGGGCCGGATTTATCCGGGCAAGCGCATGGCCGGTCGCTACGGGGGCAAAGCCACCACCATGCGCAAGCTGGTGGTGATCAAGGTGGACCCTGACCAACATCTGTTGGTGGTGAAAGGTTCGGTTCCGGGCAAGCCCGGATCCCTCCTGAGCATCCGTCCCAGTCACAAGGTGGGCGGCCGCCAATGATCTGCCTGATGTTCACACTGGAGAGTCATGGTTGATTGCGTTGTTCAAAACTGGGAGGGTGAGCAGGTGGGTGAGGCCCATCTTGACCTGAAGGCTGCCCGTGAGGGCACGGCGGTTCACCTGCTCCATGCCGCCCTGGTGCGGCAGCAGGCCAACCAGCGCCAAGGCACCGCCAGCACCAAGACCCGCTCCGAAGTGCGCGGCGGTGGCCGCAAGCCCTTCAAGCAAAAGGGCACGGGGCGGGCGCGCCAGGGTTCCATCCGCACCCCGCTGCGCCCCGGTGGCGGCATCATCTTTGGTCCCAAGCCTCGCTCCTACGCCAAGGCCATGAACCGCAAGGAGCGGCGCTTGGCCCTGCGTACGGCTCTGATGAGTCGGGCAGAGGATTGGGTGGTGGTGCAGGAGTTCAATGCTTCCATCAGCACACCCAGGACCAGGGACCTGTTGGCGGCCCTGGAACGTTGGGGCGTTGCCCCTGACGCACGGGTCCTTCTTGTGCTCAAGACACCAAGTGAGGCTGTCGTCAAGTCGGCCCGTAACCTGCCCCGGGTTCAACTGATCCGGGCAGATCAGTTGAACGTCTTCGATCTGCTCCACGCGGACAAGCTGGTGCTCAGTGAAGACGCCGTCACCACTATCCAGGAGATCTACAGCGATGGCTAAATCCTTTGCCGGACGCCTTGCGGACGTGGTGCGGGCGCCTTTGATCACCGAAAAGGCCACCCGGGGCATGGATCAGAACCAGTACACCTTTGCGGTGGACCCACGGGCGGCCAAGCCGGACATCAAAGCTGCCGTTGAGCAGATGTTTGACGTGAAAGTCATTGGCGTCAGCACCATGAATCCACCGCGCCGCAAACGGCGGGTGGGCCGCTTTGCCGGCGAGCGGGCCCAAATCAAGAAAGCTGTGGTGCGCCTTGCCGAAGGCGACAGCATCCAGCTCTTCCCCGAATCCTCCTGAGGCGCTGTTCCATGGCTGTTCGTAAACTCAAGCCCTATAGCCCTGGCACCCGCACTCGGGTGGCCGGGGACTACAGCGAGATCACCCGCCGGGAACCTGAGCGCTCCCTGGTGGGCGCCAAGCACCGCGCCAAGGGGCGTAACAACCGCGGCGTGATCACCTGCCGCCATCGGGGTGGCGGCCACAAGCGCCGCTACCGCCTGGTGGATTTCCGCCGTGACAAGCACGGCGTCAAGGCTCGGGTGGCTGAAATTCAGTACGATCCCAACCGCAATGCCCGCTTGGCGCTCCTCTTCTACGAAGACGGTGAAAAGCGCTACATCCTCCAACCCCAGGGTGTTGCCGTGGGCAGTGAGGTGATGGCCGGACCGGATGCTCCCATCGCCCCTGGCAACGCCCTGCCGTTGTTTGCCTTGCCCCTGGGCACGACGGTCCACAACGTGGAGCTCTATGCCGGGCGGGGCGGCCAGATGGTGCGCACCGCAGGCGCCAGTGCCCAGGTGGTGGCCAAGGACGGGGACTACGTGGCCGTCAAGTTGCCCTCCACCGAGGTGCGGCTTGTCCGCAAGGAGTGCTACGCCACTGTTGGCGAAGTGGCCTATGGGGAAGTGCGCAACACCAGCTTGGGCAAGGCTGGTCGGCGCCGTTGGCTGGGACGCCGCCCCCAGGTGCGCGGCAGTGTCATGAACCCTTGCGATCACCCCCATGGGGGTGGCGAAGGCCGGGCGCCCATTGGCCGCTCCGGCCCCGTGACACCGTGGGGCAAACCGGCCCTGGGTCTCAAAACCCGCAAGCGCAACAAGCCCAGCAACCAATACGTGTTGCGCCGTCGCCGTCGTGTGTCCAAGCGCAGCCGCGGTGGTCGCGACGCCTGATGCCTTTCCCCTCTGCCTGACCTCCCATGGGACGCTCCCTCAAAAAAGGCCCCTTCGTGGCTGCAAGCCTGATGAAGAAGGTGGAGAAGCAAAACGCTTCTGACGACAGGTCCGTGATCAAGACCTGGTCACGGGCCTCAACCATCCTTCCGGACATGATTGGCCACACCATCGCTGTTCACAACGGCAAGACCCACATCCCCGTCTACATCACCGAGCAGATGGTGGGCCACAAGCTGGGTGAATTTGCCCTGACCCGCACCTACCGGGGCCATGGCAAAGACAGCAAAGGTTCACGCTAAGGACGTAAGACCATGACCGATCTCACCAGGACCCCAGCCCGGGCCACGGCCAAGTTTGTGCGGGGATCCGCCAGCAAGGTGCGGCGTGTGCTCACCCAGATCCGTGGTCGCAGCTACCGGGACGCCCTGATCATGCTTGAGTTCATGCCCTACCGGTCCACGGCAATGGTCACCCAGGTGCTCCGCTCTGCCGTGGCCAATGCCGAGCACAACCTGGGTCTGGATCCCGCCACCTTGGTGATCACCCAAGCCACGGCTGATATGGGGCCCTCCATGCGGCGGTATCGCCCCCGCGCCCAAGGCCGGGCCTATCAGATCAAAAAACAAACCTGCCACATCAGCATTGCTGTGGCTCCACAAGACACCTGATTGCCATCCGAGCCATGGGCAACAAAATTCACCCGACAGGTCTGCGACTGGGGGTCATCCGGCCCCACCTCTCCAGTTGGTTTGCAGACAAGAAGACCTACCCGCTCCTCCTGCAGGAGGACGACACCATTCGCCGCCACATCACCAGGAAATACGCCTCTGCCGGGATCAGTGACGTGCGCATTCAGCGCAAGGCGGATCAGTTGGAGGTGGAGTTGAGAACAGCGCGGCCCGGGGTGCTGGTGGGCCGCCAAGGCAGCGGTATTGAAGAGTTGCGCAGTGGCATCCAAGCCGCCATTCGGGACCGTAGCCGCCAGGTGCGCATCAACGTGGTGGAGGTGGAGCGTGCTGATGCTGATGCCTCCCTGATGGCGGAGTACATCACCCAGCAGTTGGAGAAGCGGGTGGCCTTCCGTCGCACCATCCGCATGGCCGTCCAGCGGGCCCAACGGGCTGGTGTCATCGGCCTCAAGCTGCAGATCAGCGGCCGCCTCAACGGGGCTGAAATTGCCCGCAGCGAGTGGACCCGCGAAGGGCGTGTGCCCCTCCACACCCTGCGGGCGGACATTGACTATGCCAGCAAGACCGCCCGCACCACCTATGGTGTGTTGGGCATCAAGGTGTGGGTGTTCAAGGGGGAGGTGCTTCCGGACGAGAAGCAGCCCGCAGCCCCCATGGGGGCGACGCCACGGCGCCGGGGGGCTGGTCGGGCCCGCCAGAATTTTGAAGACCGCTCCAACGAGGAGTGACGGGGGATCTGAACCATGCTGAGTCCAAAACGGGTCAAGTTCCGCAAGATGCAGCGGGGTCGCATGCGAGGTATTGCCACCAGAGGCAACACCATCGCCTTTGGCGACTTCGCCATTCAGGCCCAGGAATGCGGCTGGGTCACTTCGCGGCAGATTGAGGCCAGTCGCCGCGCCATGACCCGCGCCATTCGGCGGGGAGGCAAGGTGTGGATCCGCATCTTCCCTGACAAATCCATCACCATGCGCGCCGCGGAGACCCGCATGGGATCAGGCAAGGGCAACCCGGAATTCTGGGTTGCCGTGGTGAAGCCCGGACGGATCCTCTTCGAGATGGGCGGTGAGGAGATCAACGAAGAGTTGGCCCGCACCGCCATGCGGCTGGCCCAATACAAGCTGCCGGTCAAGACAAAGTTCCTGGTGCGTGAGGGCATGGGCCATACCCCCATGCCTGCCGTTGCCAATGCCAACTTCACGCCCCCTGAAGAGGCCTAGGGCGACTTCCCCATGGATTCCATGACCAACCCTGCATACACCGACCTTCTTCAGTTGGACGACAGCGCCCTCAAGGAGCAGGTTGCGGCGGCCCGCAAAACCCTGTTGGAGTTGCGCTTCAAACGGGCCACCCGTCAACTGGACAAATCCCACCTGTTCCGGCAGACCCGAGTCAAGCTGGCCCGACTGCTCACCATCCAGCGGCAGCGCCGCCAAGTCAATCCTTCCACCTCTCCATCCACCTGATTAACCCATGGCCACCAAAGAACGACTTGGCGTCGTCGTCAGCGACAAGATGGACAAAACCGTCGTGGTCGCAGTCGAAAACCGCTTCCCCCATCCCGTCTATAAAAAGACGGTGACCCGCACCAAGCGCTACAAGGTGCATGACGAAACAAATCGCTGCCATGTGGGCGACCGGGTCCTGATCTCGGAAACCCGTCCCGTCAGCCGCCACAAAACCTGGACGGTGGCAGAGATCGTCAGTTCCACAAAGCGCTGAGGGGAGACCAGCCATGATTCAGCAGGAAACCTATCTCAACGTGGCCGACAACAGCGGTGCCCGCAGAATCCAGTGCATTCGGGTTCTGGGCAACAGAGGGCGCTATGCCCATGTGGGGGACGTGATTGTTGCCGCGGTGAAGGATGCCACCCCCAACATGGGGGTGAAAAAGTCCGACGTGGTCAAGGCGGTGGTGGTGCGCACCCGGGCCACCCTGCGGCGGGATACCGGCAACGCCATCCGGTTTGATGACAACGCCGCCGTGATCATTAACGACGACAAAAATCCCCGGGGTACCCGTGTCTTTGGACCCGTGGCCCGGGAGCTGCGGGAGCGCAGCTTCACCAAAATTGTTTCCCTTGCCCCGGAGGTGATCTGATGGCAAAGCCGACACAGACACGCAAGCTGCGCATCAAAACCGGTGACACCGTTCAGGTGATCGCAGGGAAAGATCGGGGCAAGACAGGCAAGGTGCTGCGCACCCTGTTGGCGGACAATCGGGTGGTGGTGGAGGGCATCAACATGCGGACACGCCACGTCAAGCCCAAGCAGGAGGGGGAGCAGGGTCGCATTGCCAACGAAGAGGCCCCGATCCACGCCTCCAACGTCATGCTCTATTCCGTGGATCAGAAGGTGGCAAGCCGCATCGAGATGGTCCTTCAGAAGGATGGCAGCAAAAAGCGGCGGCTCAAAAAAACCGGAGAGATCCTGGATTGACGGTCTTCTTCCCCCCATGTTTCTTTCCCCGTTCCGCACCTGCCCCAGATGACCACCTTCGTTCCCCTCAAACAGCGCTACAAAACAACCATTCAGCCCAGGCTACAAAAAGAACTACGGCTGGACAACATCCACCAGGCGCCCAAGCTCGTCAAGGTCACCGTAAACCGTGGCTTGGGCGAGGCGGCGCAGAACTCCAAAGCTCTGGAAGGATCCACTGCCGAGATTGCCAAAATTACCGGGCAAAAACCGGTCATTACCCGAGCCAAGAAGGCCATTTCCAGCTTCAAGATCCGTGCGGGAATGCCCATTGGCGTCATGGTGACGCTGCGGGGTGACCGCATGTACGCCTTCCTGGATCGCCTCATCAATCTGGCCTTGCCCCGCATCCGTGATTTTCGCGGCGTCAATCCCAAGAGCTTTGACGGCCGCGGCAACTACACCTTGGGGGTGAAGGAGCAACTGATTTTTCCAGAAATCAGTTTTGACGAGATTGATGCCGTCCGCGGCATGGACGTCACCATTGTCACCACTGCCCGAAGCGATGACGAGGGCCGTGCATTGCTCCAGGCAATGGGCATGCCGTTTAGCAAGACCTGAGCCCCCAGCAAAAATTCACCATGGCCAGCCACGACTCCATTTCTGACATGCTGACCCGCATTCGTAATGCGAGTGAGAAACGTCACGCCACCACCAGCATCCCTGCTTCACGCATGTGCTGCAGCATCGCCAAGGTGCTGCGGGAAGAAGGCTTCATCCATGCTTTTAACGAAGAGGGCGAAGGCTTCCGCAAGCAGTTGGTGCTTGAATTAAGGTACACCGGAAAGCATAAGCAACCGTTGATTCGTGTCCTGCAGCGGGTCAGTCGGCCCGGCTTGCGCATCTATTCCAATCATCGCCACTTGCCCAAGGTGCTAGGTGGCATTGGTGTAGCGATTATTTCCACATCCAGAGGCGTCATGAGCGACCGCACTGCCCGTAAGCAGGGCATTGGCGGCGAGGTGCTCTGTTACGTTTACTGACCCCCAGACCACACCTCCTGAAGACGAAACCATGTCACGGATCGGCAAGCAACCAGTTCCCATTCCTGCCAATGTCCAGGTTCAGCTTGAGGGGCGCACGGTTCAGGTGAAAGGCCCCAATGGGGAGTTGCGGCGCATCCTGCCCGAGGGCGTCGCCATTGCCCGTCATGAACAAACCTTGGTGGTCACCCCCACCAATGCCAGCCGCACCAACCGAATGCGCCATGGCCTGTCCCGCACCCTTGTGGCCAACATGGTAGAGGGAGTGACCAAGGGCTACAGCAAAACCCTGGAGATGGTGGGTGTGGGCTACCGGGCTCAGGTCAAGGGCAAAACTCTTGTGCTGAGTGCCGGCTACAGCCATCCCGTGGAGTTGGTGCCTCCCCAGGGCATCACCTATAAGGTGGAGAACAACACCAGGATCACGGTCAGTGGTGCCGAGAAAGAGGTGGTGGGCAACGAGGCGGCCAAGGTTCGCGCAGTGTCTCCACCGGAGCCCTACAAAGGCAAAGGCATCAAATACGTGGCTGAGACCATCCTGCGCAAGGCCGGCAAGGCTGGCAAGAAGTAAACCTCGGCGCCCAACGGCCTTTTCTCCATTCGTGACCATGCTTGCCTCCCGCACAGCCCAGACCCAGCGCCGCCACCGGCGTGTTCGCCGCCGCATTGAGGGCACCGCGCAGCGGCCCCGCCTTGCGGTCTTCCGCTCCAATAACCACATCTATGCTCAGGTGATTGACGACGGGGCACGGAATACCTTGGCTGCGGCATCCAGCCTCGACAAGGACCTGCGCCAAGACCTGACGGGATTGGGCGCCAACTGCCAGGCCTCCCAGGCGGTGGGTAAGTTGGTGGCCGAGCGGGCCCTGGCCAGAGGCATCCGCTCCGTTGTCTTTGACCGGGGCGGCAACCTCTATCACGGTCGGGTCAAGGCCCTGGCCGCTGCTGCCCGGGATGCGGGCCTTATCTTTTAGTGCTGACCATGACCGACTCCAACAACAAAACCCAAGTCCCCGCCGCTGCGGACGTTCCCCCCGCTGCCGAAGGGCAGCAGGATCAGCAGCAGGGCCAGCGCCGTGAGCGTCGGGAACGCCGGGAACGCCGCACCCGCCGTGAGGAGCGGGATTCCGAGTGGCAGGAACGGGTGGTACAGATTCGCCGCGTGTCCAAGACCGTGAAAGGCGGCAAGAAAATGAGCTTCCGCGCCATCCTGGTGGTGGGCAACGAGAAGGGTCAGGTGGGTGTGGGTGTAGGCAAGGCCAGCGACGTCATTGGCGCTGTCCGCAAAGGCGTGGCTGACGGCAAGAAGCATCTGGTGAAGGTGCCCCTCACCTCCAGCAACTCCATTCCCACCGTCGCCCTGGGCCGTGATGGCGCCGCCAGTGTGCTGATGCGTCCTGCCGCCCCCGGTACCGGCGTGATTGCCGGCGGATCCATCCGCACTGTTCTGGAGTTGGCGGGTGTCAAGAACGTGTTGGCCAAGCGCCTCGGCTCCAAAACCCCCCTCAACAATGCCCGTGCCGCCATGATGGCCCTTAGTGCTCTGCGTACCCATAAGGCCGCCGCCAAGGAGCGTGGCATCCCTCTCCAGCAAATGTATTCCTGACCCCCCACTACTGGCCATGACCGCCCATCTCCACACCCTTCAGCCCCAACCTGGATCCCGCCGACCCCGCAACCGCAAGGGGCGCGGCATTGCCGCTGGCCAAGGGGCCAGTTGCGGCTTTGGCATGCGTGGCCAGAAATCCCGCTCAGGGCGTCCCACCCGCCCCGGTTTTGAAGGGGGACAAATGCCCCTCTACCGGCGGATCCCCAAGCTGAAGCACTTCACCGTGGTGAATCCCAAGCTGTTCACGGTGGTGAACGTGGGGGATTTGTCCGCCTTGCCGGACGAGAGTGAGGTCACCCTCGCCTCCCTGAGAACGGCAGGGATCGTGGGCAAGAACTCTGCTCCGCTAAAAGTTCTTGGGGACGGGGATCTCAAGGTCAAGCTCCATTGCAAGGCCCATGGATTCAGCAAGACTGCCCGTGAAAAAATCCTGGCGGCTGGCGGCACCTGTGACGTTCTGCCCGGTCGCAGCAAGTGGGTGCGTCCCGGCAAGATCTCTGGGGATCAGCCTTAGGGCAGCTCCCCTGCTCCTCTAACGCAAGACTTATCTCGTCAGTTCCACTACTCCTCCCAGCGGATGACCCTTAGCCAGGGCAGAGCCCCAACTACCGGCGAAACATTAACCCAGATTGTGACGGCTCCGGATTTGAGGAGGCGCGTCCTGATCACCCTTGGTCTGCTGCTGCTGATCCGGGTGGGGGCCTACATCTGGATCCCTGGCCTTGACGTGTCCCAACTGCAGAATCAGTTGGGGGGTGGCCAGTTGATCGGACTGCTCAGCATCTTTACTGGCGGCGCGCCCGGTGGGGTGTTTTCCCTGGGGATTTTGCCCTTCATCAATGCCTCCATCATCATGCAGTTGTTGACGGCGGCTCTCCCCTCCCTGGAAACCCTGCAAAAGGACGAAGGGGAAGCAGGCCGACGTAAACTGGCTCAGATCACCCGCTATGTGGCCCTGGGATGGGGCGCTCTCCAGGCGCTGGTCTTTTCCCTTTACCTCAGGGGCTTTGCCAACGGGGACCTGGAAGGGGCCGTTTTTATTGTCTCCACCAGTCTGGCTTTGACCACGGGAGCCATGGTGGTCATGTGGATCAGCGAGATCATTACGGAGAAGGGCATTGGCAACGGGGCGTCTCTGGTGATTTTCGTGAATATCACCGCCTCCTTGCCCACCACTCTGCAGAACATCATTCGCGAGGCCCAAACCGGCAAGACCTTCCCCATCGTGGTGACGGTGGCGGTGGCGCTCTCCATGGTGGTGGCCATCGTGGCCGTACAAGAGGGCAGCCGGCGCATCCCCATTGTCTCGGCCCGTCGCCAGGTTGGCGTTGTGGCAGTCTTGCCGGAGCGGCAAAGCTACTTGCCACTCAAGCTCATCTCCGGCGGTGTGATGCCCATCATCTTCGCCTCGGCCATGTTGTTCCTGCCAGCCACTCTGGCCAATTTCACGGGCAATGCGGTACTGGTGAACCTGGCCACATGGTTGAGCCCCACCTACACGGTTCCGGGCCTTCCTCTGTCGACGGGCTGGGTCTATGGGCTTACTTACTTCTTCCTGATTTTCGGGTTTTCGTTTTTCTACGCCTCCCTGGTGGTGAACCCCACGGACATGGCCTTGAACCTGAAGCGGCAGGGTGTGGCCATTCCCGGCGTCCGACCAGGTTCTTCAACCGCAAGCTACCTCTCTGGCGTGATCAATCGACTCACCCTGATTGGCGGCTCCTTTCTGGGCCTGATTGCCATCATCCCCAACGTGGTCTACTCCTTTACGGGTACCGGTGTGTTGCAGGGCTTGGGCGCCACCTCCCTGCTGATTCTGGTGGGTGTGGCCATTGAAACAGCCAAGCAACTGCAAACCAGCGTGATTTCCCAGCGTTACGAAGGCATGGTCAGACAATGAGAGAAAGAGTCCTTGTTCTTGGCCCTCCCGGCGCCGGGAAGGGCACCCAATGCAAGCTGCTGGCGGTAGCCAGGGGTCTGCTGCATCTCTCCACCGGGGATCTGTTGCGGGCCGAAGTGGCCGCTGAGACCACCTTGGGACAACAGGTGAAGGCTGTGCTCGACAGGGGAGACCTGGTGAGCGACCACTTGGTGTTGGCCATCGTGCGCAACCGCCTCGCCCTGCATCGGAAAGGCTGGTTGCTGGACGGATTTCCCCGCAACTCGACCCAGGCCGCCACACTGGACGACCTCCTGGCTGATCTGGGACAACCGCTACAGGTTGCCCTGCAACTGCAAGTTCCACAGGAGGAACTGGTGGCGCGGCTTCTCGGTCGTGGGCGCTCCGACGACAGTGAAGCGGTGGTGCGCAAGCGACTACAGATCTATGTCCAGCAAACGGAGCCCATCAACGCCCATTACCAGGCGCGGGGACTGCTCAAGTGTGTCGACGGGCTGGGCAGTGTCCAGGAGGTGGCCACCCGCATCGCCAACAGCCTGGATGAGTGCCAACGGGGTGAGGGTACAATATGCTAGAATTTTTGTTTGGCTTTGGTCACGTTTGAGGGCAACCCATGAAGGTTCGCGCTTCTGTCAAGAAGATGTGCGAGAGGTGTCGGGTCATCCGCCGCCATGGGCGGGTCATGGTGATTTGCGTCAACCCCAAACACAAGCAAAGACAAGGCTGATGGACTCCATGCTCCGCATCGTGCCCACCAGGGCCTTGTTGTCTCTGTCCCATCAACCACGCTCTTTTTAGAGGAGAACTTCGTCTTGGCAAGGATTTCTGGTGTCGACATTCCCCGGGATAAGCGGGTGGAAGTCGCCCTGACCTACATCTACGGCATCGGCCTTGTTCGGTCCCAGCAAATCCTGGCCACCACCGGGATCAACCCTGATACACGGGCAAAGGATCTGACGGACGACGATGTTCAGAAGCTGCGCACCGCAGTGGAGGACTACACCGTTGAGGGAGACCTGCGGCGGCAGGAGGGCATTGCCCTCAAGCGACTTCAAGACATTGGTTGTCTTCGAGGTCGCCGCCATCGCATGAACCTGCCCGTCCGAGGTCAGCGCACCCGCACCAATGCCCGGACACGGCGTGGGGCGCGCAAGACCGTTGCTGGCAAGAAGAAGTAAATGCCTAGATCCAACGTCCTTTCATCCTCAGCAGTCTCCTAAGCCATGGCCAAGCCTGCCAAGAAAAGCGGTAGTAAAAAGGTGAAGCGGAACGTCCCCAACGGCGTTGCCCACATCCAGAGCACCTTTAACAACACCATCGTATCCATTACCGATACGTCTGGTGCAGTCATTGCCTGGTCCTCCGCTGGCGCCAGTGGTTTCAAGGGGGCCCGCAAAGGCACGCCTTTTGCTGCTCAGACCGCTGCGGAAGCAGCGGCCCGCCGCGCTGTTGATCAAGGCATGCGCCAAATTGAAGTGCAAGTGCGCGGCCCTGGATCAGGCCGTGAGACTGCTATCCGCGCCTTAAGCACAGTGGGGCTGGAAATCACGTTGATCAAAGACGTGACCCCTCTGCCCCACAACGGTTGCCGCCGTTCCAAGCGGCGCCGCGTCTGAATTTTGTTCCTCTCCCCCATCCGGACACGGACCGTGCTCCAATTCCAGATTGAACCGGCCCCTGACATCACCATTGGAGACGACAAGTCCCAAACCCAGGAATTTGTGATCGGCCCCCTTGAGCGGGGTCAGGGCATCACCCTTGGCAATGCTCTACGAAGGACCCTTCTCGGGAGTCTGGAAGGCAGCGCCGTCACAACCGTACGTATTGCAGGCGCCAACCACGAATATGCCATCATCCCTGGTGTTCGCGAGGACGTGCTCGACATCCTTCTCAACGCCAAGGAACTTGTGGTCAGCAGTCGTAGCCCTGAAGTCGTGGAAATCGGCCGGGTGCTGGTGACAGGTCCGGCGAAGGTGACCGCTGGTCAGATTCACTTCTCTCCCCAGGTGACCGTGGTGAATCCCGACCAGCACATTGCCACGGTGGCTGAAGGTCACAGTCTGGAGATGGAGCTCCATGTGGAGCGTGGTGTGGGCTACCGTCCAGCGGATCGTCTCAACGAAGGCGTGGACTCCATTGACACCCTGCAAATCGACGCGGTCTTCATGCCTGTGCGTCGGGTGATCTACTCGGTCGACGAGAGTGCCGTGGGGGAAGGGGGCTCCGCCAGCGAGAAGCTGCGCCTGGAGATCACCACCAACGGCGCCATCAGTCCTGACGACGCCATTGCCCAGGCTGCCAATCAACTGATCCTCCTGTTCCAACCTCTGGCCAGCCTGGGCCTTCCTGAGCAGGAGGTGGCGGAGCCTGAAACCTCTGCAGAAAGCCAGGTTCCCCTTGAAGAGATCAACCTTTCCGTGCGGGCTTACAACTGTCTGAAGCGCGCTCAGGTCAACACCGTATCGGACCTGACCACCTTCAGCTACGAAGACCTGTTGGAGATCAAGAACTTTGGGGCCAAGTCCGCCGACGAGGTGATTGAAGCCCTGGAGCGCATTGGCGTCTCCCTCCCCAAAAGCCGCGCCAAGGCTTGATGGCACGGCGTCCTTGCCCTTCTTAACCCACTGGACCAGCAGCCATGCGACACCAATGCCGCGTTCCCCAACTTGGCCGACCTGCCGATCAGCGCAAGGCTCTGCTGCGGGGCTTGACCACGGAGTTGCTCCGCAGTGGACGCATCACCACAACCAAGGCGCGGGCCAAGGCACTGCGCCAGGAAGCTGATCGCATGATTACCTTGGCCAAGGATGGTCGCCTGGCCGCACGGCGGCAAGCCCTGGGCTACATGTACGACAAAGATCTTGTCCACAAGCTCTTTGAGAAGGTGGCTGAGCGGTACGCCGAACGCAACGGCGGCTACACCCGCATCACCCGCACCGTGCGGCGGCGTGGCGACAACGCCGAGATGGCCATCATCGAGTTGGTCTGAAGCCATTCGGACGCGCCGTCTGGCCCTGCTGCTTCAGTATGCGGGCACCGCCTACCACGGCTGGCAGCGTCAGCGCCACGGCCCCACCATCCAGGCCACGCTGGAGGCAGCGGTGGGCAAGCTGCAGCCCGATTTCCAGGGGGCGGCAATTGCCGCCGGGCGTACGGATGCGGGCGTTCACGCCGCCGGCCAGGTGGTGCATGTGGACGTGACCAGCCCCATTCCCGATCACCGCTGGCCTAAAGCGCTGAACGGCTGTCTACCGCCGGATATCCGTGTTCTGGCAGCCCGCGCCGTCTCCAGCCAGTGGCACGCCTGCTTCAGTGCCTGCTGGCGCCGTTACCGCTACGTCTTGTACAACAACCCGGTCCCCAACCTGTTCCTGCGGACCACCAGTTGGCACCGTTACAACGCCACGTTGAATGAGCAGCGGATGGCTACCGCCTTGCAGTCCCTGCTTGGGCACCATGATCTTCGTGCGTTCCAGCGGACCGGCAGTTCCCGCCGCCACGCCCGCACCACGGTTCAAGCTGTGAACGTACAACGCCGGGGCGACGTGGTGACCGTTGATGTGCAGTGCAGTGGCTTCCTCTACGGCATGATGAGATTGCTGGTGGGCCAGTTGGTGGCTGTGGGGGACGGCCGTCTTCCCGTGCCTGTGTTCGAGCAGCGCTGGCGGCTGGGCAAACGGGAGGAGGTGCAGGAGGCGGCACCGCCCCAGGGCCTCTGCTTCATAGGCGTTGGCTATGAACCGGCCCTGTTTCCCGTCCCCGTTTCCTGGCCATGGGCCGTCTTGGGGTAGGATAAATCGTTTGTGGTCTTCCTTAGGTGCGATGAACAAGACGGTCGTTCCCTCAGTGGACGCCTTGCAGCGGGACTGGTACGTGGTGGATGCTGCCGGTCAGACCCTGGGACGTCTGGCCAGTGAAATCGCCAAGATCCTGCGGGGCAAGCACAAGCCCACCTTCACGCCCCACATGGACGTGGGTGACTTTATCGTGGTGGTCAATGCGGAGAAGGTGACCGTGGGGGGCAGGAAAGCCCATCAAAAGCTTTACCGCCGCCACTCCGGTCGCCCCGGGGGCATGAAGGTGGAAACCTTCAGCCACCTGCAAGCCCGTTTGCCGGAGCGGATCATTGAAACTGCCGTGCGGGGGATGCTGCCCCGCAATGCCCTGGGCCGCCAGTTGTTCCGCAAGCTCAAGGTGTACCGCGGTCCTGCTCATCCCCATGGGGCGCAGCGTCCAACCACGCTCCCCCTCTCCACCGCCAGTTGATGATGTCAAACACTGAAAACACCGTCTCCTATTGGGGCACGGGCCGCCGTAAGACTGCCATTGCCCGGGTTCGCCTGGTGCCTGGCAATGGCCAGGTCACCATTAACGGCCGTTCCGCAACGGACTACCTCAACCACAACCTGGCCTTCATGTCTGCGGTCACCGCCGCGTTGGAGACCCTTGGCCTGGAAAAGGAGTATGACCTGTTGGTGAATTCCAAGGGGGGTGGTCTGAGTGGCCAGGCGGATGCCATCAAGCAGGGGGTTGCCCGGGCGCTGTGCAAGCTCTCCCCTGACAACCGCAAGCCCCTCAAGGCGGAAGGCCACCTCAGCCGTGACCCCCGCGCCAAGGAGCGCCGCAAGTACGGCCTCAAAAAAGCCCGCAAGGCTCCCCAATTCTCCAAGCGCTGAGTTACGCCATGCCCAAACAGGACATTCACCCCGCCTGGTACCCGGATGCCAAGGTGATCTGCAACGGTCAGGAGATCATGACCGTTGGCTCCACCCAACCCGAGATCAACGTGGAAGTGTGGAGCGGTAACCACCCCTTCTTTACCGGCACCCAGAAGATCCTGGACACGGAAGGGCGCGTGGACCGTTTCATGAAGAAGTACGGCATCCGCTCCAATCGGGTGGACGGGAAAAAGCGTTAAAGCTTCCACTACAACTGTGGTGGCCCGCTGGGGCCACGGTTGCAGGAAAGGCTCCTCTGTTTTCTAGGAAAGGCTTTGCTGATGGCAGCACCGTGCTATCTCACCGAGAAGCTTCAGATGGCATGTCAGACCTTCCAGCAGTTGGAACACCAACTGGCGGACCCGGGCCTTGCCAGTGATCCTGACGCCCTCAAGCGTTTGGCCCAGGAGCGGGCGCGTCTGGAGCCCGTGGTGACCGGCTTTGCCCACCACCAACAACTGCAGCGGGAATATGACCAGGCCATGGACTTGCTCCAGCAGAGAGACCTTGACCCGGATTGGCGCCAGTTGGCCAGCGAGGAACTCAAAGCCCTGCAAGGGGCGCTGGAGGCCAGTGAGCAGGCGCTTCGCCTGGCCCTGCTGCCCCGGGATCCCCGGGATGAGCGCAGCGTCATGCTGGAGATCCGCGCTGGCGCCGGGGGGGACGAAGCGGCCATCTGGTCGGGGGATTTGGCGCGCATGTACGAACGCTATGCCCTGCGCCAGGGCTGGCGGGTGGAGCCGGTGAGTGCCTCGGTGGCAGAGTTGGGGGGCTTCAAGGAGGTGATCCTGTCCATTCAGGGGGAGAGGGTGTTTAGCCACCTGAAGTATGAAGCCGGTGTGCATCGCGTCCAGCGGGTGCCAGCCACCGAATCTCAAGGCAGGGTCCATACCTCCACCGCCACCGTGGCCGTCATGCCGGAGGCGGATCCCGTGGAGGTGTCCATTGAACCCGGTGATTTGGAAATCAGCACCGCCCGTTCCGGTGGCGCCGGCGGGCAGAACGTCAACAAGGTGGAAACCGCTGTGGACCTTCTCCATAAGCCCACAGGAATTCGGGTGTTCTGCACCCAGGAGCGCTCCCAACTGCAAAACCGGGAGCGGGCCATGGAGATTCTGAGGGCCAAGCTTTATCAACTGGTCCTCAACGAGGCCACCAGCAAACAGGGGGCCCAGCGGCGCTCCCAGGTGGGCAGTGGTGACCGCAGCGAAAAAATCCGCACCTACAACTACAAGGACAAGCGGGCCACCGACCACCGCCTGGCTCGGAACTTTGCCCTGGAGGCCGTGCTGGCAGGTGAGCTGGAAGTCCTCGTGCAGGAGTCGTTGAATCGGGACCAGCGCCAACAACTGGAGCAGCTTGCCGAGGCAACCGTTGCCGGATAAGACCACCGGGGAAGTCCCCCCGTTCCCCCATGCATGCCCGCCTCAGCGCTCAAACACCGATGACGTACTTCTGCCACTCCTGCCGTTGGCCGTTGCGAATCTGTCGGGAGGCTTCAAAGTAAAGAGAACTGACGGGGCGGCGCGGCCGGCAGGCAATGGTCATGCCAGCTTCCCGAGGGGTTCGACTCCCCTTATGCACATTGCAGCGGAGGCAAGCCGTCACCACGTTGTCCCAGGTGTGCTGGCCTCCCCGGCTGCGGGGGCGCACATGGTCCACGGAGAGTTGCTCTCCCCTGTAGCCGCAATACTGGCAGGTGTGCAGATCCCGTTGTAGGACGTTGCGGCGGGTGAGGGGAATTTCCTTGAAGGGAATGCAGACGTACTGGCGCAGGCGAATCACGGTGGGGACCAGCAGGTCCTTGTGGACAACAACCGTGTCCTGCTCCAGGCTTTCCGCCTTGCCCTTGAGCATCATGACCACGGCCCGCTTCCAGCTTGTGATGTTGAGGGGTTCGTAGGAGGCATTCAGGACCAGAACCTGCCCCATGCAGACCATGGCTGATGTTCAGCAGCATAATAGGACAGGACAAGACAGGTACGGTTTCCGGGGGTGTTCATTGACCATTGGGGATCTCACGCAGGCAACGCTGGCCGGCAACAACGTTCGGATCCTGGTGGGTGACAGCCGTCACGTGCTGGGACAGATTGGGCCGGGGATCGCCCAGTGCTGCGTCACCTCACCGCCGTACTGGGGGCTTCGCGACTACGACCATGGGGACCAGATTGGCGCTGAGTCTTCCCCCGAAGCGTACGTGTCGAACCTGGTGGCGGTCTTCCGGGGGGTGCGTCGGGTGCTACGGGACAACGGGACCCTGTGGCTCAATGTTGGTGACGGCTACGCCCGTAACGGTGGTACGGGACGCAGTGGTCCCAATGCCTTGGTGGGCAATACGAAGAAGCTGATTCAGCAGCGCAACTGCAAGGTGCCCAACTGCTGGGGACTCAAGGATCGGGACCTGATGGGCCTGCCATGGCGGGTTGCGTTCGCGCTGCAAGAAGATGGCTGGCTGCTGCGGTCAAAGATCACCTGGATCAAGAAGGCCCCCATGCCGGAAAGTGTCAAGAATCGACCCTCCAACGCCACTGAGGACATATTTCTATTTGCGAAGAATCCAAGCTATTACTACGATAACCAGGCAGCGCGGGAAGAGAGCGGCGCCAACCTGAGAAACTACTGGGTGCTGGGTCCCGATTCCAGTGGTGTACACCATCCAGCGGTTTTTCCCAGAGAATTGGCCAGACGGTGCATCCTGCTGGGCAGTCGGCCGGGTGACGTTATCCTTGATCCATTTTCCGGATCCGGGACCAGCGGTGTTGTGGCGGCTCAGTCGAATCGCAGGGCAATTCTTGTCGAATTGAATCCAGTCTACGCTCAGCAGTCGCGGTCGAGGATCAATCAAGATCTTCAACTGACAATGATTCCATAGGAGACCATGACCACCCTCAGAAAGCTACGAAGTGATTACCATGTCAAGCTGGGGCAACAGGTGATCCGTTTTTCTACTCGAGCAGGCATAAGTTATCCGAATTTTGCGGATTGCAGCAGTCGTTCCAGTGTTCTGATTGCTAACGGCATTGCAGAGGCGTTGGGTGTTCCCCGACAGACTTCTATACAGATCCCAGCGCAGAGCGCTGGTGCTCTATTTGAGAACCTCACTTGTGAGTTCATTGAACACACGTTCACAGCGATCAGTCGCATGAGACCAGGCAAATGGAAGTACTTGACCTCGCAGACCCAGATTTCCAGATTTGCACAGTATCGCCACCTGAAAGTGCTCGATGATCTCGTCAGAGATAACAGAGACCTATCAACAGCACTCGGACAAGATTATCTTGTGACACCAGATATTGTCGTCGCCCGTAACACCGTATCCCATAACGACATCAATGGGCAGACAACGTTTCTGGATCATCCAGGCATCGCAACCCTGACACCGTTCTTAGAATCGAACCGTTCTCCTGCACTGCCTTTTTTACATGCCAGTGTGTCCTGTAAATGGACAATTCGGAGTGATCGCTCACAGAATACCAGGACCGAGGCCCTCAATCTGATCCGCAATAGAAAAGGCCGATTGCCTCATATTGTTGCTGTGACCGCAGAACCTCTGCCGATGCGCATCGCCTCTCTAGCACTGGGCACTGGAGACTTGGATTGCGTCTATCACATTGCCTTGGACGAATTGAAGACGGTTTGTAGGGCATTGCCAAGTTGCGAAGATCAGGCGGAGATGCTATTGACCATGATTGATGGGGATCGACTACGAGACATCAGTGATCTGCCTTTTGATCTCGCTGTCTGAACAGTTTGGACAACATTGCCTACCGCCCGCACATTCACCGCGCCTCGGAGAGGGCCATTCTGGCAGGCAGGAAACTCGAGTACGACGCGACAGTAACGGATCGGTTTCAACCTTTGGAGGGTGCGCTTGCCTGTCTGGTGGAAGACTTTAATGTCTGTGGATTGAACCCCGCTGTCGTTCCAATTGTCCACCCCTTTGCAACAGCATGGGATTAAAAATTCGGAATCATGAATGTTAATGACAACAATCCCTGATGCTCCGTCTCCCCACAAGGACAAAATTGATCCCCCTCAGGAGGCTTTTCAACAAGCTCTTACGGCATTGCACATCGCATCCCCCCAGGCGGAACCGCAACAAGCAAGTTGTTTTAGGAGTTAACACTACGTAGTAGGGGCTGTCCAGAGGGGAGAACACTCCCGACCTCGCTAGCGGCAATCATGAAGTCCACCTCTTCCTTCAGCTCCGTTCGGATCTCCAGTCCAGCAGGGCGCCCATCAGCTATTAAGTTTGAGAACCGCCATAAACGCCTCCTGGGGCACCTCCACCTTGCCCATGGCTTTCATGCGTTTTTTCCCCTTGGCTTGTTTCTTGAGCAGTTTCTTCTTGCGGGAAATGTCACCGCCGTAGCACTTAGCCAGCACGTCCTTGCGCATGGCGGAAATGGAGGTGGCGGCAATCACCCGGGAACCAATGGCCGCCTGGATGGGAATTTTGAATTGTTGCCGTGGCACCAGCTCTTTGAGTTTGTCCACCAGGGCCCTGCCAATTCCGTAGGCCTTATCCCGATGCACAATGGTGGTGAGGGGATCGGCCCGTTCGCTGTTGATCAAAATATCCAGCCGCACCAACTGATTTTCGCGATAGCCAATGAATGCGTAGTCCATGGAGGCATATCCCTTGGTGCGGGATTTGAGTTGGTCAAAGAAGTCATTGACCACTTCAGCCAAGGGCAGTTCGTAAATCAGCATGACCCTTTCCTTGGTGATGTATTTCATGTCTGTGAATTCACCCCGCCGTTCCTGGCACAGCTCCATCAAGGCGCCGTTGTAACTGTTGGGGGCGTAGATTTCCAGGCGCACGTAGGGTTCCTCAATGGACAGGCGCTGTTGAAGATCCGGCAGGGTGGCCGGGTTATCCACAAGCTGGGTGGCGCCGTCCAGACGGATCACGCGATAAATCACCGATGGCGCCGTGACAATCAAATCCAGGCCGTATTCCCGCTCCAGCCGCTCCTGCACCACGTCCATGTGGAGCAGCCCCAGAAAGCCACACCGAAAGCCGAAGCCCATGGCGCTGCTGGTTTCCGGTTCATGGTGCAAGGCGGCATCGGACAGCTTGAGCTTTTCCAAGGCATCCCGTAGATCGGGGTATTGGTCCGCTTCCGTTGGAAACAACCCACAGAACACCATGGGTTTGGCTTCGCTATAGCCAGGCAGGGGGTGATCCGTGGGGGCTGCCGCCGTGGTGATGGTGTCCCCTACCCGGGCATCGGCCACCGCCTTGATGGAGGCCGCCAGGTAGCCCACCTCCCCGGCATGCAACTGGTCCACCTGTTGCTGATTGGGAGCCATCACCCCCACCTCGTCCAGGGCGTAGCGTTTGCCGGAGGCCATGAGCAGGATGGCGTCCTTGGCGCCAATGGCGCCAGCCATCACGCGGAAGTACACCACCACACCCCGGTAAGGGTCGTAGTAGGAGTCAAAGATGAGGGCGGCAAGGGGTTCGGCGGTGCGCTCGCTGGGTGCGGGGATGCGCTCCACAACGGCTTGCAGAATCTCACCAATGCCCAGGCCCGTCTTGGCGGAGCAGGTGATGGCCGTGCTGGCGTCCAGCCCGATGATCTCCTCGATTTCTGTTTTGACCCGCTCGGGCTCGGCGCCGGGGAGATCCACCTTATTGAGCACCGGGATGATTTCCAGGTCGTTCTCAAGGGCCAGGTAGACGTTGGAGAGAGTTTGGGCCTCCACCCCCTGGCTGGCGTCCACCACCAGCAACGCCCCTTCACAGGCCTGCAAGCTGCGGCTCACCTCGTAGGAAAAGTCCACATGGCCAGGGGTATCAATCAGGTTCAGGCAATAGGCCTGCCCATCCCCCGCCTGGTGCATCATGCGGGCCGCCTGGAGCTTGATGGTGATGCCCCGCTCCCGCTCCAGGTCCATGGTGTCCAGGAACTGGTCCTGCATGTCCCGCTGGGCCACGGTGCCCGTATCTTGCAGGAGCCGGTCCGCCAGGGTGGACTTGCCGTGGTCGATGTGGGCAATGATGCAGAAATTACGGATGTGGGAGGTGGGAACGTCCGTCATCAGAGGCAATTCACACGATCAACTTTATTCTTTGGACCAGCCCCTGCCTACCCCAGCCGCTGCCCCACTTCAGCCTTGAGCACCTGGTACAGGCGTGGCCCCCGGCAGGGTGTCTTGCCGGCCAACTGGGCCTCCTGCAGGAGCAGGTGTCCCTCACCCGTGAACACCACCAATCCTTCACCGGGGGCCACAGCCACCACCTGGCCCGGCTGGCCCGACGGCCATGACGTTTGCGCCAGTGCCATCATCGGGGCGCCAGCCATGGCTCCCAGTTCCTCAGCCCGCTCCGGCAGCAAGGGTACTGTGGCCATCACCTTGAGCCGCTGCCCTTGCCACCGGGTCACGGCACGGGGATAGAAGGCCATCACCCGGCGGTGCAGTTGCAGGGCAGGCTCATGCCAGGGCAGCCAGAGTTCTTCCTTGCTCAGCTTGGCGGCCATGGTGACACCCGCGGTGGGCTGAGGGGTGGGCTGGACTGGACCGGCAGCCAGCAGGGCCATGGCCTCCACCATCAACTGGGCGGTGAGTTGGCTGAGGCACTGGGCCATGGTGGCGGCAGTGTCGCAGAGACCAATAGGTAGGCCGCGCTCCAGCAGCACCGGCCCCGTATCCAGGCCCGCTTCCATGGCCATGATGGTGACACCGGTCAGCGCGTCACCAGCCAGCACGGCCCGCTGAATCGGCGCCGCGCCACGCCAGCGGGGCAGCAGTGAGCCATGGCCGTTCCAGCACCCCAGCCTGGGCTGGGCCAGCATCTCCGGCGGCAAGATCTGTCCAAACGCCACCACCACAAACACGTCAGCCGCCAACTCCGCCAGTTGTTGCTGCAGGGCAGTGTCCTGGCGCAAGGATTGGGTGGTCCACACCGGCAACCCCAAGTCCGCGGCCCGGCGTTTGACGGGGGAAGGCTGAAGCCGGCCGCCACGGCCCCGGCGGCGATCCGGCTGGCTCACCACCCCCACCAGCCCATGGCCCGCTGCCACCAGGGCATCAAGGCAGGGGACGGCATAGGCGGGGGTGCCCCAGAAGAGAATGCGCACGGGGCAAGCCCTCAGGCTTCACCGGTGATGGTAAGTCCCTCCACCCAGACGTGGGGGGAGCGACCACTGGGGGTGCATTGGGGCTCCCCTTCACAGGCGACGATGTGTTGCAGTGCGGAGCGGATGTCCCCGGCCACTGTGGCCGCCTCGATGGAGCGTCGTTCCCCGCCGGAGAGCAGCCAACCGTCAAACGGCAGGGAAAAGGACCCCTGACTGGCCTTGACGCCGGCATGGAGGGCGGAGAGGGAGTCAATGAGGACCACCCCGCTGCTGCTGTCGCGACTGAGGGATGAATCCCCCCGCTGGCCCTCCACGTCCAGCCATTGGGGACTCAGGGTGACTTTCGCCCCCAGGTTGGCGTGGCCGGTGGCCACCGAGCCGTCCGCAAAGGCCCTGGCGGTGCCTTCGCTGTGGAGGAAATGGCGAAGACGGCCACCTTCAATGAGGGGCAGCCGCCGGGTGGGGGTGCCTTCCCCGTCAAACTCCGGCGCGGCCACATGACCAGGATGGCGGGCATCATCCGCCACCGTGAGCAGGTGGCTGGCCACCTGGGCGCCCAGGCTGCTGCGCCGGGAGAGGCTGATGCCGTCCAGCACCGCCTGGGCATTCACCATGCTGCCAAAGGCCCACAGCAGATCCAGAAAGGCTTCAGGGCCAAAGCAGACCGTGTAGACACCGGTGTCGATGGGGGCGTAGTCCAGGTGGCTGATGGTGCGTTCCGTGGCTTCGGCAATGCAGCCCTCCAGATCCAGGTCATCCACACCGGTCGCCAACCGCACCGCCCCGGCACTGCGGGGTTTGCGGCCGGCTTCTTCGGCCCGTGGATAGAGCCACAGGCTGGCGCTGGTGGTGCTCTGACGGCGCACCGCCCCGGCACTGTTGATATACAGCCGCTCCCGCTGGGACTGGGCCAGGCCGTTGTAGGGCACGGTGGAGATGGCCTGATGGCTGCTCAACACTTGCCGCTCCGCATCCAGGAGTCGCTCCAGAAGCGTCTGCATGGGAAGCGTTGGCTGCGGGGGCTGATGGAGAGGCGTGAGGGGATCCCGGGCCTGGGGGGACAGGCGGGGTGGGCTCTGGGCATCACCGAAGGCGCTGGCTTGGTGGGCACCTGCCAAGGCCGCCGTCAGCCCTGGTGGGGACAGATCGTTGGTGCTGGTGACGCCCACCAGACCCTGGTCATTCCAGACCCGCACCATGGCGGTGGTGCTCTGGCGAGCCTTGCGCTGCTTGGGCTCACCACGGTCCACTTGCACGGACGTGTCGTTGCCGCAGGTGATCCCCAGATCCCAGGTGGCAATGCCCATGCGGGAGGCGTCCTCCGTCATGTGTTGCCGCAACACTGCGGGATCCGGAGCCAGAAGAGATGATGCCGTCATGGATTCAGCGGCCTCCAACGGTGATGCGGTCCACCTTGACGTGGGGTTGGCCAACGGTGACGTAGACACTGCCGCTCACGGAACCACAGAAGCCGGCAGCAAGGGCGGTGTCGTCGGCGCACATGGAAATTCTGGGCAGGACCGTCACGGCATCGCCAATCAGGGTGGCCCCCTTCACCGGCTTGTCCTCCCGCAGGCAGCCGTTCTCGATCCAATAGGCCTCCTCCACCGCAAAGTTGAACTGGCCGGTGGGTCCCACACTGCCGCCCCCCATCTGTTTGCAATAGAGGCCGTGGTCAATGGAGTCGATCAGGTCCCCGGGCTTGTGGGGGCCGGAGGCAATGAAGGTGTTGCGCATCCGACTGGCCGCCGCAAAACCATGGCTCTGGCGCCGACCACTGCCCGTGCGGGGGTGCCCCGTGCGCATCTCGCCGGCGCGATCACTCAGGAAGCACTGCAAAACACCGTCCTTAATCAAGACCGTGCGCTGGGGCGCCATGCCCTCGTCGTCCATGGTCAGGGAGCCAAAGCTGTTGGGGCTGAGCCCCTCGTCAACGGCGGTGACCGCAGGATGGGCAATGGCTTGGCCAATTTTGTCGGCAAAGGGGGTGGAGCCCCGCTCCACCTGGGTGGTCTCCAGCAAATGGCCACAGGCCTCATGGAAAATGACGCCCCCGAAACGATTGGCCAGCACCACGGGGTAGTCGCCAGCCTTTACGACATCGGCATAAAGCATCTTGCCGGCGCTCCGGCAGGCGGAAACGGCCACGTCCTCCACAGGCCAGTTGGCCAGAAAGTCGGGATCGTCCGCACGCCCGTCACGGCGGCTGATGGTGGCGCGATGGTCCCCGTCGGCGGCCAGCAGGGTGAGGCCCGTGGTTTGATGGAGGCGCAGGTCACGGGCAAAGGTGCCGTCGCTGGCGGCCACCAGCACCTCCTGCCAGTCCCGGGCGAAGCTGGCCCGGCGGGCCTGGAGGTGGCGGCCATGGCGATCCAGAGCAGCCGTGGCCTGCCGCAAACGCTCGGCGGCATCCGGCACCGTAGGGCAGGCCTTGAGCCATTGCTCCTTGACGCTGCCGTAGTCTCGCAACGCCGCCAAGCCCTGCCACCTGCTGGCGCTGGCGCTCCGGCAGAGACCCAACATGCCGAGGGCCTGCTCCAGAGCCGTCATCAGGGCAGGGCCGCTGAGGTCGTTGGTGGCGGCAAAGCCGTCGCAGTTTCCTTTGAAGACACGGATGCCGGCGCCACAACCCAGGGCGGGACTCACGCTGGTGATGCGCTCCTGCTCCGCCAACACACTGAGTTGGTCGTTGCGTTCCACGAAAATCTCCACCAGGTCCGCACCGGCCCCCATCCCCGCCGCCAGCAACTCTTCCAGGCGAGACCGCCACCTTTCATCCAGGGGATCCAGACGGGAGGTGACAGGTGGATCAAGGCAGAGGGAAGGCATAACGCTGAGCAGCAAAACAACAGAGACGCCTCCCGACGAGACAGGATGACGTCTCCAAAACGCTGTGAATAGTTTAGGGAGTCTTACCGCTTGTGGTGAAGGGTCGCTTGTGGCAGTAGGCTAGCGAATGAATGATGTTGACGTTAATCAAGGGCACCACGAAAAATTGGACAAAGCCCTCCAGTGGGCTGCCGTCTCACCATGAGAAAGTCAGTTGTAGAGGGGTTTTTCATAGAGCAGCAAGCTTCCCCATGCAGGGGGAACGGCAATTTTTCGTGGTGCCCTCAGGTTCGCATATCATTTTTGTTGCAGAACTGCCTTTGATATGACAAAATGTTTACGTTTTCTTTTTTGTGCTTCCCGTGTCTGCTGCATCCTCAAAATGCCTGGTGTTCCACCTTCTCCGTTTCACCAAGACACTGGTCGCCACCATCCTCACCGTTGCTATGGCCATAGCCATGTCCCTCAAGTGGCCAAGGGATAGGGCCAACAGCAGGGACCGCTAGGGATCAACAAGATAGGGAGTAAGCCCATCAAGGGAGTCCTTTCCCGGTTGGCGGCCAGTTGCCTCCTTGGGGCCGCGCCTGTGCCATAAGACCTGATGGCCGTGGGGCCAAACTGGGGAGCCTTCCCCGGATTGATCCCAAACCGACAATCTTCCCCCTATGCATCTTCCCTATTAAGGCAAGGGAAGACATGGGGCCATTGACCCTTCTCTGACGGCCTGCTAAGTTGGGCCTGGGCTGGCGTAGCCTGCACATCGCCCCCAAGCCCTTGGCTACCCCTTCCTTAATTTATTTCAATGCTTTCCTTTGCCCTTTTCTCATGCCTAATTCCCTTCCTTCAGGAAAATCCACAGCCTCTAAAACAGTAATACAATTTACCGATAATTTAGGATTATTTTTATTCAGCGTCCTTGTTAGTTCTTTGCTCTCTCCAGCATTTTTATTTTATCCTATGGCAATGGCTTATGTTCATGGGAAATATCCTTCTGTTAAAGATTTTCAAGCTCTAGTATTTACAGGTAGATATATTAAAGGCGCTTTAGTTGGTTGGTTGCTGACTTTAATTCCAATAGTTAGGTATTTCTGCTTTACCTTTTTATTCTCATTTTATTTTCACTACAGACAAAGAATCGTTTGAGATTATCGGAGAATCAATATCTAAATCTCTTGAAGAACCCATGTTTATTGTTAAATCTATAGTGTTCCAGACAGTAAGCTTATTTGGAGTCTGTTTATGTTTTATAGGTCAATTCGCAACAGTCCCTTTAGCTTGTATCTCCTTATATGGTAAAGCTGTTAAGATAATGGAAGAATCTACTTAAAGATTTAAAGAACCTCACAGCACTGAGCAGCTACCCCCAACACTGATAAGCCAACACTCTTAAGGGCACCTCGAAAAATTGGGCAAAGCTCTCCAGTGTACCGTCCCATCATGAGAAGGTCAGTCCTGGATTGGGTTTCGTCTGGACTAGCCAGCTTTGCCAGGGCGAGGGGACGGTAATTTTTCGAGGTGCCCATGAGATAAAAGTCAACTTTAACATGGACAGACCATCTCAACTCTTTCTTGTTACAGAATGTCAGGATTTCCTTCCCAAGTTCCTAGAACTTTTTGAAGAAGGACAGAATTACTAAGGAGGGTCAGACCCAACAAGAAGATGCCCACCGTATTGCCTATGGTCTGACCTATGATGTATCCGCCCATGGTGGGGCCAAAGGTAAAAACCCCATGAAGGGAGCGCAGAACCCCAATCAGCAGGTTACCGACGGCGGCAACCAGGAACAGCAGGGCAACGCCTTTACTTAACGGGGATTGGAGCATGGAAAGGGGTAAAGGGCCAAGCGTGGATTGTAACAGAGACCATCAAGGCGTTCTGCCTGGCGGGTTGCTCTGAACCATGGGATTCCCTGCCAATCCTTGCTCCACAACAAGGAGTTGTAAAAATTAATGTTTCTGGTTGTTACGACTTCCCAGTGGGCCTACCCTGTTCCTGGATTCTTCAGAATCCCCACAACCAGAAAGGAGGAGAGCCAGCGCATGGTAAAATGGTAAAAACGAAGTGCAACGCAGTGGCAAGGTAGCAGCATCAATTATGTCAAGGAAGGTATGTCATAATTCACAAAACTTGATTGCTTCAGAATGTTATAATCCTGGAGTCTCAAGCCGCGCTGCTGGATTTCCTCCAAGGAAACCCTGGCACCCCTCACCCCCAGGCCCACCCCTTTCAACTGTGCGGCAACGACACAGGGAGCCCGGGGAAAAAGCGGGGTGGGGTGTACATGGATGAGGAGGGAGGCTAGCGAATGGCGGGTTGCAGAACCTGTGAGGCAACAGGCTTGAGGAAAAACAACCGGGCCATTTCCCAGGCGTTGGCCACCCAGAAGGGGAGTTTGCGCAACGTCTTCACCACTACGGGAGTCTGATGGGCATCGGCAGCGGCGAGACGTTTGTTGTTGCCCACAATCCGCTCCAGGCGGGTGTAGAAATCCGGGTGATCCACGTCCAGAACCACTGGAAAGATCCGTGCGGAGGTTTCGTTGGTTTTGGCAATCACGTGCTTATCGTAATCCCGGGCATCCAGGCCAAGGGCTTCGTAAAACTCCTTGCGGGCCACGTCCCGCACATACATGGTGGCAAAGACCGTCAACAGGAAGAAACGACACCAGAGACGGGCCACGGGACCCCGCACCGTGTCCGGCTGAGACTTCATCAGGGCGTCGAAGAAGTCCCCATGGCGGTTCTCGTCCTGGCACCATCTTTCAAAGAAGTTGAAGATGGGGAAAATTTTGCTCTCCGGATGCTTTTCAAGATGGCGGAAGATCGTGATATAGCGCCAGTAGCCAATTTTTTCCGAGAGATAGGTGGCATAAAAGATGAATTTTGGCTGGAAGAACGTATAGTCTTTGTTGGCGGTGAGGAAGCCCAGGTCAAGCTGCATCCCAAAGTCCGCCATGGACTTGTTCAGAAATCCGGCATGACGGGCCTCGTCACGGGACATATACTGGAAGCACTCCGCCAGCAGGGGGTTTTTCTGTTTGATGCGGCGGCTTAACTCCTTATAGAGAAGAAAGCCGGAAAATTCCGACGTGCAACTCTGCTCCAGAAATTCCACAAACACCCGCCGGGTCTCGGGATCCAGCTTGTCTGCGGCCCCTTCAAATTCCTGGTCGCGGACGAAATGGTGGCGGTTGTAATCCTTACGAAACTCCTCGCAGACCGCTTCGAGTTCCGCCTCATTGGGCCGCAGGTCCATGGCGGCCATGGCGTCAAAGTCCGTGGTGTAGAAGCGGGGGGTGAGGATGGTGTCCTTGACCGGCGCCTTCACCCCTGGGCGAAGCTCGTCAAAGCCGGAGGTGGTGGGTGCTGGGGCAGTGCTAACCATGTGAAGACGGGCGGACGAAACAAGATGGCGCACCGACAATGGGCGCCGTTTGCAGCCCAGTGTACTGGCGTGGCGCCATGGAGTTCGGCTCTGTTACAGAGTCGGGCAGCGCCGATGAGCTGAAGATGAGATGAGCTGGAACCGAAGGCTCAGTTGGGGCCGAGCCACTTCTGCCCGTTGAGGCGCTGCACCAGGCGCGCCACCAGCAGGGCCAGGGACATGCGCTTCTCGTCGACGAGAAAAGGCTCCAGAAGGGATGCTTCCTGCCCGGACTCCGCCAGGGCAAAGGTTTTACGGCTGTTGATGTCCGGTTTCTCGAAGCAGAGCCAGAACCGGCGCGGTCCCGGCAGTTCCCCCTGAATCTGCCAGCACTGCCCCCCCACAACGGGCATGGGACCTTCCTGCCATTGGAGTGTTGGCGCAGGTCTCCCATGGGCGGCGCAGGCCTGGGCCATGGCTGGCAGCAGCAGATTGGGGACAAACTCGGCAAAGGGTTGGTCCTCCGGTTGGGGCTTTTTCCTGGCCGCCGGCTTGCTGCCCGGCTTGGCTGCTGCCTTGGCCTTGACCGGCGCCGCTCCACGAGGCGCTGGCGAGGCTGTTGCGTCTCCGGTCACAGGCCTTGTGGTCATGGTTTGTTTCTCACCATAGCGCTCACCAGGTTTCAGCCTGTGGCGGCTGCCAGTCATCGTCGTCGTTGTAGGCGGGATCGCTATAGGCGGGAGACGGGGACCCGTCAGGGGCGGGACCGGGTGTCCGCCCCGGTCGCACCACACGGAACGGCACGTCCATGATGGGGGGTGGTCCCCCCAGGCTGGATTCCGTGTCTCGCCACGGCCCCGGGTCGGGATTGGGCTCGTCCCCCACGTCCTCGTCGCCGGCCCCCTCATGGTGGGTGTTCTCTTCCCGGCGCCGGCCCGGGGCGCTTCCCGTCTGCAGCAGCACGCCGGCGGCGCCGGCCCCCAGCGTGACACCAAGGCTGGAACTCAGCAGCAGCCAGCCCCCAATGGGGAGTGCAGGGGTGGTTCCAGTGAGCAGTTGCAGGTGGCGCTGCGGCTGACGCAAATTGTGGAACCCCACCCACACCGCCGCCAGCCACGGGCTGAGCAGCAGGAGAACCAGTAGGCCGCGCTTCATGGTCCAGGCTCCCCGGTCGGAGGCCTGGGACCTTGCCAACGGGGTAGCTGCTGCCCCACGTCACAGCCCAGACTGTCCAAGATGCGGATCACCAGAAAATCCACCATGTCCTCCAGGGACTCCGGGCGCTGATACCAGGCGGGAATGGGCGGCGCGATGTGGGCCCCGGCCTCCGCGAGCCGCGTGAGGTTGCGCAGGTGGATCAGTGTCCAGGGCATCTCCCGGGGCGCAATCACCAGGGGGCGGCGCTCCTTGAGTTGCACGTCCGCAGCCCGCTCCAGCAACTCCAAAGACACCCCGGCCGCCAGGCGGGCGACGGTCCCCATGGTGCAGGGCAGGATCACCATGCCCCGAACCGGATAGCTGCCACTGGCGATGGCGGCCCCAAGGGCGTTCCAGGGGTGACAGCGCAGTTGGCCGTCCTGGCAACCACACTGCCGACGCCAAAACGCCTCCTGGGCATCAGACTCCCTGGGCAGGATCAGCCCCTGCTCGTCCCGCCACACGTTGGCACAACCCCGGCTGGCCACCAACTCCACCTGCTGGCCACCACGGAGCAGAAGCTGGAGAGCACGGACAGCCAACTGTTGTGCCGATGCGCCGGTCACCCCCATCACCAGTGGCCCCAGGTTGCTCAAGGGTCCACCACCTCGGGTTCAGCCGCCAGAGCCGGCGGCTCCAGTGTGGTGGCGTCTCCATGGCCATGGTCACTTGGGTCGTCCCCCTCCTCCTCGGGGGCTGGCGGCACCAGCACCACTTCCACCAGCCGATCTTCAGCCCCCAGCTTCTGGAGCCTGACGCCGGTTGCCGCACGGGATTGCTGGGAGATCTGGTCAGCCTGCAGGCGCACAATGACCCCTTGCTCACTCACCAGCAGCACTTCTTCGGCATCGCCAAGGATGCGCAAACTGATCAGGGCATCCCCATGGCCACGGAACTTGAGGGCGCGGCGGCCCATTCCGGCCCGGGCCTGCAAGGGGAACTCCTCCATGGCCACCCGTTTGCCGCGGCCGTGGGCCGAGGCCACCAGCACCCAAGGAGCCGACTCAACCTGATGGTCCCCCGCCAACACGTCCATCCCGATCACCTGATCACCCTCCCGCAGGGCCATGGCACGGACGCCGCGAGCGGTGCGGCCCATGGAACGCAACTGGTTGTCGTTAATCGGCACGTGAATGGCCATCCCCGACCGGGAGCCAATCAGCACACTGTCACCCACCCGCGCCAGGCGGACCCAGCGGAGGGCGTCACCGGATTCCAGGTGGATGGCAATCAATCCGTTGACGCGAATGTTGGCGAAGGCACGAAGGGGGGTGCGCTTGATGAACCCCGCCCGGGTCAGCATGAGCAGGTGCCGATCTTCGCTGAAGTCCGATAAGGCCAGCAGAGAGGTGATGTCCTCTTCCCGGGAAATGGGCAGGAGTTGAACAATGGGAGAGCCCTTCGCTGTGCGACTGGCAATGGGCACCTTGTAGGCGGGCAATGCGTAGACAACGCCCCGATCACTGAACAACAGCAGCGTGTCATGGTCGCTGCAACTGATGAACAGGCGCACCTGCTCCGTACTTTCACTGCGGGTCCCCGCTTTACCCCGGGTCCCCAGGTTGGTGGCGACAAACTCGCGCACGGGCATGCGCTTCAGGTAGCCGCCACTGGTGAGCAGCACCACGGAGCGCTCGTTGGCAATGAGGTCAATGTCTTCCAGATCTCCCTCCGCATCAAGAACCACGGTGCGCCGTTCCGTGGCAAAGCGGGAGCGCAGTTGATCCAGTTCTGTGCGAATGATGCCGCTGACCCGCTCCCGGCGCGCCAGGATGTCGCGGTAGTCCGTGATTTTTGCCAGCAAGTCCTCGTGCTCCAGGCGGATTTTGTCCGCCTCCAGAGCCGTGAGGCGCCGCAGTTGCATCTGCAGGATCGCCTCGGACTGCTGGGAACTGAGACCCAGACGCTCCTCAAGCTGGCTGCGGGCTGTGGGGGTATCGGCAGCAGCACGAATCAGGCGGATCACCTCATCCAGGTCTTTCAGGGCCATGAGGAAACCCTGCAGCACGTGATCCCGTTCCTCGGCCTTGCGGAGCAGATGGCGGGTGCGGCGCTCAACGGTCTCAATCCGAAAGGCCAGGAACGTCTCCAGCAACTGGCGCAGATTGAGGAGCCGCGGCTCACCCTTCACCAGCGCCACCATGTTGGTGCTGAAATTGGCCTGCAGAGGGGTGAGCTTGAACAGGTTGTTGAGCACCACCTGGCCATAGGCGTCCCGCCGCAGTTCAATGACGATGCGCATTCCTTCCCGGTCGCTCTCGTCGCGAATATCGGCAATGCCCTCCAGTTTTTTCTCGTTGACCAACTCGGCAATGCGCTCAATCAAGGCCGCCTTATTCACCTGGTAGGGCAGCTCGGTGATGATCACCGCATCCCGATCAGGGCGGCCCTTGGCGTGCAGGGTTTCCACAGTGGCCACACCGCGCACGGGGATGGAGCCACGCCCACTGCGATAGGTCTCCTTGATGCCCCGGCGCCCCAGGATTTGCCCACCGGTGGGGAAATCGGGACCGGGAATCATCTGAAGCAGTTGCTGGTCGCTCAACTGGGGATCCTCGATGAGGGCATCCAGGCCGGCAATCAACTCCGACAGGTTGTGGGGGGGGATATTGGTGGCCATGCCCACGGCAATGCCGGACGACCCGTTGAGCAAAAGCTGGGGAATACGGGCAGGCAGCACCGTGGGCTCTTGCTGGGAGCCGTCAAAGGTGGAGAGAAAATCAACGGTCTCGCTTTCAATGTCCTCCAGCAGGGCGCTGGTGCTGAGTGCCTGCAGGCGCGACTCCGTGTACCGCATGGCGGCAGGCGGGTCGTTGTCCACGGAGCCGAAATTGCCATGGCCGTCAATCAGTGGCGCCCGCATGGAGAAGTCCTGGGCCATGCGCACCAGGGCGTCGTACACGGCGCTCTCGCCGTGGGGATGGTATTTGCCCAGCACTTCCCCCACCACCCGGGCGCACTTCCGAAACGGCCGCTCGGCCGTCAGGCCCAGTTCATACATGGCGTAAAGGATGCGCCGATGGACAGGCTTGAGGCCGTCGCGGGCGTCGGGCAACGCCCGACCCACGATGACGCTCATGGCGTACTCCAGATAGGAGCGGGACATCTCGCTCCGCAAATCTGTGGTCACGATGCGCCCTTCGCTGTTCGGGCCGCTCTCCGAGAAGGGAGACTCAATGGATTCAGGCATGCCGTAGAAGCTGGAGCAGACGGTTCACCGGCAGCAGAGAAGCAGGATGACAGCCACCATGGGATAAGTCTAGCGAAGTGCTGCCGACGCTCCCGTGTCCCCATTGCACCACCGCACCATGGAGCAGTTGCAGCGCCGTCAGGCTGCAGGTGAGTTGCGGGTGCGCACCAGTGCGGAATTTCGTGCGGACGTGGCCACGGTGGGCTTGCAGAAGGCGTTTTCCAGAACCGATGTTCTGGCTGCGGGTGGCTGCAGCGTCAGTACCCAGGCCAGCCTCAACATTGGTCCGGGTCCCTGCGACCCCCCGATTCGGATCCAGCGGGCTGAACTGGGAGGGGTTCGCCTGCAATGCCATGGCAGCAACAACAGCCTGACCATGCCCCTTGGCGGGGGAGACCGCCCGGAACACAGCGGTGCAACTGTGTTGAATGCCTTGCTCAAGGGGGCTTCCGTTCCTTTTGTCGCGTCCGGGGAGAAGCAGCCTCAGTTTCCGCGGCAAGAATTGGTGACCCAGGTGGATTTGGCCGGCCTGGGCATGACCCGTCTTCTGCTGCCACGGGCCATCAGCGAAAACGGCATTGTGGCGGTCAACAGTGGCGAGACAAGAATCTGGTCTTTCCATGGACCTCTGCTGGAGCGGCTGGGTAATGCGGTGTTCACAGCCCCTGGGGGACGCGGCATTGGCTTGAGCAGCCCTCGCCTGCACTGCCTGGGTGCCGGTTCCCCTGTCTTTGTGGCTGGCGCCGTTGGGGTGGTGACAGGTGCGGGGATTGGCCATCAACCCCGCTGCAAACGGCTGCCCGGCGACCATGCCCTGGCGCCGGGAGCCGTTGCGGCGGTCAGTGCCGATGCGGAACACATGAATCCAGCCTGGCTGCGTCCCTGTTGGTTTGGGGAGTTGGGAGCAGGCGTGATGGTGGCCTTGGCCGCCCCTGTTCCTCTCCTGACCGTGGAGACGGCAGCACCAGCAGGCTGTGGGGATCACCAACTCCAAGCGCCTGTGCTGGATTTTTCCATTCCACGACGGGTACGTCCCGTATTGGGTTGTGTCTCTTACAAAGACCTTCTCGGTGGACGGATCACTGTCAAGGGACATGCCGTCCCCACGGCATCCGCCACAAGCCTGCGTCTCACCGACCACGTCACGGCCGCTCTGGCAGAGAAGCTGCGGGACGGATCTTTCCCTTTGGTTGCCCCCTTCCAGCCCCTTCCGGAAAAACCGACTTTGACGCCCGTCAACAGCTAGTCTGAATTGACATGCAACGTCCAGCAACAGCGATGCAGGACACGAAGGATATGCCTGAGCAAGCAAAGGCCACCCGTCAGTCGTCTGACGCCACGTCAGCCACTCCAGCACAACAGGCCTCCCGGCAGGCTGAGGGCAGTGGTGAGGGGGGAGAATTCCAGCTTCTGCTTGACCTGGTGCAGCGTTGGGTCGACAAGCAGGGCTGGAACCTGTCCTTAAAAAGCCTTGGACGGCCCATTCGCAACCTGTTCCTGTTGATCGCTGCTCTGGCGGTGCTCCAGTTGGTCAGTGGTGTTGCCGAAGCATTGAACAGTATTCCCCTCCTGGGGAATACCTTGATGCTGGTGGCCTTGGTGCAGATTGCCGTTTTCACCCGTCACAACCTGCTTCGCCAAGCGGACAGACAGAACCTGCGCAAGCGCATCAATACATTGCTGGACGATACCTTTGGCTGAGACGTCAGGCTCCCCGCGGTCGTCTCCCTTTCCATCCGCCCATGTCTGCTGCATTTCTTCTGATCGAGAGCGTCAGCCGACTGGTTGCGCTCTATGGATTTCTCCTGATTCTCTACATCCTCAGCAGTTGGATTCCCCAGCTCAGACATTCCCGCGTGGGGGAAATTTTAGCCCAGGTGAGTGAGCCGTATCTGAGGTTGTTCCGGGGGATCATCCCCCTTTTGGGGGGCATTGACTTTTCCCCCATCCTGGCGTTCATTGTGCTGCGCTTGGTTCAGGGCATCCTGAACCAAGCGCAGGGAGCGCTGTAGGGATCCCACTGCCCTGGACGGGGCGGCAGAGGGGCGGAGCGTCTCAACCGATGTGCAGTTGACCGAGGATGCCGTAACCGCTGAGGGCTTCGGTGAGAACAGCCAGGAGGAAACCCAGCATGGCCACCCGTCCATTGAGCTTCTCGGCTTTGGCCAAGCGCTCCTGGCGGATTTGGGCTGATGCGGTTTCCTGGAACCACTGCTGATCAGCGTTGGTCGGGAAAGAAAAGGAAGTCGAGGTCATGGGACATCCGCATGTGCAACAAAACTTTACATCATGATGAAGTGAACGGGAGGTTCGGGTGCCCCCACCTCCCGCAGCCCCTGTTTGTGCCCCGAGGATGGGTTTGTGGGCTGCCATGGTCTTAAGGTGGGGATGGTTGTTGCTCGTTCCGGGCTGCAGCCTTCTCTTCTGCGGTTTCAGCCCGCCCGTTTCATGAGCATTTACGTCGGCAACGTTCCCTTCACGGCCGAGAAGGAGGACATCCAGGAGCTCTTTGCCTACTACGGCGCAGTGGCCCGTGTGAGCCTTCCCCTCGACCGGGAAACAGGCCGAAAGCGCGGGTTCGCTTTTGTGGACATGGTCAACGAGGTTGACGAGCAGTCAGCCATTGACGACCTCCAGGACGTGGAGTGGATGGGACGCGCCATCCGTGTCCGCAAGGCGGAGCCCCGCGGGGGCGGTGCTTCGGACCGCCCCCGGCGCGGCGAGCGTCCTACCCCGACGGGGGAGCGTCGCGCCTCGGACGATCCGGAGAACGACGGACAGGGCTGACGTCACAGCGATCACGCTTGGGATGTTGGGGCGGTGGCGGCTTCCTGTTCTCCTTGATGCACCACGGCTGGGAGACACGAATCAGTTCAATCTGGTTTGCGGCTTGAGATTCCGCTTCCAGAAGGCGTTGAACCATTTGGCAACGGGGAGCCGCGGCAAGTTCTCCTTCTTCTGTCCACTCCAAGGCAGCCAACTCCGGTTTGAAGGAATGGGAGGGGATAGCGGATCTTGGCGGTGTTTGTGATCTTTTCATCATCTCTACACCTCTGTCAGGGTTTCTTAACTCTCTCGCCAGGCTTCCTCTTTCCTTAAGAATTTAAGGTTTTCTTTTCCTTTCCGGAAACAAAAGAAATCCTCCCCTCCCTTTTCGCTTGCCTGGTCCCATGGCCTCCTTGTCCACAACCGAAAACCTTGTTGTCATCGGCTCGGGGCCGGCGGGATACACCGCAGCCCTCTATGCCGCTCGCGCCAACCTGGCTCCCCTGCTCGTCACCGGTTTTCAGGAGGGGGGCATCCCCGGCGGTCAACTGATGACCACCACCCATGTGGAGAACTTCCCCGGTTTTCCCCAGGGCATCCTGGGTCCTGATCTCATGGACCGCATGAAGGCCCAGGCCGTGCGCTGGGGAACCCGTCTGCTGGAGGCCGACGCCGATCAACTGGACCTGAGCCAACAACCGTTCACCATCCAGGCCCAGGGGCAGACCCTGCGCACCCACTCCGTGGTCCTGGCCACAGGGGCCCGGGCCAACCGCCTTCACCTGCCCCGGGAAGAGCGGTTCTGGAGTCGCGGCATCAGCGCCTGTGCCGTGTGCGACGGGGCCACACCCCAATTCCGCAACGAACCCCTGGCCGTGGTTGGGGGTGGGGACTCGGCCTGTGAAGAAGCCCATGCCCTGACCAAATACGGCTCCCACGTGCATCTGATTGTGCGCAGAAACAAGCTGCGGGCCTCCAAGGCCATGGCGGACCGGGTGCTGGCCAACGATCAAATCACCATCCACTGGGAGCACGAGATTGTGGCCCTGCAGGGGGATGACTGGCTCGCGGCCGTTGAGCTGCGTCACCGCCGTGACGGCAGCTCAACAACTCTTCCCGTGCGCGGACTCTTCTATGCCATTGGCCACACCCCCAACACGGGGTTGGTCCAAGGGCAGCTTCCCCTGGATGGAGAGGGCTATCTGGCGCCTCAACGGCCAGGACAGCCGGACACCGTCATCCCCGGTGTCTTCTGGGCCGGGGACGTGGCGGACCGCCGCTGGCGGCAGGCCGTCACGGCAGCGGCCACGGGTTGCCAAGCAGCGCTTGCTGCCGAGACATGGCTGACGGAGCAGAACCTGGCGGTGACCGTATCCCGCAAGACGCCGGAGCCGGAATCGGCCCCAATGCCCCAAAAGGTGAGCCTCGCCACGGAAGAGACCTATTCCCCCACAGCCCTCTGGCAGCAAGGCAGCTATGCTCTGCGGCGTCTTTACCACGAGACTACGGAGCCTCTAGTGGTGGTTTACACCGCACCAGGGTGTGGCCCTTGCCATGTGCTCAAGCCGCAACTGAGGCGGGTAGTGGAAGAGCTGGCGCCTCAGGTCCATGCCGTCGAGATCAACATTGAGGCGGAACCCGACATTGCCCAGCAGGCTGGCGTGTCAGGGACACCCACCACCCAGGTGTTTTACAAAAAGGAACTGCGCTGCCAGTGGCGTGGTGTCAAACAGCGGCGCATGATCCGCGCTGAACTGGAGAAGGTGCTGTCCCCTGTCGATTCACGGACGTGATTACCGGCGCCGGCCGCCAGGTCGGTGGCCTCCACCAGAGCGTGGAGCCCCCATGTTGCGCTCCCGATAGGTAATGCGGCCACGGGTGAGGTCATAGGGGCTGATCTCCACGGTCACCTTGTCCCCCGCCAGAAGCTTGATGCGGAACTTGGTGAGCTTGCCGGCAGCGCGGCACAGGCATTGGTGTCCTTCTGGCTTATCAAGGGTGACCATGTAAAAGCCGTTGCCTTGTTCCCGTTCAATCACGCCAGAGGTTTCAATCATGGTTGAGCCATGGGGAGAGACAACATCATGGGCAAGCCCAATCCAGACAGAGCCAAACATCAGCTTATCAGGCTCGCACAGGGGCATCGGCGATGTCTGCGCCAGCCTGGACAGGAGATGGGGACAGCCCCAGGATTTCCTCCTCGGCGGGGGGGACCAGAGCGATGAAACGGGATTGCTGCTCATCCCAGTGCGCCAGAATTTCCCCTGCCCTGGGGCTTCCTGTGGCCACCAGATGGGCTTCCAGCAGGGCCTTGAGCTGACTCGCCAGCGCCGCGGACTCCGTCAAGCTGCGCAGCTTGACGGAGTCCCTGTTAATGCGCACGACTGTGGTGTCGTCCTGTTGAAGCAAGTAGGCCACCCCGCCCGTCATCCCGGCGGCCACGTTGCGGCCCGTGGGTCCCAGCACCACGACTACCCCACCGGTCATGTATTCGCAGCAGTGATCGCCGGCCCCCTCCACCACGGCCTGGGCGCCACTGTTGCGCACCCCAAAGCGCTCGCCGGCCCGGCCATGGGCAAAAAGCTGGCCCCCCGTGGCCCCGTACAGGCAGGTGTTGCCCAGAATCACGTGATTGCCCGCTTGCAAGCTGGAGGTTCTGGGGGGCACGATCACCAGGCGTCCCCCATTCATGCCCTTGCCCACGTAGTCGTTGGCTTCGCCATGGAGAACCATATCCAGGCCCTGGATACAGAAGGCCCCGAAGCTCTGCCCCGCACAGCCGCGGAAGCGCAACTGCAACTGACCGCCAAACCCCCGGTTGCCGTGCCGCGCCGCAATCAACCCGGCCAGGCGCGCCCCCACGCTGCGGTCCGTATTGGCAATCTCCAGATCCACCGTCATGGAACCGTGGTGTTCCACGGCCTGCTGCAGGGCCGGGTCCGTCAACAGCTCATCCAACAGGATCGGCCCGTTGTCATGGGCCCGGGCATCATGCTTGCGCCAGTTGTGGTCATGGGCTTGGGGCATGGGCCTCAGCAGGCTGCCCATGTCCACCCCGCTGGTTTTGTGCAGGGCGACGTTGCGGGTGACCAGCAGATCCACGCGGCCAATCAGGTCATCCATGGACCGCAGGCCCAGGCGGCTGATGAGCTGGCGCACCTCTTCGGCCACGTAGATGAAGAAGTTGACCACGTGTTCGGGCAACCCCACGAACCGGCGCCGCAGGTCTTCCTTCTGGGTGGCCACGCCAACGGGGCACTTGTTGGTATGGCAGACCCGGGCCATGATGCAGCCCTCGGCGATCATGGCCACCGAGCCGAATCCAAACTCCTCAGCCCCCAGCAGGGCGGCAACCACCACGTCCCAACCGGTCTTCAGGCCACCGTCAGTCCGCAGAATCACCCGCTGGCGCAAACCATTCTCCAACAGGCAGCGATGCACCTCCGCCAGACCCAGTTCCCAAGGAACACCGGCATGCTTGATGGAACTGAGGGGTGAGGCGCCGGTGCCACCGTCATGGCCGGAGATCTGAATCACGTCGGCGTTGGCCTTGGCAACCCCGGCGGCAATGGTGCCAATGCCAATTTCCGCCACCAGCTTGACCGACACCTTGGCGGCGGGATGAACCTGGTGGAGGTCATGAATGAGTTGGGCCAGGTCCTCAATGGAATAGATGTCGTGGTGGGGCGGGGGTGAGATGAGGGGCACCCCGGGCTTGCTGTTGCGCAGCCCGGCAATGTAGGCATCCACTTTGGTTCCAGGTAGCTGGCCCCCTTCCCCGGGTTTTGCCCCCTGCGCCACCTTGATTTCCAGTTGTTGGCCGGAGCGCAGATAGGCGGGAGTGACGCCAAAGCGCCCGGAAGCCACCTGTTTGATGGCGGAGCAGGCCGTATCGCCGGGGCGCAGACCCCGCAGGTGGGGCAGGGTGGGAGAGTGGCCTGCATCGTCCACGTCGGTGAGCACCCCATAGCGCACCGGATCTTCCCCACCTTCCCCGCTGTTGCTCTTGCCGCCAATGCGGTTGAGGGCAACGGCCAGGGTTTCATGGGCCTCGCGGGAGAGGGCCCCCAAGCTCATGCCACCGGTGCAGAAGCGCCGGCAGATGTCGGCAACGCTTTCCACCTCCTCCAGGGGGGTTGGGGATTGGGCGACACGGAACTCCAGAAGATCCCGCAAGGTGGTGGGAGGACGCTGCTCCAGCAGTTGCTGGTACGTGGTGAAGTGGTCATAGCCCGGTCCCTGGGCAAGGGCCCTGTGGAGCACCTTGGCCATCTCCGGACTGTTGAGGTGATATTCGGCCCCGGTGCGGTGTTGCACAAAGCCCATGAACTCCAACTTGCTGCAGCTCAACTCCGGGAACGCCTTGCTGTGGAAGGCCAGGGTCTCACTCGCCAGTTCTGCAAAGGTGAGGCCTGCCACACGGCTGGTGGTGCCCCGGAAGGCCGCAGCAATCAGGTCAGCCCCAATGCCCACGGCTTCAAAGATTTGGGCGCCGTGGTAACTGGACAACAAGGAGATGCCGATTTTCGAGAGGATTTTCCGCAGGCCCGCCTCCAGGGCGTGGCGCACGTTGGCTTGGGCCTGGGCGGCATCCATGGCGGGCAGCTTGCCGCGCTCAATGAGCTTGACGGTGCGGGGATGGTTGCGCCAGTGGCGTGTGGTCTCCCACGTGAGCCACGGGCAAACGGCGCTGGCGCCATAGCCAATGAGACAAGCCAGATGATGAGTGGTCCAGCATTGTGCCGTCTCCACCACCAGGGAAGCCCGCAGCCGCAAGCCTGCACGAATCAGGTGGTGGTGGACGGCGCCCGTGGCCAGCAACGGCGGAATGATGCTGCGCATGGGGCTGAGGCCACCATCCCGACGGTCCGAGAAGACGAGAATTTCCGCGCCGCGGCGCACCGCTTGCTCGGCTTGACGGCAAAGCTGCTGCACCGCCTCTTGCAGGCCGTCCGGGCCGGCGGCAACAGGAAACAGGGTGCTGAGATGGTGGCAGTTCCAGCCTGATGCACTCAACCGGCTCAGTTCCGCTTCATTGAGCAACGGCGAGGGCAGATCCAGGCGGCGGGCCCCCTCGGCAGACGGCTCCAGTGCCGATCCACGGCGCCCCAAGTGAACCGCAAGGCTCATCACCAACTCTTCCCGCAGGGGGTCGATGGGGGGATTGGTGACCTGGGCAAACCGCTGCTTGAAGTAGTCGTACAGCAGGTGAGGCTTGTTGGAGAGGACGGCCAGGGGGATGTCGTCTCCCATGCAGAAGGTGGGCTCCTTCCTCTTGCCGGCCATGTCCTCGATGATGAGGTCCAGGTCCTCGGCGGTGAAGCCAACCGCGGTCTGCAATTGCAACAACTCCAGATTGCCGAACCGGGGCTCCGTACGCCACGCTTCCGGAGCAAGCTGTTGACGCAGTTGCAGCCATTGGCCGTAGGGATAGCGGCTGGCTTCTTCCTCCTTCACCTGCCAGTTGCGCAGCAGGCGGCCCTTCTCCAGATCAACGGCCAACATCTGACCAGGACCCAGGCGGCCCTTCTCCACAATGGCGGCTTCGTCCAACTCCACCACACCGGTCTCGGTCCCCATGACCACCAGGCCGTCCCGGGTGACGCAGTAGCGGGCCGGACGCAGGCCGTTGCGGTCAAGGCAGGCCCCAATCCAGCGCCCGTCGGTGAACGCCAGCAAGGCGGGTCCATCCCAGGCTTCCTGAATGCCGGCCCAATAGGCATAGAAGTCCTGCAGTTGCCGGCGATTTTCCAGTTCCGGTTGCTGCTGAAACGCTTCCGGCACCAGGGTCATCAGGCTTTCGATGACGGGGCGACCGCTGCGCACCATCAACTCCAACATGCCGTCCAGGTTGGCGGAATCACTGAAGGCTGGATTCACCACGGGGTGCAAGTCCGCCGCAGCGTCCCCCCAGGCTTGCTTGAGGCCGTCCTGGGCTGCCAGGGCCCAGTTGATGTTGCCCAGCAGGGTGTTGATTTCACCGTTGTGGCCCAACAGGCGCATGGGCTGGGCCAGGGGCCAACGGGGCAAGGTGTTGGTGCTGAACCGTCGGTGGTAGACCGCGTAAGGAACGGCAAAGCGCTCGTCTTGCAGGTCCCTGTAGAAGGCCGGCAGCACCGCGGAGCGCACCATGCCCTTGTAGACCACTGTGCGGGTGCTCAAGGAGGCAAAGGAGACATGGCGACTCAACGCCGTCCCCAACACCTGGCCAAGCTGGGCGCCAATGCGGCGGCGGCAACGGAACAGCAAGCGCTCCAACGCTTCCTGATCCCCATGGCCCTCGTCCATGGAGAGGAGCCACTGCTCAATCACCGGACAGCTTGCGGCTGCCATGGGACCCAGAACATCCCGGTCAACGGGCACCACGCGCCAGCCATGGCTGCGGAGCCCCAACTGGGCCGCCTGCTGCTCACAAAGGCGGCGCGTTGTGGAGCGGGCCTCGTCGTCCTGGGGCAGAAACACCATGCCCAAGGCGGGAATGTTCCCATCCGGCAGCGCCGCCACAGCAGGCCAGAGTGTCTTCAGCAGGGGCCAGGGAATGGCGCAGAGCACACCTGCACCATCTCCGGAGTCCCGATCACCGCCACAGCCGCCCCGATGTTCCATGCAACCCAGCCCCCGCAGGGCTTGCTGCAAGATCCAGTGGCTCGGGTGACCGTCCAGCCGGGCCAGAAAGCCAACGCCACAACCGTCCCGCTCCCGTTCCAGCCAATCAGGCCCTGAAGAATCCCGGTAAGGCCAGGCAGAACAGCGTGATGGTGTGGACATTAACAGTGGCCGGACTTTAGGCTCCTAGGCTAGCCTCGAACATGGAAATCACAGCGTCTTCGACTTTGGTTGTTCTGGTCAATGCATGCTGCTGTTGGACGATGTGCAGTGCTGGGCCTGCTCAGTTCTTTGCTTCTCGGTCCGCTCCCTCCAGCCCGTGGACAGAACCCGGCGGCCCCACCGGCTCCATTACCACTTCCCCCTGAACACAGCGAGCCGTTTCGGACTGCGCCTCCGCCCCTGCAACCGCTTCAGGACCAGGGGAGACCGTCTCCGGTGTTCACGGGGGACAGTATTGCCCTGAATGGCGCCGAGTTGCATGTCCCATGGCGCCTTGAAGGCGAATCAGGTTCCAGGCAACGCCTTTTTGTCCCCATTGACGTCTTGATTCACCAATTGGGAATCGAGGTGAACCCTGGGGCAAACGGCTTGCAGTTGGCCTGGTTTGGCCATGTCTTTCCCGTTGAGGAGGCCCGTCCTCCTCTGGAAGACGAGCCTGCTGTGGACGTTGCCCCCCTGGCGCGGCGCTTCCGTTGGCGGTTCAGCCCCGTTGATAATCAGTTGAATCTCCAGATTCGCCCACCACGGCTGATCAACGTGCGGCTAGGGAAATCTGCCGAACGGGTACGGATCGTGCTGGACTTCCTGGGCCCGGCTCCTTTTCGTCGTCAGGACAGGGAGTTGGTGATAGAGACGCGCTCCCGGGACGTGCATCTGCGGGAAATGGAGACCCTCGGCATTCCCCACCAGTGGACACCGGGTCTGCTGAGGCTGAACACGGCAGCCCTCAGTCCCAACAGCCATGTCCTTTCCCTTGGCCGTCCGGAGCGCCTTGTGCTGGATCTCTCCTATGAAGATTTTCTCGCCCTGCGGGTTCCGGGGGCAGCCAGCCAGGACACTTTCCCGCCGCCCAAGCGGTTTCAACTGACCACCAAGGTGATGCCCCTTGGGGATCGCAGGTTTCGTATCCATAGCGTGGCTCTGGATCTCACCAATCCCGCTGTCACCATGGTGCCCTTAACCAGGTCGAACGGCATGGATGAACTCAGCCATCTCCATGAGCTGGCCAGGACCTGGCAAGCGGACCTGGCCATCAACGGAGGCTATTTCAATCGCGTTCGCAAGCTTCCTCTGGGCGCCATCAAACGGCGAGGTCATTGGCTTTCGGGGCCAATTCTGGGCCGCGGCGCCATGGGATGGGGGGCAGGGGAGCGGCCGTTCTTTGGACGATTGGTCATGAAGGAAACGGTGACAGGATCCAGAGGTTCCTTCCCCCTGAGCCACCTGAACAGCGGCTACGCCCAGGCAGGGGTGGCCCGCTATACCCACCATTGGAGCAGCCACTATCACCCCTTAACCCAGGGCGAGACCGGTGTTCTGGTGCGGGGGAACCGGGTGGTGCGTCACTTTGCCTCCTTCCAGTTGAAGGACGGCGTTGCCTTGCCCCCCGGAAGCTGGCTGCTGGTGGCCCGTTACGGCGCCACCCTACCGCTGCGTCTTGGCGACTCTGTTGCCCTCAGTCAACATCTGACCCCTGGCGTCTTCGGGCAGCAACCCAACGTTATAGGGGCAGGCCCCCTGCTCCTGCTGGGTGGTCGCCCCGTCCTGAATTCCGGCCTTGAGAGCTTCAGCAGCCAATTCCAACGGCAGAAGGCGCCACGGAGCGTGGTGGCGTGGGGGCAAGGTCGGTTATGGCTCTTCACCGTTCAAGGCCTGGGCAACCCTGGACCCACTCTCCAGGAGACCACCCGATTGGTTCAGCAGTTGGGCATGGAAGACGCCCTCAACCTTGATGGCGGCAGCTCCACCACCTTGGTGGTCCAAGGCGTCACGGCCGTGCAGGGGCGGGGGGTGAATGCTCGCGTCCATAATGGCTTGGGCGTGGTGGTCAGACAGCCACCGGACAAGAACTGAGCAACCATCATGGCCCGGCACGCCCTGTTCCAGATCACTCCACAGGCCGCAGCGGAACTCAGCCGCCAAGCGGCGCTCACATCCTGTCCAGGGGTTGCCAGCCTGGAACTTCAGCCCGGCGGATGCCAGAGTTGGGTGCTGGTCATCCACGCCGGTGTTGCCGTAGGTGAGCCCATGGCGCGAACGGACGGCATCACCCTTTGGGCTCACACGGACACCGTCAACCAACTGGAATCCATGCATCTGGACCACCACCATGACCTGCGCGGTGGCGGTTTCATCCTTCGTGGTCCCAAGGACGTGCGGTTTTGCACCTGTGGCATTGCCTTCAGCCGCCCAGCCAGGGACGTCAACCAGGAGCAGTGATGCGGTAAAGTTGTGGATTGTGCGACCCCGCCGCGGTTTATCATCAGGCCTCAATGCCCACGATCCAGCAACTCATCCGTACTGAGCGCTCTCGGCTGAGAGACAAGACCAAATCTCCCGCCCTGCGATCTTGCCCCGGGCGGCGGGGGGTGTGTACCCGTGTGTACACATCAACGCCCAAAAAGCCCAACTCCGCGCTGCGGAAAGTGGCGCGGGTGCGACTCACCTCAGGTTTTGAGGTGACAGCCTACATCGGCGGCGAGGGCCATAACCTGCAAGAACACTCCGTGGTGCTGATTCGCGGGGGACGGGTCAAGGATCTTCCGGGTGTGCGCTATCACATCATTCGCGGCACCCTGGATACGGCAGGGGTCAAGGACCGTCGCCAATCCCGCTCCAAATACGGGGCCAAGCAGCCCAAGGACTGACCTGAACCCAGGTCCACCCCCGCGCCGTCGTTACCGTTCACCTTCCCACTGATTTTTCTCCTGTCTCTGCCCCATGTCCCGCCGCAATACCGCCGAGAAGCGTCCGGTTACCCCTGATCCGCGTTTCAATAACCGTCTTGCCGCCATGCTGGTGGCCAGGCTCATGAAAAGCGGCAAGAAGTCCACGGCCCAGAGGATTCTGTATGAAGCCCTCGATCTGGTGGGCGAGCGCACAGGCAGTGACCCCGTCACCCTGTTCGAGACTGCCATTTGCAACATCACCCCCCTTGTGGAAGTGCGGGCCCGGCGTGTGGGTGGCGCCACCTATCAAGTCCCCATGGAGGTGCGCCCGGAGCGGGGCACGGCCATGGCCCTGCGCTGGTTGGTGAGCTACTCACGGGCCCGCTCCGGGCGTTCCATGGCCCAGAAGCTGGCGGGGGAGTTGATGGATGCCGCCAACGAAACCGGTAGTGCCGTCCGCAAACGGGAAGAAACCCACAAGATGGCGGAAGCCAACAAGGCTTTCGCCCACTACCGCTACTGAGCTGCTCGCCCCTGGCGTTGAACCCGGCGTTGAACCCCAAGTTCCATGGGCGGGGACGCCGCCGGGTGGACGAGTTTGTCTGTAGAGTTGCCCCGCCCTCGGTCAGAAGCACACACTTCGGAGGTTTTCCGTGTCCCGCAATGTCTCCCTGGACCACGTTCGCAACATTGGCATTGCCGCCCACATTGATGCCGGCAAAACAACCACCACCGAGCGGATTCTGTTCTATTCCGGTGTGGTTCACAAGTTGGGAGAGGTCCACGACGGCGCTGCCGCAACGGATTGGATGGCCCAGGAGAAAGAGCGGGGCATCACCATCACGGCAGCCGCCATCTCCACCAGTTGGCGAGACCACCGCATCAACATCATCGACACCCCCGGCCACGTGGACTTCACCATCGAGGTGGAGCGCTCCATGCGGGTCCTGGACGGGGTGATTGCCGTGTTCTGCGCCGTGGGGGGCGTCCAACCCCAGTCGGAAACGGTCTGGCGTCAAGCGGACCGCTACCAGGTGCCCCGCATGGTCTTTGTCAACAAAATGGACCGCACCGGCGCCGACTTCCTCAGTGTCCATGAGCAAATCAAATCCCGCCTGCGGGCCAATGCCTTTCCGATCCAGCTTCCCATTGGCGCAGAGGGGGACCTGAGCGGCATTGTGGATCTGGTGCGCAACAAGGCCTACCTCTACAAGGACGACCTGGGCAAGAACATCGTTGAGGCTCCCATCCCCGCTGCCATGGCCGACCAGGTGGAAACCTGGCGCGGCGTGATGATGGAGGCGGTGGCAGAGTCCAGCGAGGAACTACTGGAAGCGTTTCTGGACAACGGTGATCTCACCCAGGAGCAACTCGTCCGCGGCATCCGTGAAGGGGTGCTCCACCAAGGCTTGGTGCCCATGCTCTGCGGTTCCGCCTTCAAGAACAAAGGGGTCCAGTTGTTGCTGGATGCGGTGGTGGATTACTTGCCGGCCCCCGTGGACGTGCCCCCGATTCAAGGGGTGCTGGACAGCGGCGAGACCACCGTGCGCGCCTCGGACGACGAGGAGCCTTTCAGTGCCCTGGCCTTCAAGGTGATGGCTGATCCCTACGGCAAGCTCACCTTTGTGCGCATCTACTCCGGCATTCTGAGCAGGGGCAGCTACGTGCTCAACTCCACCAAGGGCAAGAAAGAGCGCATTTCTCGCTTGGTGGTGCTCAAGGCTGACGAGCGGGAAGACGTGGACGAGCTGCGGGCCGGAGATCTGGGGGCCGTGGTGGGACTCAAGGACACCGGCACAGGAGATACCCTGTGCGTCCAGGAGAAACCCATCGTCCTGGAAACCCTGTTTGTTCCCGATCCTGTGATCTCCGTGGCCGTGGAGCCCAAAACCAAAGGAGATATGGAAAAACTCTCCAAGGCGCTCCAGTCCCTGTCCGAAGAGGATCCCACCTTCCGGGTCAGCACGGATCCGGAAACCAACCAGACGGTTATCGCCGGCATGGGTGAACTCCACCTGGAAATTCTGGTGGACCGCATGTTGCGGGAGTTCAAAGTGGAAGCCACCGTGGGTGCTCCCCAGGTGGCCTACCGGGAAACCATTCGCGCCAGTGCCCGGGGCGAAGGCAAATTTGTGCGTCAGTCCGGCGGTAAGGGCCAGTACGGCCACGTCATCATTGAGATGGAGCCGGGAGAACCCAATTCAGGGTTTGCCTTCGAGAGCAAAATCGTCGGTGGTGTTGTTCCCAAGGAGTACATCAACCCGGCCCAGAAAGGTATGGCGGAGACCTGTGCCTCCGGCGTGCTGGCGGGTTACCCCATGATCGACGTCAAATGCACACTGGTGGACGGGTCGTTCCATGACGTGGACTCCTCGGAAATGGCCTTCCAGATTGCCGGGTCCATGGCCTTCAAGGATGCGGTCAACAGATGCAGTCCCGCTCTTCTGGAGCCAATGATGAAAGTGGACGTGGAGATCCCGGACGATTTCCTGGGTTCCGTCATTGGTGACCTATCATCTCGACGTGGTGTGGTGGAAGGCCAGACCATTGAAGACGGCATCGGCAAAGTCACCGCCAAAGTGCCCCTCTCCGAGATGTTTGGCTACGCCACAGAACTCCGATCCATGACCCAGGGTCGGGGGCTATTCTCGATGGAATTCAGCAACTACGAGGAAGCTCCTCGCAATGTGGCTGAGGCGATCATCGCCAAGAATCAGGGCAAATCCTGATCTCATTCTCCATCTCTCACCCGAAACCTCCCCGATTCTTTCCATCCATGGCACGCGAGAAGTTCGAACGAAACAAGCCCCATGTCAACATTGGCACCGTCGGCCACGTTGACCACGGCAAAACCACGCTGACTGCTGCGATCACCAACGTTCTGGCAGCCCGCGGCAGTGCCCAGGCCCAGGCCTACGACGACATTGACGGTGCTCCCGAAGAGAAGGAGCGTGGCATCACCATTAACACGGCCCACGTGGAGTACGAGACGGAGAGCCGTCACTACGCCCACGTGGACTGCCCCGGTCATGCGGACTACGTCAAGAACATGATCACGGGCGCCGCCCAGATGGATGGCGCCATCCTGGTGGTGGCCGGCACGGACGGCCCCATGGCCCAGACCCGGGAGCACATTCTCCTGGCCAAGCAGGTGGGTGTTCCCGCCCTGGTGGTCTTCGTCAACAAAAAAGACATGGTTGACGACGAGGAATTGCTGGAGCTGGTGGAGCTGGAAATCCGGGAGCTCCTCAGCAAGTACGAGTTTCCTGGCGACGATATTCCAGTGGTGATGGGATCCGGCTTAAAAGCATTGGAGGCCGTCCAGGGGGGCGCCACGGGTGAGCGCGGCAAGGATGAGTGGATTGACGGCATCCTGGATCTCATGGATGCGGTGGATGAAAGCATCCCCGAACCCGAACGGGAAGTGGACAAGCCTTTCCTGATGGCCGTTGAGGACGTGTTCTCCATCACCGGTCGGGGCACCGTGGCCACGGGCCGCATTGAGCGGGGCATGGTCAAAGTCAACGAAGAAGTGGAAATTGTTGGCTTGAAGGACACCCGAAAGACAACGGTTACGGGCGTGGAAATGTTCCGTAAGCTTTTGGACGAGGGCATGGCCGGAGACAACGTAGGTCTTCTCCTGCGCGGCATTCAGAAGAACGAGGTGGAGCGCGGCATGGTTCTGGTGAAGCCCGGGTCCATCACCCCCCACACGAAATTCGAGGGTGAGGTCTATGTGCTGACCAAGGAGGAAGGCGGCCGTCACACCCCCTTCTTCGCTGGCTACCGTCCCCAGTTCTACATCCGCACCACGGACGTGACGGGCCAGATCACCGAATTCACCGCTGACGACGGCTCCAAAGCCGAGATGGTGATGCCCGGTGACCGCATCAAGATGACCGGCGAGTTGATTGTGCCCGTGGCCATTGAGAAGGGGATGCGCTTTGCCATTCGTGAGGGAGGGCGCACCATCGGTGCTGGCGTGGTATCCAAGATCCTTGCCTGAGACCTTTCACGGAGGATGGACCTTCCCTTGAGAAGGGTCCATCCCCACGCCACCACCTTTGAGCCCCTGTAATGACCAGAACCCTTGCGCAGCAGAAGATCCGTATCCGCCTCAAAGCTTTTGACCGACGGATGTTGGACATCTCCTGCGAGAAGATCATTGACACCGCAGACCGGACGGCAGCCACGGCCATTGGCCCCATCTCCCTGCCCACAAAGCGGAAGATCTACTGCGTGCTGCGCTCCCCCCACGTGGATAAAGACTCGCGGGAGCACTTTGAAACCCGCACCCATCGGCGGTTGATTGACATTTACAACCCCTCGTCAAAGACCATCGACGCACTCATGAAGCTTGATCTGCCCAGCGGCGTGGACATTGAGGTCAAGCTCTAGCCACCACACATCCAGCCGTATCCGTCTAGGGTCAAGCAACTTGCTGCCCTACGGCCATGACAAAGCCCCTGGCGGTTAGGGAGTTGCCCCTGTTTCTGTTGTCGGGAGTTGTGCTGTTCCCCCGTGAAGTGCTTCCCCTTCACATTTTTGAATATCGCTACCGGATCATGCTGAAGACGGTGTTAGAGACGGATCAGCGCTTTGGCGTGATCAACTGCGACCCTGAGACAGGCGAGCCCAGTGCCGTGGGCTGTTGTACGGAAATCCTTCAGCACCACCCCATGGAAGGGGACCGCAGCGCCATCGTGACCAGGGGGCAGCAACGTTTTCGCGTCCTGAACCGGGTCCGGGACAACCCTTTCTGTATTGGTCTTGTCAGTTGGCTTGACGATGCTCCCCTCGCCGCTGACCTCACAGACCTTGTCCGGAAGGTGCACGGCGCCCTTGAGGATGTTGTCAAGCTTTCTGCCAAGCTCTCCGGCAAGGATTTCCGCCTGCCTGAGGATATTCCCTCAGACCCTGAAGAGATCTCCTTCTGGCTGGCCTCCCGCCTGGATAATGCAACCGCAGCCCAACAGCATCTTCTGGAGACAACGGACACCGCCGACCGCCTGCAACAGGAATACGCGTTGCTGGATCAAGCACGTCGACAACTGGCTGCACGGACAGTGCTCAAAGATCTAGAGTCAAAGCCCTAAACCAGGAACCCAACCAGAGACCTGCCCATGCCCTGGCTTCCGCTCCTGATCAGCGGTGTTTTCTGCCTGGTGCTCTGTGTCTATCTTGCCGGCAAGCGTCCCTATCGGTCTCCCCAAAGCGTTGCCGCCAATTACGACCACTGGACCCGTGACGGTCTCCTGGAGCGGCTTTGGGGAGATCACATCCATCTTGGCTACTACGGTGATCCGCCCCAGCCCCAGGATTTCCGAGCCAGCAAAGCGAGGCTGGTCCATGAACTGGTTCACTGGTCCGGTCTTCACAAGCTGCCGCCAGGCAGCCGCCTCCTGGACGTGGGTTGCGGCATTGGGGGCAGCGCCCGGATTTTGGCCCGAGATTACGGCTTCCAGGTACTGGGCATCAGCATCAGCAGCCAACAAATTGACCGGGCCCGGGCGTTGACGCCAGCGCACCTCCCCTGCCGCTTTGCCGTGATGGACGCCCTGGCCATGCCCATGGCGGACAGGTCTTTTGACGCGGTCTGGACCGTGGAAGCAGCGCCCCACATTGCCGACAAGCAACGCTTTGCCAATGAATTGCTGCGTCTTCTGAAACCGGGTGGTCAACTGGTCATGGCGGATTGGAACCAGCGAGATTCTCGCCAACAACCACTGAGCCGCCTGGAGCACATGATTCTGGCCGTTCTGCTGACCCAGTGGGGGCATGCCGCCTTTGCCAGCATGGAGGCGGTTCAGGACCATCTGCAAGCAGGTCCCTACGGCTGTGTCAACCTGCACACCGCAGACTGGAGCCGGGCCACGCTCCCGGCATGGCCAGAGGCCGTTTGGGAAGGCTTTAGGCGACCATGGGCCGTTCTCTCCCTGGGGCCGGCCGCGGTGATGCAGGGTCTTCGGGAAGTGCCCACCATCCTTCTCATGGCCTGGGCTTGGCGCCGTGGGCTCCTGCGTTTTGGGGTGTTTTGCGCAGAGCGCGCAGGATCCGGTGGCGGTGACGGATCCATTGCCCGCAGGCCGCCACGGTGAGTCCGGCGCCAATGACCACCATGGGAATGGTTTGCAGCTTTTCACTGCCGGTCCGATGCAAGCTGGCCAGCAACCCCAGGCACACCATGACTGGAGCAGCCATGGGGATCAGTCGCGAGAAGGGATGGGGAGGTGTGTTCACAATCAGGGTGGGCCGCAATCCATGGGTGACTCAAACCGCTGCAGCAAGGTGGCAGTGAGCACTTCCACCCCTGTGGCAATGGCCCTCTCGTCAGGGTTAAAGCAGCCGTGGTGGAGGGGATAGCAGCCCTCGGGACCGGCCACGCCAAGGCGGAACATGCAGCCGGGCACGTGCTTGAGCATCTCGGCAAAGTCCTCCGCTCCCAACGAAGGCTGGGAAAGGTGCTCCACGCTGTCGTCCCCCAGAACCATGCGAGCCGCTTTTTCCAGGAAGCGGGTCTGGTTTGCGTCGTTGAACACGGACGGCGTGATGGCACGGAGGCTCACATGGGACCGGGCGCCATGGATCCCCACAATGCCCTGAATGACCCCCTCAATCCAACTGGAGAGCTGCTGATGGGTATCAGGGTGCAGGCAGCGCACCGTGCCCTTCAGCAGGACGCGATCGGCAATGATGTTGAAGGCGCGGCCCCCTTGAATCTGCCCAAAGCTGATCACCACAGGGTGCAGAGGATCCATGCGGCGACTCACGGCCTCCTGGAGTCCGGTGACCACCTGGCTGGCAATCCAGATGGCATCCAAGGCTTCATGGGGACGGGCCCCATGGCCACTTTCCCCCAGAATTTCAACGATCAACTCGTCCGCTGTGGCGGTGAAGGTTCCCGTGCGAATTCCCACCTTACCGGCCGCCATTGGCGGGTACACATGAACCCCGAACACGGCATCCAACCCGTCCAGCGCTCCGGCCTTGACCATCCAGCTTGCCCCCTGGGCAATCTCCTCGGCCGGCTGGAACAGGAGCCGCAACGTTCCCGGCAAGCGGGGGGCGAGGGGGGCCATCAGGTGGGCCACCCCGATCCCCACGGTGGTGTGGATGTCGTGGCCACAGGCGTGCATCAGCCCCTGGCGACGGGAGGCAAAGGGAAGTCCGGTGCGCTCTTCAATGGGCAAGGCATCCATATCCACCCGCAAGCCGATGCTGGGGCCAGGACCGCCGCCAAGGTCTGCCACAACGCCGGCGCCGCCCACACCTTCTCGCACGTCAAGCCCCAATTGATACAAGGAACCGGCCACAAAGGCGGCGGTTTGTTGCTCCTGACCACTCAACTCCGGATGGGCATGGAGGTGGCGGCGAACTTTCACCAGATCCGGTTGCAGGTCCTGCACCTGCTGGTGAAGCTCCGAGAGGGCAAGCAAACTGGTCATGCCCATCAAGACGTCCCGGACGCCAGGAATTGCCGAAGATCCTGCACCGGCCCTGGGGGCCATTGGCGCATCGTCAATAGCCATTGGGCATCAGCATAGCGCTCGTCCAGGCCAACACTGGCGGCCCAGTGGCTCTCGGCTTCTCCCTGTCGGCCACGGCGCCAGAGCAGCGCCGTGAGACCGGCGCGGGCATCGGCAAACAGGGGATGACGGCGAATCAACCGGCGGAAAGTCTCCTCCGCAACGGCCAACTCACCCAACTCCATGGCGGCCAACGCCTGGCTGGATCGGGCCAGGATCAAATCGGGCTGGATCCGGGCAGCGGCCCCATAGCTGCAGCGCGCCCCCTGCCAATTGCCCCGCGCCCCTTGCATGGCGCCCAAGTTGTAGAGGGCAGCAGCTTCCGGCTTAACCGGTTCCACTGCCAGGGAATCACCCAGGGCCAGAGCCGGGGACCACCAGCAACTGAAGAGCAGGATCAACGCCAGGACACTCAGCCATGGCAACACGTGGCCCGTCAAGGGAATGGTGCGCATACCAGCGAGTATAGAGTAGTGAATCAACAAGCCCTAGAGCAGAGGCAGTTGCCCGCCTACTGCTTGATCTCGTGTGGGTGCCGGGTCCAAGCCAAGGTGCTTATAGGCCGGGGGCGCCAGGCGACGGCCCCGGGACGTGCGCTGCAAAAAACCAATCTGGAGCAGGTAGGGCTCAAGCACGGTTTCAATGGTGTCGGCATCCTCACCCAAAATCGCCGCCAGGGTGGTGAGGCCCACGGGTCCCCCTTCAAACTGCTGCGCCATGGTCAGGAGCAGGCGATGGTCGCTGGGATCAAGGCCCAGGGGGTCAATGCGGTGCAGGGTCAGGGCATCTGCCACCACCTGGTGGTCAATGGCGGGACAGGCCTTCACCAGAGCGAAGTCCCGCACACGGCGGAGCAGACGATTGGCGATGCGGGGCGTGCCGCGACAGCGACTGGCAATGGCCTGGGCACCGGAGGGCTCCACACCCATCTGCAGCAACTGAGCAGAGCGCTCCACAATCTGCTGTAGCTCGGTCGCGGTGTAAAACTCCAGGCGATGGACCATGCCAAAACGGTCCCGCAGTGGTGAGCTGATGGAGCCAGCCTTCGTGGTGGCCCCCACCAGGGTGAACCGCGGCAGCGCAATGCTGCGGGCTCGGGCGGTGGTTCCTTTGCCCACGGAGAGATCCAAACGGAAATCCTCCATGGCGGGATAGAGGAGTTCCTCGGCCATGCGGGGAAGACGATGAATCTCGTCAATGAAGAGCACGTCCCCTTGCTCCAGGGTCATGAGCAGGCCAATGATGTCGCGAGGACGCTCCAGCGCCGGGGCACTGGTAATCCGGCAACGGGCTGTCAACTCTGCCGCCAACACCATGGCCATGGTGGTTTTGCCCAGGCCGGGCGGCCCGTAGAGCAGGAGATGGTCCAGGGGTTCCTGGCGATGTCGTGACGCCTCCAGGGCGATGTGCAACACCTGCTTGAGGGCGCTCTGACCGATGTAGTCCCCCAGGCGGCGTGGGCGCAAAGCCTCGTCTGCATGGCCTTGCTCCTCCGCCGTGGCCTCCGGGCATCGCTGCGGGCCACGGGGAGAACCCTGAGGATGGGGCGCTGCACCATGGTTGCGAGATGAAACCGGGGGGGTCTTCCTCGAGGGGCTGGGAACAATGGCCATGGACAACAACTTAGCTGCCAACCCCAGCGCCAGGAAGGATTGGAAGCGGAGAGGGAGGGATTCGAACCCTCGATAGAGTTGCCCCTATACAGCATTTCCAGTGCTGCGCCTTCGACCACTCGGCCACCTCTCCAGAAGCAAGCCTGTCCAGGCAAGCTCGAACCAACGGGTCCAGGCCTGTGCCAATGTAGCAGCACAGTGACCGATTCCATGGGGCAACTGTTCACAGTGGTGGTCCATGACCGCCACCATGACCGAACCATCACCGCACGGGTGCCGGAAGGGCAGTACATCCTCCATGCACTGGAGGCGCAGGGCAACGTGCTGCCCTTCAGTTGCCGCAACGGGTGCTGCACCACCTGTGCTGTGCGCGTCAACGCCGGCATCCTGGACCATCGCGAAGCCCTGGGTCTCTCAAAAGCCTTAAGGGAGCAGGGTTACGGTCTACTCTGCGTTGCCAAGGCCATTGGGGATGTGGAGGTGGAAATCCAGGATGAGGACGAGGTCTACGAACTCCAGTTTGGGCGCTACTTTGGCCGCGGGCGTGTACGCCCCGCCATTCCCCTGGAAGAAGAGTAGCCAGCCCATGACCCCATCCGATGCCGATGCCTTGTTGAGGGTGGCGCGCCGCGCCGCGGCGGCGGGCGCCGATCAACTGCGCCAGTTTGATGGAAATCGCTTTGCTGTGCGCCGCAAGGGTCGGCACACCTGTGAGTTGATCACGGACGCGGATGAAGCCGCTGAGGCCGCCGTGTTGGCGGTGTTGCACCAGGACACACCCACCATCCCCGTCCTGGCGGAGGAGAGTGGCCACCATGGCGAGACGGGTGATCTCCTCTGGTGTGTGGATCCCCTGGACGGCACCACCAATTTTGCCCATGGCCACCCGTTCTTTTGCACCTCTGTGGGGCTCCTGCGGGAGGGGAAGCCCTGGCTGGGGGCCATTGTGGCGCCAAGGATGGACGAGGTGTTCTGGGGTGGCTGTGGCTTGGGCGCCTTTTGCAACGGCGCGCCCGTTCAGGTGAGCCAGCGCACCACCTTGAGCCAGAGCGTTCTGGGGACAGGATTTGCCTATGACCGCCGGCAGCGGCTTGACAACAACTACGCGGAGGTCTGCCGCTTTGCCCACCGGGTTGGGGGCTTGCGGCGGGGCGGGGCCGCGGCGGTGGACCTGGCTTACGTGGCCTGCGGTCGCCTGGACGGGTATTGGGAGCGGGGCCTCAAGGCCTGGGACACGGCAGCGGGAGCGGCCATCCTCCAGGGCGCTGGGGGCCAAGTGTGCGCCTATGACGGCAGCCCCCTTGACATCCACAGTGGCCGCATCCTGGCCGCCTGTGGTCCGGAGATGCAGCGGCAGATGACCGCGGTGCTGGTGGCCACCCGCCCCCTGCCACTGGACTGCTACGGGGGCGAGCCCTCTTGAGTTGACGCAGGGTGCTGGTGCAGGCCGGAAAAGAGTTGTGGTTGGTGGTTAGTCCACACGTTCCAGCAGACGGGCCAGGAGTTCCTGGCTCCGGGTCTGGAGGGTGAGCAGTTGCTCGGCTTTGAGGCCACCCACACCCAACTGGGCCAACTGGTGCAGATGGCAACAGACCGCGTGACTGAGGGTTGTATTGGGGGACGGACCTGAACCTGTAACCACGGCGCCGGCAGCCAGCTTGAGCAAACCTTTCACCAGGGGATGGGCCTTGTTGACCAACAGCACGTGGTGGTCCGGCAGGCTGGGCAGTTGCCGTTGCATCAGGGCGCTCACATCATTGATCCGCCGCATCTGCTCCGGCAAAAGAATCAAGGCCGCCGGGGCCGCTTCCCCCTTGAGGCTTTTCACCTGAACGGTGACTTTGTCATTGTTCAGGGCTGCTTTGAACAGGCTGCGCAGCTTCTCACCATCCTGTTCTCCACTGGCATCCGCCAATTCCGGTGTCTGGTCCGTGAAGCTTTCGTCCAGTTCCGCATCCACCCGCTTGAAGCTCACCCGCTCTTCCCGTTGCTCCAGCCAGGGCAGGAACTGGCTATCAATCAGGGCATCGGCTGTGAGCACCTCAATGCCCTGGCCTGTCCAGAGTTGCAGGGCGGAGCCTTGGGCAACAGGGTCTGTGCAGTAGATCACGGACTTGCGCCGCTCCTCCGGGCAGCGTTGCAGGTATCCCTTGATGGTGGTGTAACAGCCGGCGTCCGTGGCAATGGGGTCCGTCCGGCCTTCTGCTGCCTGGGCGGTGGTGGCAAAGAGAACCCGATCCGCCACCTTGTCGGCAAACTTCTCCTCCTCCATGGCGCCAATTTTGATGAAGGGGGCAAGATCGTTCCAGATTTCCCCGTAACGCTGCGGCTCTTCCCCGTGAAGCTGGGCCAGACGATCCCCCACCTTGCGGGCAATAAACCCACCAATGGAGCGCACCTGACGATCCGTCTGCAGGGCGCTGCGGCTCACGTTGAGGGGCAGATCGGGCGCATCAAGGACACCTTTCAAGGGAAGCAGGAACGACGGCACCACCTCCTTGACAGAATCACTCACAAACACCTGGTTGCAGTAGAGGCGAATCTGCCCCTGGTCCCACTGGCTGTTCTCTTGCAACTTCGGGAAGAACAGGATGCCCCGCAAGTTGTAGGGGTAGTCCGTGCTGAGGTGAACCCAAAGCAGGGGGTCCCCTTGGAAGGGATAGAGGTAACGGTAAAGCTCTTTGTAATCCTCGTCCTTGAGTTCACTGGGACTTTGCCGCCATGGGGCCTTGCAACGATTCACGGTATCCCCTTCCAACTTCACGGGAACGGGCATGAAGTCGCAGTAGGTGGTAATCAGTTGACGGATACGGCTGGGCTCCCGGTATTCCAACTCCTCCTCTTGCAGGTGGAGAATCACGTCGGTGCCCGGGCTGCTGCGATCACCCTCCTCCAACTGGAATTGGGGCGAGCCATCACAACTCCAATGGACGGCGCTGGCGCCGGGCTTGGCGCTGAGGCTCCGTAGCTCAACTTTGCTGGCCACCATGAAGCTGGAGTAGAACCCCAGACCAAAATGGCCAATGATGGCGTCTTGCTCATGCTTGTATTTCGATAAGAACTCTTCGGCGCTGGAAAAAGCCACTTGATTGATATAGCGCTTCACCTCGTCAGCGTCCATGCCAATGCCGTTATCGCTGACTGTGATCGTCTTTACTTCGCGGTCAATGCGAATCTGAATCTCCCCATCCTCCCCTTCCTGGCAATCGCTAGCCATGGCCGCCATACGCCGCTTATTGATGGCATCGATGCCATTGCTGACCAGCTCCCGCAAGAACACCTCATGGCCGGAATACACGGCTTTTTTGATGATCGGGAAGATGTTCTCGGTGTGAATCTGAATCTCGCCGTGCTCAAGAACAGCCATGGGGCATTGCAGTTAAAGCGCAATGCAGTGTATTCCCGACCAAGATCGTCACCCAGGCCTGCACAGGTGGGGAATGCCGTACGCCATGGGCAAGGGGATCCCCTGGGGACACATCTCAGCAATGGGCCTAGCCCCGTTGGCGCTGCAACTGGGGGCGCTCCTCCGGCACAATGGCGCCATCCACCGGACACACCTGCTGACAGATACCGCAGTCAATGCAGACATCAAAGCCAATCCAGTAAAAGTTGGTACCTTTGGCGTTTTTACCCTCTCCGGGATGGATGCAAGCCACTGGGCAGGCGTCAACGCAAACCGCCACCCCTTCACAGCGATCCGTGAGAATTGTGTGGGGCATCAAAACAGGAGAAGGAAAGTTGATCCTAGGGGGAAAGATGAGTCCCCATGGGGGCTTCAGGGAGCGGACCCCCGTCCCTGGCGCCCGTCAGCCATTCCAGGCAGGGGAGTGGCCGCTGTCTCCAGGCAGCCCTGGCGGCCTCCAGCGTGGGGCAGGGTTGAGGCCAGAGTTCAGCCTCAACCTGGGCTGTCCGGTGGCGCTGCACACAGGCCATGGCTGCCTGCTGGCCCATGGGGTGGTCATAGGTGACCAGCACCTGGGGGCCATGGGGGGAGCGATCCTGGGCAATCTCCCCGGCCATGGGGGAAGGCAACAACTCGGCTTGCATCTGGGCGTGATGGTGGCGCTCCAGGCAGGCCATGGCATCCCTCAGGCGACTGGGGTGGTGATAGGCCACCAGCACCTGCACGTCGGTCTGGCCGGAGAGGGCTGCCCTGCGGCCTTGCAGGAGTCCACGCAGACACTCCACTTTAAAACTGAAACCGGTTCCGCTGGCGCGCTGCTCGCCAGGGGCAAAGTGCTTGAGGAGGCGATTGTAGCGACCACCGGTGGCCACCGACACCAGGGCGTAGGCATCCTGGCAAACCAGACGCAGCACGACCCCGTCATAGAAACCGAACGTCGGCAGGAAGGTGGGGTCCAGTTGCAGGCGCACGCCAGCTTGGCGCGCCCGTTCCCCCACCAGCGCCACCAATGCCCGCAACTCGTCCACGGCAGCGGCTTTTGAAAAAGCCGACAGCGTATCCAGCACCGCCTCCGGTTCCCCCCGCATACCCAGCAATTGTTGGGCCCGCTGCCGGTCCGCGTCCGAGAGGTCCAAGGCCTGGAGCTGCAAGACGTCGTAGCGGCTCAGGGCCTGGCGCACACCAGCCTGTTGATGGTGGGGGAAATCCGCCAGAAGGGCGGCAAACAGGGCTTGGTGGCCCAGCAGCAGAGTGGGCTGGTGATCCGGGTGGAAGGGCAGTTGACGGCAAGCATCCAGCAGGACGGCCACCAGCTCTCCATCCCCTGCCAGTCCTGGAGCACCAATGAGTTCAATGCCACTCTGCAGTTCCTCCTGCACCCGCTCATGGCCACCCATGTCCTCCCGATGAAACACGCTGCCCTCATACCAGAGCCGCAAAGGCCTGGGCCGGCCGGCCAAGCGGGTGCAGGCTGTCCTGGCCACGCTGGCGGTGATCTCCGGGCGCAGACCCAGAGCGTCCTGGGTGGCCACCTTGAGCAGCACTTCGGCATCAATGGCGCCAGCAGCCTCCAAGGTATCCAGCCGCTCAATGGTGGGAGGCGCCAACTCCTTATAGCCCCAGCGGCGATAGACGCCATGAAGCTGGGCGCAAATCCAGCGGTTGTCCTCCACGTCCTGGGGGAGCAGATCCCTGGCCCCTCTGGCAGGTTGCCGGCTGACCTCCTCACTGCTCTGAAGATCAGAGCGTTCTTGCCAGAGGATCATGGGGGATGGGGGTCTTGAAGCGATGCTAGCGCCCCATGGGCCAGCACCCCTTCACCACTTTTTATAGGGCAGAAACTTGCCGCAGAAGACCACCTTGACCCGGTCTCCTTTCGGGTCCTCCTCCTTGTCCACGTGGATAGTAAAATCAATGGCGCTCATGATGCCGTCACCAAACTTTTCCTGAATCACGTCTTTCATAGGCAGTCCATATACTTGCATGATTTCGTAGAAACGATAGATGAGGGGATCCGTGGGCACAACAGGATCCAGACATCCCTTGACGGGATAGCGGGTCAGAAACGCCAGGGCATCGTCTCCCAAGCCCAGAACCTGGCAGAGCTTGGCCGCCTCTTCGGGTGATGCGCTGGCCTGTCCGTACAGCATGGCCGCCACACACATCTCGTCAAGCCCCACATGGGACGCCAACTGGGCAAACGTCAGACCAGAAAGGGCCTTGGCTGCAAGCAGGGTCTCGGTCATGGTGGCCATGGCGTTGGGGAAAAACTGTAGCGATTCTCCACCGCCCCAACCAACGGTCCCGTTGTCTTGGCTACCGTTACGCACCTGCAGGCAATCCCCTCGGTTAAGGCTCAGGTCGAGCCTGGCAGCCTGGCCGCCAGGAGGCATGGTTCAGGGTTTCAACCCTTGATGGCCTCAACGGCCGCAGCCAGGGCCTCACTGCGGCTCAATTGGGTGTGGTCAGCGGGCAGCAATTCAAACAACTTCAGTGCTTCCAGCCGTTTGCGGGTGGTGCCCGCAGCCCCCACAACATACACATGGCGCTTGGCTTTCACCGCCTCCTCTACGGCGTTTTCCACGGCCAATGCCGCGGTGACGCCCAAGTGGGAGACGGCGCCAAGATCAAAAACAACGGCGTTGCACTGGCCAATGGCGTTGTGCTCCCGGCCAATGGTTTTGGCCACACCAAAAATCATGTCTCCCGTGAGCTGGAACAGGAGCACACGGCCCTTGCCCGCATCCAGCAGGGCTTTCTCCTCCTGGGGAAGATTCAGGTCGTCATCGGCCGTGCTGATGGACTTCACCACGTCACTCTGCTTCTGGGAGAGGCGGTCAATGGTGAGCATATTGGCCAGGAATACGCCTACGCCCACGGCCACGATCAGATCCCACAGCACCGTAAGGCCAATGACCACATAGAGGATCAGAGCGCCCTTGGCGGAAATCCGGTGGGCCCGCTTGAGGAATCCCCAATCCACAATATCGAAGCCCACCTTCAGGGCAATACCCGCCAGTACCGCCATGGGGATCGGGGCCACGAACCCGGGAAGAGCCAAAATCGCCACCATCAGCAGCACCGCCCGGATGATGCCGGAGAGGGCTGATCGTGCCCCCGTCTGAATGTTCGCCACTGTGCCCATGGTGGCTCCGGCCCCGGCAATGCCGCCAAAAAGGCCCGACACCACATTGCCCAGGCCCTGCCCCACCAACTCCTTGTTGGAGTTGTGCTCAGTGCGGGTCAGGCTGTCGGCCACCACGGAGGTGAGCAGGGCGTCAATACATCCCAACGCGCCTAGCACCGCAGCATCCGCCAGCATCAAGCCCAGCTCGTCGGCCCCAAAGACCGGAATCTGCAAACTGGGGAGACCGGCACTGATTTCCCCGATGCGACGGATGCCCTCGTCGATGCCGAAGGAAGAGCCCAGCGAGGGAATCAGGGTCAAGGAGAGGATGGTCCCGAACACAAGGGCCAGCACTTGCGGAGGAAGAAACTTCTTGATGCGCTGGGGTGTGAACCAGAGAATGGCGATGGTGATTGCAGCAAGCAGCAACTCCAGCGGCTTCACCCCAGCGAGCAACTGGGGCAGACTCTGCAACGTTCCCATCACCCCTCCCGGGGGACCCTTCTGCCCCAATGCCGGCCCCAACTGCAGCACGATGAGGATGAAGCCGATTCCGGACATGAAGCCCGAAATCACCGTGTAGGGCATTTGGGTGATGTAGCGCCCCAGCCGCAAGAGGCCCAGCAGGATCTGGAACACACCGGCCAGCATGACCACGGTGAAGGCCATGGCCATGCCGTTTTCAGGGTTGCTGGCGGTGAGGTTGGCAATCACGGCGGTCATCACCACCGTCATGGGACCGGTGGGTTCCGAGATGAGTGTGGGCGTTCCCCCAAACAGCGCCGCAAACAGCCCAACCAATACAGCGCCCCACAGACCTGCTTCAGGTCCTGCCCCGGAGGCGACACCAAAGGTCAGGGCCATGGGCAAGGCAATGATGGCTGCCGTGAGGCCACCCCACCAGTCACCTTTGAGGTTGTTGCGACTGATCTGATTCAGAAGTTGCATCAGGATCGGGGTCAGGATCGGGATCAGTCGGCAGGCTACGCCACCCCAGGGCCAGGCGACGGGCCCACAACAGCAGAGGATAGAGACGTTCTGTCCGTTCTCGGCTGGCAAACACCACCTTGAGAAGCCCCAACAGCCCCGCGGAAGGCCGCAGTTGATCACACAGCAGGGCCACTGCCGCTGGACCGTGAAACAGCCGGGTGTCTCCATCCCGCTCCACCATCAACACGGCTCCCCTGGAGAGTGGGTAGCCTTGCGCCTTCAGTGCCTGGCGAAGCTGGTGGTTGGCGCGCCCGTCAACGATCTGCAACTGGGGTAGACCGCCCCTCAGCTCGCTCAACTCCGCGAAACCACGGCAGAAGGGGCAGCCGCCGTCAAAGACCAACTGTAGGCGTGCAGGCTGTGACTTCAAGGCTTGGTGGACTCAAGGCTTGAAGCCAAGATCATATCCTCTGAAATGTAGCCAGCTTCCCGCAGCAACGCGGCCAACTCGCTGGGAAAGTTCGGGTGGCGCATGGACCCTTGGCCGCAGTCTCCACCATGGCCATGGTGTTCTTCACCGGGGCAATACTCCAGGCCCCATTGACTGTCTCGGTCATGGCGCTGGAGCACCACGGGCCAGGCTTCTTCAATGCGACCCGCACGGGCATGGCTGGCGGCATACCCGGCCAGAAACCCATTCACCTCGCCGCCACGGTTGTTGTCCAGAAGTTGGGCTTGACGTTGCGCATCCTTTTCAAAGAGGGGGCGCAGGTGGGGCAGGTGGCCAACATCGACCACCTGCTCCCCCTGAAGCGCCAGAAACTGGAGCGGAGCGCTGGATCCCGTGTAGGAGGAGAAGCGATAAAGGAAGCGATTGTCCACTACGGCCAGCAAGTACCCGTGGCCCGGGACAGGCTCCGTGGCCGCAAAGATATCTCCGTCAAATGCGCCCGCATCAATGGCTTGCCACTCACCCTGGTCGTTCTCGCGGAAGATGGTGACCAGGGCACAGCAATGGGCGCCGCCGCTGTATTGGGAAAACAGCACTTCCGGGCTACCGTTGTCCGTGTCCAGCTCCACCATCTGCATCAGGGCGTTGGTCACGGGACTGGGCAAGCCCATGTGCTCCAGCAGGGGGGTATCCGTCAGCAGACTGATGGGTGCGTCGTCCCCGCTGGCGGCAGGCCAGAGTCTGAGCACGGGTTGTTGTTGCTCGCCGCCGTACCCGTCCGGCTTGACAAGAAACGACAGGTCCGCTCTCACGCCCGCTGCCGTGAGGCTGCCGCCTGATGGGTTGTCGTCCGGCCCGGTCCGCAGCAGCAGAGGTTCAAAACCAGCCACGGGGTGGGTGCCCTTGTGCCCCTGTGGACCCAGCACTGTGGTAATCAAAGGTCCCAGCGCCAGCCATCCCAAGGCGGCACAGATGCCGGCCAGCACCGCCAGCCAGGGGACCATAGTGGTGGACTTCCAGGAGGGCATGGTCAAACCATTCTAGGGCCTGGCATTCATTGAGCCAGCAGATTGTTGAGGCTGCCAGGGCCTGGCGCCCGGACAAGCCGTGGCTGCTTGCGCTGGAGGAGGTGTAACGTCTCCCATGGACCCTGGTAGAGTATTCAGCCATGGAAAGTGAGTTTCACCGCGTTGCCCAAGACAAAAGCAAGGGCGACAAGGGAGGATCTGGTGGTCCGGGCGTGCCCTGGTTCCTGATGGCCGGCGGCCTCCTGCTATTGCTATTGCTGAGTCAGGCCGTGTTCATCGTTCCTGCCGGTACTGTGGCGGTGATCACCACCCTTGGGCGCGTGACAGGCTCTCCACGGGGCGCTGGCCCGAACTTGAAGGTGCCCTTGTTTCAGAGCACCCACCGCTTCAGCGTAAAAACCCAGGTCCGCCCGGAGCGATTTGCCAGCCTCACCAAAGACCTGCAGGTGATTGAAGCCACGGCCACGGTCAAATACGCCCTCAAGCCCCAGGAAGTGGGACGGGTCTACGCCCAAATTGCCACCTTTGACGGTGATGTCTACCCCCGCATCGTGCAACCGTCCCTGCTGAAGGCCCTCAAGTCCGTGTTCTCCCGCTACGACCTGGTGACGATCGCCTCCCAATGGGGCAGCATCTCCGAGGAGGTGGAGCAGCAGGTGGATACGGAACTCAGCCGTTTTGGCTATGTGGACGTGCAGGGCCTGGACCTGACCGGTTTGCAGATTGCCGAGGAATACCGCGCCGCCATTGAGGAGAAGCAGATTGCCGAGCAGCGGCTGCAGCGGGCCCAGACGGAGGTGCGCATTGCCGAGGAAGAGGCCAAGAAGTTCCAGACCCTGTCCCAGAGCCTTGACGAACAGGTGCTCTACAAGCTGTTTCTGGATCGGTGGGACGGGAAAACCAGCGTTGTGCCCAACTTCCCCGGTGGTGGGTCGGTTCCTGTGATTGTGGATGCCCAGCCCTGATCCGGCTACAGCACCGGCAGCCGCAGAAGCTGTGCCATCACGGCTGTTCCCGCAGGCAGTTCCGTAGCGGAGGCGTCAATCTCCAACAACAGGTCCGCCCCATGGAGGGACGCCAGCCGCGCTGAGCTCTGGTCACCACAAGGCGTGGCGAGAGGTTTCCCCCGGTGATCGGTGGTCAGGCGGGCACGGACCAGTTCCGGTCGGCCCGGTCGGCGCCGCAGCGGGGTGGCCAAGCGAACTTGCAGGCGAGGCCAGGGCTCTGGCGCCGCCCCTTCCAGGACCTGAAGCGCCGGCCAGACCAATTGCAGGAAGGTGACGGCAGCCGAGACAGGGTTGCCGGGGAGACCAAAGAATCGGGCGCCGGCCATGGTGCCCGTAGCGAAAGGCCGGCCCGGCTTGAGAAAAAGTCGCCAAAATTGCAGTGTGCCCAGCCGCTCCAGCAGGGGGCGCACATGGTCTTCATCTCCAACGGACACCCCCCCTGTGCTGATCAACACGTCACTGCACCCGGCCAACGTCAGCAGTGCCGTCTCCAACCGTTGGGGATCGTCACCGACCCATTGTTGATCCGCCACCGTCAAACCCAACCGTTCCAGCAGCGAGAGCAGCAGCGGGCCGTTGCTGTCGCAGATGGTCCCGGGGGGAAGAGGATCCCCTGCCGGGCGCAACTCCGAACCCGTGATCAGCAGGGTCACCCGAGGCCGGGAATAAACCTGGGCCGTACATAGGCCACAAGCCAGTGCCCTGGCCACGTCCACACTGCTCAGCCGCTGCCCCACGCCACCCAACTGTTCGCCTGCGGCGGCTTCCTCTTGGGGGGAGCGAATCCACTGACCGGAACGGACGGACGTCTCCAGGGTGACCATGGGGCCGGAGGTTTCCCCCTGCACCAGTTGCACGTCTTCCTGGGGCGCCACCGCATCAGCGCCGTCAGGCACCACAGCCCCTGTGAAGATCCGCACCGCCTGCCCTGGCTGCAGGGGACAGCCATAGGGGGCGCCAGCGGCTGAACATCCCACCACCGGCAGCGGCTCGCCCGGCCGGCCATCAACGGTGCGCAGGGCATAGCCGTCCATGCTGGAGGCCCGGAAACCGGGCACAGCCCTGGGCGCCACCAGCGGCGCTGCCAGCACCCGGCCACGGGCCTGGGGTAACGGGCAGTCGTCACGGCCTGGCAAGGGGTTCAGGGCCGCCAACAACCGGGTACGGGCCTGGTCCAGCGTGTACCCCTGCCTCACCTGTTGCACAACGCCAACTCCTTTGCCGTCACCCTGGACCATCTGACCCTAAAACCAATGGCGACCAGTGGCTATCCCTCACGCCAGGGATTGGGACCAGGAGGTCTCCACTGCCTGGCGCCGCCACAGTTGTCGATAGGGTCCGCTCTGCTGAAGGAGCGTCTGATGCCGGCCGGATTGGACAATACGACCGGCCTCCATCACCAGCACCCGATCACAGGACGCGGCCGCCGCCAGTTGATGGCTGATGAACAGCACGGTGCTCTGGCGGTGATGGCGTAGACTCTCCAGGATGCCCGATGCGGTGGCGTTGTCCACGCTGGCCAGGGCGTCGTCCAGCACCAGGAGGGGCACCTGCTGAAGCAGCGCCCTGGCCAGGGCGCTGCGCTGCCGCTGACCACCGCTGAGGGTGATGCCCCGTTCTCCCACCATGGTGTCCAGCCCGCGGGGGAAACCTTCAATGTCCTGGCTGAGTTGGGCGGCGTCGGCATAGTGGATCACCTGCTGCCGCTCCGTCTCCGGCTGCCCATAGCGCAGGTTGTCCTCCATGGTGGCGGTGAACAGATAAGCCTCCTGGGGAACCAGGGCAATGCGACTTCTCAAATCATCCAATCGCAGTTGCCGGATGTCTTGACCATCCAGAAAAACGCTCTTCTCCGGTGGATCAATGATGCGTCCCAGTAACCGGGCGACGGTGGACTTCCCACAGCCCACTGCGCCCACAAGCGCCACCAATTCTCCAGGTTGCAGGGCAAAGCTCACCCCCGCCAGCACCTCTCTCGTGCTGGCGGGGTACCGGTAGTGAAGGTTCCGCACCTGGAGTTGCCCCGCCGGCTGGGGCGCCAACGGCTCGGCCGCTGCCGGGTCGGTGATCTGTGGCTGGCGCGCCAGCACCTCTTCCACCCGCTCCAGGCTCACCTGACCCACTTGAAAGGTGTTGATGGTGAACCCGAACAAGGCTGTGGGAAACACCAGCCGCTCAGCGTAGAGGAGCAGGGCCACAAAACCGCCGATGCTGAGTCCTTGAGGATCCCCCAGTGCGGCGGCCTCCAGCCGTCCTGCACCCAATGCCAGAAGCAACAGCAGGCTGAGGTGACTGATTTTCTCCAGGGCGGGGAAGAGCGTAGACCGCACCTTGGCCAAAGCCAGCGCCGCGTTCCGGTAGCGGCGATTCAAGACGTCGAACGCTTCATGTTCGTTGGCCTGCTGACCGTAAATCTTGATGGCGCTGATCCCTGACAGGTCCTCCTGAATCAGGTCACTCAATTCCGAGAGATGCTCCTGCTGGCGACGCTGTAGCCGCGCCATGCGTTTGCCGAACAGCGACACCAGCAGCAGCATGGCGGGGTGAAGCGACAACGCAGCCACGCTGAGACCCAGGTCAATGGACACCATGGCCGGCAGTTGCGTGCCATAGATCATGACCACGTTCACCATGTTCAAAACAGCAAAACCCAGCATCCGACGCACGTTGTTCACGTCGTAGGTGGCCCGGGTGATGAGTTCTCCGGTGCGCATCCGGGCCAACCAGCCAGGCTCCTGTCCCAGCAAGTGATCAAAGAGTTGTTGCCGCAGACCTGCCTCCACGGAAATGCCCACTCCGAACACCAGGAGACGAGAGGCCATGCGCACCACCGCCATGACCGTGGCCAAGCCCAGCAGCTTGGCGGCTCCGCTGACCAATTCCCCCATGGTGAACCCCGGCGCCAAGCGGTCAATGGTGTCCTGCACCAGCAGGGGAAGCACCGCGCCGATGAGGTTCAACGCCATCAACGCCATGACTCCCGCCGCCAACTGCTTTCCATGGGGCGCAAGCTGACGCCGTAGTCGCCTGAACTGCACACCGACTGGAGCCATGGCACTGTTGCGCTGCGGGCAGCCTAGGAGACCCAAGGGAGGCTATACTGTGTCCGGGTGCGTGCCCGAAGGAGAGTCCAGTGGCGAGCCAGCAACAGCAGCATCCCCTCCACGGCAGGGATCGTCCAGTGGTGGATCGCCTTCTCCAGGTTCAATCGCCCCGTGATCAGGATCTGGTGGATGGCGCCCGGCTACTCCAGCGTTATCGCGACTTCCCCGGCGCTGAGGATATCCGCAACGACCTGAGAACAGTCTTGAAAACATGGGGACTGAGCCAGTCGTCCCTCTACCAGCGCAGTCGCGCCATTTGGGCCAGTGGGTTTCGGCCAAACCTTGCCGCGGATGACGGCCTGGTGGGCAGTGGCTTTGACAGCACCAGCGAGGCCCCCACACCTTCCTGAGCAACCCGATTCTCCAGAGGCTTCTAAAATTTCGTAACAGGAATCTGAGGAATTCCTTAAGAACAGGGGGATTGCTTTGTTAGAAAAGCTACCAAACTGCCCTTCTTGCAGATGGTTGGCCTTTACGACGCCTGTGGGATCCTCAGGTTTGCCGCACACGAGTCGGCTGACTGCTTGGCCTACGCAGAATTTTTCGAGCTGCAGGACGGGGACTTCACCGTTGAGTCGTTACTCATGGGGCACACCCAGGATGGTGGGGCTGCCCTGCCCCCATCAGCGCAAGACGTAAGCCGTCCACCACGTGCTCCCGTTGCTCCACGGTAAGCTCCGGGAACATGGGAAGGCTCAACACCTCGTCAGCAAGACACTCCGTGACGGGCAGGGCTCCAACGCCATACCCCAGGTTCCCGTAGGCCTGCTGACGGTGGATCGGAATGGGGTAATAGATGATGGTGTTGATGCCCTGCTGTTGTAGGCCGTCCCGCACCTGGTTACGAACCTGAGGTCCGGCGCCAGGAATGCGCACCACGAATTGATTCCAACTGTGACCAGCCACCCCCGGCCCGGGCAACACCAGGCCACTGACGTGGGCCAGGCCCTGGCCATAGGCCTCGGCGTGCTGCCTGCGGGCGTTGATGAGCGATGGCAGATGGGGAAGCTTGACCAGGAGGATCGCCGCTTGCAGGGCATCCAGCCGTGAGTTGTAGCCCAGAGCGTTGTGGACGTAGCGCTCAGCCATGCCGTGGACAGCCAGTTCCCGCATCTGCCGCGCCAGTTGGGAATCGTTGGTGGTGATGCAGCCCCCATCCCCGGCCGCACCCAAATTCTTTGTGGGGAAGAAGCTGAAACATCCCACGTCTCCCCAAGCCCCCACGGGCCGACCAGCCCAACGGGATCCTGCGGCCTGGGCGCAGTCCTCCACCACCTTCAGACCGTGACGGTGCGCCAAGGCCATGCACCGCTCCATATTCAGGGGACGACCAAACAGATGCACCGGCAGCAGCGCCCGGGTGCGCGGCCCGATGGCGGCCTCCACCTGGTCCAGATCCAGCAGGTAGGTGCCGGGATCCACGTCCACAAAGACGGGGCGAGCCCCCACCGCACTGACGGCCTCAGCGGTGGCAAAGAAGCTGAACGCGGTGGTGATCACCTCGTCGCCGATGCCCACGTCCAAGGCACGCAGCGCCAGGATGAGGGCATCGGTGCCACTGTTGCAGCTCACCGCATGGGCTGTGCCCACGCTCCGGGCAAAGGCGTCCTCGAATTGGGCCACCACCTTGCCGCCGATGTACTGCCCGGAGTGGAGCACCTCCAGCACGGCCTGATCCAGAGCCGGACCCATGGTCTCAAGCTGACTGCGCAGATCAAAGGGCGGCACGGCCATCGGGCGGTCCACCGCGCTTCAACCGAACCAGGCGGGCTCAGCCCCGGGATGCCACTTGATGTTGCAGCCCAGAGAGGGACGCTGCAGGGCCGCAACCGGCCGACCCGTCAGGACTGCATCCAGGGCAGTCCGCAGGTCGGCGCCGTCACAGGAAACGCCGTTGCCGGGGCGAGATCCATCCAATTGGCCCCGATAGACCAGCGTGTGGTTGGCGTCAAAGAGGAAGAAATCCGGTGTGCAGGCTGCATGAAAGGCTTTTGCCACAGCCTGGTCTCCGTCATGGAGGTAGTGCATCTCCATGCCAAGGCGCTGCTTCTGGGCCGCCATGAACCGGGGACCATCCTCCGGGTGGGTCTGCAAGCTATTGCTGCCAATGCCCACAAGGCTCACCCGCCCTCTGTAGCCTTGATCCAGGCGGGCCAGTTCAGGCTCCACATGCTTCACAAAGGGGCAATGGACCGCCAGAAACATCACCAGCACAGGCTCGGGGGGAAGCTGGCTTCTGGAGAGGGCCTGGCCATCCTCCACCCGTGGCAGTTGCCAGGGGGGCATGGATGTTCCCAGGGGAAGCATAGTGGATTCCGTGCGCGCCACGAGACTCGGGGGGTTGGGGAACATGGGGGAGTGTAATGGCTGACACACCCCACGCGGGTTTCCATGCTCGTACCTCCCGAGGCCAGGTTTCAGAGCCTGCTCCCCCTATTAGCTCGGCATCGGCATCGGATTCCCCTGCTGGCGGGGTCCTGCTGCACCGTGGTCTACGTGGGCACGTTACCTCTCCTTGCTCAGGTGGCTGGCCCCTTGCTGCCAGCCATTGGCGGGGGAACCTTCCAGGAAGCCCTGCGCATCGTCGCGGTCACCATGGCCGTTTTCCTGGTCCACAAAATGGCCCAATACGGCCAGGACACTCTGTTTGCCGGTCCGGCTCTACAGGTGAGCCAGGCCCTGCGCCAGACCGTCTTTGCCCGTCTGCAGCGGTTGGCCTTGCCCGCCTTGGAAAAACTGTCCAGCGGTGATCTGGCCTATCGCCTCACGGAAGACGGGGATCGCGTCGGGGAGGTGATCTACAAGACCCTCCACGACAGCACACCCAGCGCCCTGTCGCTGGTGGCGGTGCTGGGGTACATGTCTTTGCTGGATGGACCGCTCACCGCAGCTACCCTATTGCTGGCCCCCGTCATGGTCGGGCTGGTGGGCTGGTTCGGCCGCAAGGTGCTGCGAGCTTCGGAGCGCAGCCAGGTCCAGGTCAGTGCCCTGGCATCTCTGCTGGCGGAAGCCGTTGGCGGCTTGCACCTGGTGCGGGCGTTTGCCTCGGAAGACTGGCTCCAGCAGCGCTTTGCCCGCCAGATTGACCGACACTGCCGCGCCCGCGCCCACACCCTGGAACTGGTGGCGGTGCAGCATCCGGTGGTGGGCTTTCTGCAAGCGACAGGAATCCTGGCCATTTTGCTGCTGGGGGCTTGGCGCATCCATACCGGCAGCCTCACCGCCGAGCAGTTCAGCAGCTACGGGATTGCCCTGCTCATGCTCATTGACCCCATCAGTCACCTCACCGCCAATTTCAACGAGTTCCAGCAGGGTCAGGCCTCACTGCGGCGCCTGCGGGCCTTGGAGCAGGAGCCCCTGGAGCCTCCGGACCCCCCCCGGCCCCTCAGCCTCGGCAAGGTGCGGGGTGAATTGCGCTTTGAAGATGTCCACTTCAGCCATACGCCAAGCCAGCGCCTCTTCCAAGACCTCACCCTCCATGTGAGGCCTGGCCAACTGGTGGCGCTGGTGGGTGCTTCAGGGGCCGGCAAGTCCACCCTGTTTTCCCTGCTGCTGCGCTTCAACATCCCCCAGCAGGGGCGCATTCTGCTGGATGACAAGGACTTGTGCCATGTGCGGGCGGCTGAGTTACGCCGTCAGATGGCATTGGTGCCCCAGGATGCGCTGCTCTTCTCCGGAACCGTTGCCGAAACCATTGACTTTGGCCGTGGCCATAGCCCGGCGGCCATCCGCCACGCCGCGCAACTGGCCAATGCGGAGGCGTTCATCCTGGCCATGGGGGGCTATGGGGCCAGGATTGAGGAGCGCACCACCAACCTCTCGGGCGGGCAGCGTCAGCGGCTGGCCATTGCCCGGGCCGTGGTGGGTGATCCGGCGGTGCTCCTGCTGGACGAGGCCACCAGCGCCCTGGATGCGGAAACGGAGGCCGCTGTGCAACAGGGCCTCAAGCGGGCCATGGCGGGACGCACGGTGCTGGTGATTGCCCATCGCCTGGCCACTGTGCAGGGGGCGGATCAGATTCTGGTGTTGGAGAAGGGTGTGATCGTTGAACAAGGCAGCCATCAGCAACTCCTGTCCCGCGCCGGCCGGTACGAGGAACTGTGCCGCCAGCAGTTGATTCACACCAGGTGATTGGCGCCGGTACAGGGAGACGAAGGTGATAAAATTGCAACGCAACTTTAATCCGCAAGGATGGCAAACGAAAACCAGCCGACCACGTCACCGAGCGATGCGCCCATTTTGAGTTTTGAAGGCAAACGCTATGACATCAACAGCTTGCCGGACGACATCAAGCAGCTTGTCATTGGGATGCAAACAGCCAATGCGCAAATCAAGATGCATGAAGACACACTCAAGCTTCTGAGCATTAGCCGCCAAACCATGGCCAGGCAACTCAACGAACGGCTTCGCACCATTGACCCTCTGCCTGAGGCCACATAGTTTTCCCTCATCGGGTCATGGGGACCAGGGAGCATCCAGCCCCCGGTCCACATCGCCAACCGGCTCAGTGACCGGCTCCCAAAGGCTCCAGCTCCAGAAACCGAAACACTTTCTCGTCACCGTCACAACGGATCAACCGTTCACGCAAAGTCCAGTGACCGGTGGTCAGGGGCGCAAAGACATCGCTGAAATGCTGTTCCGGACCCAGGGGCTCACCACTACGGGGATCGCTGTAGCGGCTCCGATAGTGGCGGCTCAGGTATCCGGCACCTGTCTCGGTGACGGCCTCCGTGTGGATGGTCACCACTTGGCCGTGGATATGGCGATGGACCATGGTCACCACGTTGCCCCGGATGCGATAGCGGTCACCCGCCGCCTTGCCGGTGACAACCACCTCCATGCCCACGGCATTGGTATCCCCGGCAATAAAGCCGTTGTCCCCATGCACCTGCCCAAAAGGGCGACGCACCCGATGGATGGTCACCTCCCAGAGTTGGTTATGCACCGCCTTGGCCAAGGCCTGATCCGATAGGCCCTCAACCTGGGCCTTGAGGTCCGCCCCCACTTGAAACGTGCCAGTTGCCGTGTCTCCCGCCCTGGCCACCTCACAACGCCCCCGGTAACCCGGGAAGCCCTGGTCCCAGGTGTAGCGATTCTCGTAGGCCGCCTGGAAAGCATGGCGGCAATCTGCACCTGGTTTCAGGGTGGGGGCAGACAGTTCGGTGGGCACGATGGTGACGGTCATGGTTCAACAGCGGTTCAGGCAATGATAGTGAAGGGTCGTCAGCGCGATACTGCGTCAACATCGCGCCAGCGCAGCAGTGCGCTCTTCAGGTTCTCCACCAGCGGCTGAACGTCGCTCTGCTGCTTCCCTGCCTCCAACCGCCCCACCACACGGGCGACGTCCGGTTCAGTCCGGCCCAGGGCGTCAGCCAGTTGGCGCAGCTTGGTTTTGGCAATCCGGACCGATGGATCCGATGCAGAATCGTAGAGGGCGTCCAATTGACTTAGCTTTGCTGTAAGGTCGTCTTTGCTGAGACCCAGTGCTTTGGCCTCGCCAGCGGACAATCGCTGCAACGCCTGCCATACCCAGGCTTCCGGCAGCGTGCCGGGCAGAAAAAATACAGAATCGCTTGCCGCCTGTTCGCTGAGCTTCTCCGCCGCACGGCTGCCGCGCTTATCGCCGTCGAGAACGAAAATGAAGCTTTTGATCCGACCAAACTTCCGAAATGCGACGGCATGGGACGGGAACTCGTCCGCCCCTGTATCGCGACCGATGTGAACCGACTCCGTCCTCATCTCCAGATCGGGAAGCAGAACATCCAACACCCCTTGCAACATGCCTTCTGCAGCCTTGTCTTCGCAGAGCAGGTTGAGGGCGTCTCCCGAGCGGCCATAAAGGGCATTCTGGATAATGTCGCGATACGCAGGTCGAACCGTCACTTCACCTACCTGGTCGCGCTCGAGAAAGATGCGACCATTTCTCGGCACAGAGTCGAGCACCACGGGGCTATGGGTCGTGACGATGACTTGCAGGTCGTTGCGCAGTGCCAGTTGCTGCAATTGCGCCATGAGAAGCTGTTGCACCCAAGGATGCAATCCCGCTTCCAATTCGTCGATGAGGACGAGTGCCCCCTTGAGCTGGGCAATGTCCTGGGCCAAGCGCAGGATGGCCCGTTCACCGGCGGACATATGCAACTCCGAATAGGAGCCGCCACCGTCCTGGGCAGCAAAGAGTAGAGCCTTGCTCCCGCTGGACAACCTCACCACCTCGGAATACCGAAACGGCAGCATCTGATGGGCAAGCTCCACCTGGGAAGCTGTCAGAGCCGTTTCCCTGGGCACTTGTGCTGAGCGGGACATGCCGAGGACACCGCGCACTTCCGACGGGTTGCTGAGATTGCTGAGGGTTCGAAGATAGACTGGCCGCTCCGGCTGGCTGGCGTTTTTGCGTCCGCCGAAGCTCCGATTCCAAACCTTGGAGCGCCGCCGCCACCGCATGGAGTGATGACCTTCCGGCGTTGCATACTCAAAATTAAGCACGACTTCATCCCTGTGATCCTCGCGCCCCCCGTTCCTGGGACGGTAATCAGGAAACAGGGTAGAGGGAACAAAGTCCTTAACCCCAGCCCCGGGCACCCGGTAGGCGCAGGCGGCTGCAAACAGCACGGTTGACTTTCCACTGGCATTGCCACCGGCAATGACGCTCACCGGATAGTCAAACGTTGCCTTCAAGTTGTTGATGCCCCTTATGCCTTGCAGCCGGATCTCAGCAAGAAAGTGTGAAAAGTGGGGTTTTTTCCCCTGCAGTTGATTCCATAACTCTTGCAGACGCCTCTCGATGAAGGATGGCACGTCTTCGCCTCAACTGTACTGAATCTAGTGCAACGACTGGCCCACTGGATAGCAAGCTGCCATCACCGCTACAATGAACCCTGCCCATGCCGGATCTCTGGCGCTCAGCGACCGGATGGGTCCTCCGGTGCTGTAGCTTTCTTCCCGGGTTGCCACAGGTAACCCAGCCCGTAGCCAGCCAGAAGACCGCCTAGATGGGCCTCCCAGGCCAGGTTGGGCACAATCAGCGGCAGCGCAGCATTAACCAGCAGCCAAAAACCCAGTTGTTTCATCAGGTGCATCCCCCAAGGGGTGTGCCTCTGGCGGACAGCGGCAGCAAGCCACACCCCGAACAGCCCAAAAACGGCGCCGGAAGCACCCACGGCAACCGCGTCGGGATCGCCCAAAAGGAAAGAGAAGGCGCTCCCCGCCACGGCGCAAGCAGCCCACAGCAGGCCAAAACGCAATGGACCCAATCCCTGTTCCACCTGGGGACCCAAGTTGTAAAGGGCAAACATGTTGAACGCCACGTGCATGAAGCCTGGGGCGTGGAGGAGAGTGACCGTCAACATTCGCCACCACTCTCCCTCTGCCACCAGCCAGTTGGCCAGGGCGAAACGCTCAAGAAGTTCGCTACGGAGTGGGGGCCAGAGCCAGCCCAGCAGGTGGATACCCACCGTGACTGCAATGATGCCGGTGGTGACAGGGGCGCTGGACACGCAGGTTTGCGGTTTACCAGGCCACCATAAGTCCTGGACTTATCCCGGCTTGATAAAGTCTGCCTTAACGGGCAACGCTACGGTGGTGAATCCCATGCAAAGCCCCATGGGCTGAGAGGACAGCGCCTTCCTGCCAACCCGGCAGCGCCGTAATCTGGCTGCCGGCGAAATAAAACGGTCCATCAGGCTCCCGCAGCACAGCGGCGGCCTCCTCAACAGGTCCCGTTTCTCTGGCCCAGGCTCCTTTCTGAAGCGGCACGTTGAGCCAGGCCCGGCTGACCCCGCATTCCATCTCTGCTGTATATCCGGGATGAAGTTTTTCCCCCTCTGCCAAGGCCCGCTCCAGTCGCTGGGCTCCTGTCATCTCGGAATAACGGAGACCAGGCTCACGGTCCCAGATATAAGCCCCAAGGACAACGCCCTTCTCCCGGTGATAACCGTTTGCGGGGTACCAAATCTGCGTAATGTCCTGATCCGTCCAGGAAATACCCCCATAGATGGCCTGGTCTTCTTCCCAGAACCGCCGCCGCGCCTGGAAGGCGATCTTCACTGATTCAACGAATTCAAGGGACTGGATTGCATGTTGGGTTCTGGAAGAGAAGTCGTTGGGGATATGCTTCAAGACGGGGGTGGGAATGGTGCAGATTGCGAAATCACCCTCAATGGCTTCCGTTGTCCCCTGGGCATTACGGAAGGTAATCCGCACACCCGTATTGGTGCGACCCAGTTGCTGAACATGGCAGCCAAGGCGAACCAAATGTCCAATTCGCCTCTCAAATGCCTTGGGGATTGCATCCATCCCCCCAATCGGCTGGAACAGGGTGGGGTTCTGGTTGAGAAACTGGCTGAAATGCAGCTTGTACTCCCAGAAATCCGAGGTGAGCAGTTCACGGAAGTCAAGGGGCGTCTCCGGCTCACCGCCACCGGCAAGGCCGGCATTGCCACGCCCCCGATAGCCGGCCCGGCTGGAGCCTTCATAGGCAAGGCCATCCCCCTTCAGCCCGCCAAACTCCTGGAGCATCTTCAGGATTCGCTCCTTGTCTTCAGCCGTAAGTTCGCGATCCAATGCGCCACGATCCACGGCCTTGGCAAGCAGTTCCGCAACGTAGCCCCGCACATCGGTCATGACGTGTCGCGCCCTGATGGGCTTGCCGGCAAAGGCGCGGCTGTCGTGGAAAAGCGCCCCACGGTTATCGTTGGTGAAGACCTCCAGCTCGATGCCGAAGGCTTTGCAATAGCCCAGGAGCGCCCGGTGATGGTGGGGGATACGAGCGGGTCCCAGGTTGGCGTAGAGGTGATCCTTTTGGTCAAAGCAAACCTCCTGGCGCAAGGCGCCCTCGTGGAGGACATCGCCACCGCGCACGGTGAGATTGCGCCCGCCAACGCGCCCCGATGCCTCCAACACCACGCAATCCCAGCCCGCCTGGGAGAGTTCCCAAGCAGCCACCAGTCCAGCAATGCCGGCCCCCAAAATCACCACCCGCTTCCCTTGGCCGGATCCGGCCGGAAGATCCAGTTCGGGTGTCTTGGCTGAGGCAGCCACAATGCCCAGCGCTTCCATGGTCCGGTAGGCGGCTGCCGAACCAGCGGCCGTGCCGATTGCCCGCAGGAGGAAGCGCCTGGTGATCCGTTGCATGGCAAGCCCCACACAGAGTTTCTGGCAACTTACTCCACCTCCACTGGTGGCCAAGGCACCGCTGGCTCAGCCTGAAGGCCGTTGGCGGCAGTCACCAAGACCTTCAGAGGTTACAGAAGTGAGCAGGCTGTTCCCGCTTGCATGTGAAGGGTCGTGAAGAAGGTTGCGATCCTTGATCGGATCGCAACCTCGTGCCACCATGGGCATCGCCGTTGAGGCGGTCTTCGAAGAGGAGTTGGCTGCCTTCCTGGGTTGCGTGAAGTACGGTCGTGGCCAGGGTGAGTTGAAGGACCATCGCCATGGTCGGCGGGGGAGAGTCAACTCACCAGCCCCTTGGACACTGGAGACAGTGAGTGTGCCTCGTGCCCGGCTTCAGGACGGCTCAGGCCACAGCAGCGAGTGGCGCTAGACCACTGGGAGCCTTATCAACGTCGCATCAAGAGGGTGGAGGCGTTGATCATGTCGGCTTACCTGGCAGACGTCAATACGCGGCAGGTCAAAAGGGTGTTATTTGCGTTGTTCAGGGGAGAGCCGTCGGCTTAAAGACATGGTAAGCCATGCTTTGGCGCAAGGTTCAGAGGCATTGCCAAGCATGGCGGAATCACAGCCTGGCAGAGGAAGGAATCGCGCATCTACTTCCAGACGGCATGGCGATTGTTCTAATCGTTCCCCTAGTTCCCCGATCCTTCGTCACTGGGGGCATGGTCAGTGCCAGGGCCGGATTTGGGTCGGGGTCCGTTGGGTCCAGAGCTAGGGCCAGGGCCAGGGACACGGCCAGCAATTTCCCAGTGGTTAATTCTTGGGACGTTTTCGGATGTTTGGTCGCTATTACTGAGTGCTTTTGCAGGCTCAGTCGCTCCAAATACAAGCAAGCTGCACACAGCAGCTAAAGCAAAAAGTAGGCGATGGGGAGACATGGCTCAAGCATAGGACCTCTCCTCCACCAGCGCCACAAGCACCACAGATCTTCCTGTGGCCTTTAACCTTTCTTAATCTTTTTCAAAAATCCTTCCACTCTTCAATTACCTTCATTGCTCACCATTCTCATCCCCAAGGCGTGACCCAGCAGCCCCCAGCCCAGCGCTGAAGGGCATAGGGAAGATACCGAGCGCAGTGATGCGGACTGCTGGAGGATGGGAACTTCCCTGAGCCAGGCAGGAGCGTTCCACCAGGGGCGGGACCCATAACCGAGGGAGTGATGTCTCCGCGTCTCGCACCCGGTCCCGTGGCCTGAGCCGGTGAACGACCGGGCGGGTGCTTAAGAGCACCCCCGTTGTTGAGGCGAGTGTGTCAGAAGGGGAAGAAGAAGCGTAGTCCGAGGGAATGATCCACGGCAGCGTCTGCGGAGGAGGTTTCCTGCCGTTGGCCTTCGAGGGAGAGTTCCCAGTCCTCGGCAGTGTGACCAGGCTGGGGAGCATAGGGCCTCAAAGCCCAGAGGATGCGGTAGGAGGTGGTGTCTGAAGCCAGCG
>VXNS01000043.1 GCA_009840445.1 Synechococcus sp. SB0662_bin_14
CCCAACTGCTCTGGGACGGTCCCGATGGGCCGGATTGCACGGCTCCGGCCATGGCAGGCCTCAGCCTGCCACACCACTGGTGTCGGGACGGCCAGGCGGATTGGTGGGTGCTGGGGTTGGCCTGGGGACTGCAACTGGCGGCAGCAGCCTGTCAGCGGCGCGGGGATGGCGTGGCCTATGGCCGCATCCGCCAGGCTCTTGACAGCAAAGACTTTATCGAAAAGGGTTGGGACCTTCTCCACCAAGTAGACCCGGAGAATCACCTGTTGCGCTGGTGGTCGGGCCACTGGGAATCACCCGTGGCGGATGCAGGCCTGGAGGTGGTGTTGCGGCGCCCCATGCTCCTGATCGGAGGCTGGTACGACCCCTATCTGCGGGGCACCATGGCGTTCTATGAGCAAAGCTTGAAGGCCGGTGGTTGCCCCCGGCTGGTGGTGGGTCCCTGGACCCATGGCAACTGGCACGGCGGCCGCCTGGATCAGCAACATCTGGCTTTCTTTGACCACCACTTGAAGGATGGCCCCCCGGAGCAACCCCAGGATGCTGTTCAACTGTTTGACGTGGGGTGTGGCCACTGGTGGCGCGGCTCCCACTGGCCCCGGCAGGCTGCAGGGCGCTGCTGGCTGAAGGGGACGGGCCTTAGCGGGATGGATCCCCACGCCGGCGTGTTGCTGCTGGAGTCCGGGAAGGCAGGCGCCGGGGGCTGGGACCGGCTGGTGCTGGATCCATGGCGACCTACCCCGGCCCGGGGCGGACACCTGGACCTGCAAGCCGGACCAACGGACCGCCATGACCTGGATTGCCGCAGCGACGTACTCACCTTCACCACCCCGCCCCTGCCCTGTGCCCTGATCCTCAGCGGCGCTGTACGGCTGCGGCTGAGGGCCGCCAGTGAGGGGCCGGGCTTTGATCTCTGCTGTGCCCTGTCCCGGCTGCGGGAAGCGGACGGCCGGCTGCGGGTGGAGCAACTCTCCATGGGGGTGGAGCGCTGGCTGGGTCCCCAGGCCCAAGTTCTCACATGGCGCCAAGTTCATTTTCAGCCGCTGCTGCGAACGGTGCCGGCAGGGGAACGGCTGCGCCTGTCCATAGCCTTGGCGGGCTGGCCCTTGATCGGCATCAATCCCGGTAACGGACAGGCGCCCCACGCCGTCGCCGCCCACGAACGCCAACTGGTGGCGGTGCATTTTTGCTGGGACGAAGCCTTTCTGGAGCTGCCGTTGCAGCAACCGGACCAGGTTACAGCGTAGGCTCCTACCAATCTGCATTCTCCCTGTGGTTGAACACCAAGGGCTTACGCAAGCAGTTGAGCGCCTAGCCAACTGTCGTCAGCATGATCCCTACGCCCTTCTCGGCCCCCATGCGCTCACCGGCGGTGCCCATGTGGTGCGTGCATGGCTTCCGGACGCGGAGCGTGTGGACTTGGTGCTGCAAGGCCAGGCGCTGCCCATGGAGGCGGTCCACCATCCCTGGTTGTTCGAGCGGGAGTTGCCGACGGATCCCGGCAGCGCCTACCAACTGCAGTTGCAGCGGGGCGGCATCAACAGCCGCCAGCACGACCCCTACAGCTTTCGCCAGGAGTGGATGGGCGAGCTGGACCGCCACCTGTTTGCCGAGGGCAACCATCACCACGTCTGGACCCGCATGGGCGCCCATCGGGTGGAGCAGGCCGGGGTGAGCGGTGTGCAGTTCTGTCTCTGGGCGCCCAATGCGGTGAGTGTGTCCGTCATTGGCGCCTTCAACGGCTGGGACGGGCGGATGCACCCGGCGCAGAAGCGCATGGGCGGCATCTGGGAACTCTTTATCCCCGGTCTTGGGGAAGGGGAACTTTACAAATACGAGATCCACACCCGCCATGGCCATCCCTATGCCAAGGCCGACCCCTACGGGTTTCACCATGAGGTGCGCCCGGCCACGGCCTCCATCGTGGCGGAGAACCGCTTTGCCTGGGGGGACGAGGCCTGGATTCGTCAGCGGGACGGCCGCAATCCCCTGGAGCAGCCCATTGCCGTCTACGAGATGCACCTGGGAAGCTGGCTCCATGCCGACGGGGCACAGCCCTACGTGGAACCGGACGGTACGGTGCGCTCACCCGTGCCTGCCAACGACATGAAGCCGGGGACCCGGCTGCTCACCTACACGGAACTGGCGGATAAGGTGATCCCCCACGTGAAGGCGCGGGGGTTCACCCACATCGAGTTGATGCCCATCACGGAGCATCCTTTTGAGGGATCCTGGGGGTATCAGGTGACGGGCTGGTATGCCCCCACCAGTCGCCATGGCAAGCCGGACGAATTCCGGGCCTTTGTGGATCGCTGCCATCAAAACGGCATTGGCGTCATTCTGGACTGGGTGCCGGGACACTTTCCAAAAGACAACCACGGCCTGGCCTATTTCGATGGTGATTTCCTATATGAACATGCTGACCCACGCATCGGTGAGCATAAGGAATGGGGCACGTTGATTTTTAATTACAGTCGCAACGAGGTGCGCAATTTTCTGGTATCCAGCGCCCTGTTCTGGATCAGTGAGTTCCATATTGACGGAATCCGTGTAGACGCGGTTGCCTCCATGCTCTACCTGGACTATCTCCGTCCGGAAGGGGAGTGGCTGCCCAATAAACACGGTGGCCGCGAGAATCTGGAGGCGGTGAATTTTCTCCAGCAATTAAACGGAACCCTGTTCCACTACTTCCCCGGGATTCTTTCCATTGCAGAGGAGTCAACGGAGTGGCCAGGTGTCACCCAGCCAGCCAGTGACCATAACCGTGATGCCCTGGGCTTTAATCTGAAATGGAATATGGGTTGGATGCATGATATGTTGGATTATTTTGCCATGGATCCATGGTTCCGACAATTTCATCAGAATCTGATTACTTTTTCCATGATGTACTACTATAGCGAGAACTTCATGCTGGCTCTTTCCCATGACGAGGTGGTACATGAGAAGAGCAATCTGCTCCACAAGATGCCAGGAGATGATTGGCGTAAATTTGCCAACACCCGCGCCCTGCTCGCCTATATGTGGACCCATCCCGGTAAGAAAACTATTTTCATGGGCATGGAGTTTGGTCAACGTGGCGAATGGAATGTCTGGGATGATCTGGAGTGGGATAAGCTGCAATATCCTGAACACCAGAAATTGATGAGGATGATTGATGAAATCAATATTCTCTATAAATCAGAACCGGCCCTTTGGCGCGAAGATTTTAACACCAACGGATTTCAATGGATCCATTGTGATGACAATCGCAATGGCGTCATCAGCTTCATGCGGAGAGATGAAAAAAGTCAACGCTGGTTGGTTGTTATCTGTAATTTCACGCCAAATCCCCATAAAAGCTATCGCATCGGTGTGCCGCTGGAGGGTTGGTACGGAGAGATCTTCAACAGCGATGCAGAGATTTACGGCGGCAGCAACCTGGGCAACCTGGGGGGGCGCTTCACGGATCCCTGGCCCATGCACAGCTATGCCCACTCCCTGGATCTATGCTTGCCCCCCTTGAGCACGGTGATCTTCCGCCACAGCCGCCATGGCCCTGATCAATCGCGCTCCAGCCACCTTCCTCCTGACCATGCTTGACCCGATGGCCGATTCCCTTCCCCTGCTTCTGCGCGCCGCCCGGGGCGAGACCGTTGAGCGCACGCCTGTCTGGATGATGCGTCAGGCGGGACGCTACATGAAGGCCTATCGGGAGTTGAGAGACCGTTATCCCACCTTTCGGGAGCGCTCGGAAAACCCTGATCTCTCCTACGAGATCTCCATGCAGCCCTTCGAGGCCTTTCACCCGGACGGCGTGATCCTGTTTTCAGACATCCTCACGCCTCTGCCGGGGATGGGCATCGAGTTCGACATCGTGGAAAGCCAGGGTCCCCTCATTCATGACCCCATCCGCAGTCAGGCACAGATTGACGCCCTGCGCCCCCTGGAGCCGGCCGCGTCCATGGCCTTTGTGGGCTCCGTGCTGACGCGGTTACGGGAGGCGGTGGGCACCGCCGCGGCAGTCCTGGGATTTGTGGGGGCCCCGTGGACCTTGGCGGCCTATGCCGTGGAGGGCAAAAGCAGCAAAACCTACGGGGTCATCAAGGCCATGGCCTTCCGTGAGCCGGCCCTGTTGCACAAATTGCTGGCCCACCTGGCGGACGGGATTGCGGCCTATGTGCGCTATCAAATTGATTCGGGCGCCCAGGTGGTGCAGATTTTCGACTCCTGGGCCGGCCAATTGAGCCCCCAGGATTACGACGTCTTCGCGGGACCCTATCAGCAGCGCCTCATCCGCCAGGTGAAGCAAACCCACCCGGACACACCTCTGATTCTCTACATCTCGGGCAGTGCAGGGGTGCTGGAGCGGATGGGCGTCAGCGGCGCGGATATCATCAGCCTGGACTGGACCGTGGACATGGCGGACGGCCTGGCCCGACTCCCCGCCCACCTGGGGGTCCAGGGCAACGTGGATCCCGGGCTTCTGTACGGCAGCCCGGAGGTGATTTGCGCCCGTATCGAGGATACGCTCCGCAAGGCCCGTGGACGACGCCACATTCTCAACCTGGGCCATGGCATTTTACCCGGCACCCCGGAGGAGAATGCCCGCCTGTTCTTCGCGGCCGGCAAGCGCTTGGGAGCCAAAGCGCCCGCTTGAGATCTCCACCTGCGGACGTGACCCTCTGTTTCGGATGCCTTGTCTCAACCCAGTCGAATTCTGATCACTGGCGCCAGCGGCTGCATCGGCCAGGCGGTGGCGGCCTGGCTGCTGGAGCACAGCAATGCCCGGCTGCTGCTCTGGCTGAGGCAGCCCCAAAAACTCACCGCCGTCGACCACCGGCATCCCCGCGTGGAACTGCTGGTGGGTGACCTGCGCCAGCCGCAGCGTTTTCGCCGGCAACTGGCCCTTGTGGATCGGGTCATCCATACCGCCACGGCCTGGGGAGACCCGGCCCGCGCCTGGGCGGTCAACGTGCAAGCCGTCAAGGACCTGCTGGCCTGTCTTGATCACCAGCGCCTCCAGCAGGTGCTCTATTTCTCCACCGCCAGCATTCTGGACCGTGAACTGGAGTTGTTGCCGGAGGCGGAGCAGTGGGGAACCGAGTACATCCGCACCAAGGCCGTATGCCTGCGCCAGTTGACGGCCCATGCCCTCCGGGACAAGATCGTGGCCGTTTTCCCCACCCTTGTTTTTTCCGGCAGGATCGACGGCGGTGGCCCATGGCCCACCAGCTACCTCACCACGGGCCTGGGGCCACTGTTGCAGTGGCTTTGGCTAGCGCGCTTCCTGCGCCTGGACGGCAGCTATCACTTCATCCACGGGGCGGACGTGGCCAGCATCTGCGGTCACCTGCTCACCACGCCCCACCAGCCGGGACCGCAGCGTTGGGGGGGCGTGCATCGCTACGTGCTGGGTCAGCCCCCCCTCACCGTCAATGGCACCGTGGCCCGGCTCTGCCGCTACCGCCACATGGCTCGTCCCCCCGGTGTGCAACTCCGCCACTGGCTACTACGGGCTCTGGTGCTCGTGTTCCGCATCCGGTTGAGTTCGTGGGACCGCTTTACCCTGCAGCAGCGTCATTTCATTCATCACCCCGTCATCCGACCGGAAAGCTTCGGTCTGGCGTCCCGCTTCCCCGATCTGGAGACGGTGTTGTCTGCAGCCGGGGTTCCGCAGCGGGGCCGCCTGCCGACCGCTGACCATGGCTTGCGGTCCGATACGTAACATCCCGATTCCCATGCCCCCCTTGGGTGTGGTGAGCCTGTAGAGTCTCCCCCAGTGACCGAGCTACACCATGTCTCGCCTTCTAGGCATTTGCCTTGCTGCTGTTTTGGGCCTTGCTGGTCTTCTGGGATGGGGATCCGCCGCTGCTGCCGCCACCATCGACGTGCAAATGGGAACCGATAGCGGCCTTCTGGCCTTTGAGCCCAGCACGGTGACCATCAGTGCTGGCGATACGGTCAAGTTCGTCAACAACAAGTTGGGTCCCCACAACGCCGTTGTGGAAGGTCACGGGGAACTGAGCCATACGGACTTGGCGTTTGCCCCCGGAGAAAGCTGGGAGCAAACCTTCACCGAGCCCGGCACCTACAGCTACTACTGCGAACCCCATCGCGGCGCCGGCATGGTGGGCACCATCACGGTTGAGTGATTCGGATTCGGCTCCTGGTTGCCGACCACACAAAGCTGATCACACAAAAAGCCGGTAGACCGCAGCAGATGGTGCGGTCTACCGGCTGGTGTTGTTGAAAAGGGCTTCTTAGGGTGCTGGGTAGAGGTTGATTCACCGAGACGCCATGCAGCCCACCCCTGAAACCTTCACCCTCAAGGCCTGGGAGGCCATCAGTTCTGCCCACACCCTGGCCAAGGCCCGCAAATCCCAAACACTCGAGAGCGAGCATCTGCTGAAGGCCTTGCTGGAGCAGAAGAATCTGGCGGTGCGGATCCTGGAAACAGCCGCTGTGGACGTGGCTGACCTGGACAACAATCTGGAGCAATTCCTTGCCCAACAGCCCAAGCTGGGTGCCCCTCCGGACACCGTTTCCCTGAGTTCCAGCCTGGATCAACTGTTGGATCGGGCGGAGAAGGAGCGGCAGGTCTGGAAGGATCAATTCATTGCCGTTGAGCATCTGCTGCTGGCCCTGTGTGAGGACAGGCGCTGCGGCAAACCCCTGCTGCAGGCCCTTGGAGGGCGTCGTGCAACCATCAAGGACGCCGTTCAATCCATCCGCGGCAACCAGTGGGTCACCAGCCAAAGCCCGGAGGCCACCTACGAGGCTCTAAAAAACTACGGCTGTGACCTGACCGCCGCAGCCCGTCAAGGGAAACTTGACCCCGTGATTGGACGGGATGAAGAAATCCGCCGCACCATCCAGATCCTCTCACGGCGCACCAAGAACAACCCCGTATTGATCGGCGAGCCTGGTGTGGGCAAGACCGCCATCGTGGAGGCGTTGGCCCAGCGCATCGTGAACGGGGACGTGCCGACGGCGCTGCAGAACCGGCGCCTCGTTGCCCTGGACATGGGCGCATTGATCGCCGGCGCCAAGTATCGGGGTGAGTTTGAGGAACGCCTCAAGGCCGTGCTCAAGGAGGTCACGTCGGGAAAAGATCAGGTTGTGTTGTTCATTGACGAGGTCCACACCGTGGTGGGGGCCGGAGCTGCTGGCGGTTCCATGGACGCCAGCAACCTGCTCAAGCCCATGCTGGCCCGGGGGGAACTGCGCTGCATTGGCGCCACCACCCTGGATGAGCACCGCCGCTATATCGAGAAGGATGCCGCCCTTGAGCGCCGATTCCAGCAGGTTCTGGTGCCCCAGCCCACGGTGGAAGACACCATTTCCATTCTGCGGGGTCTCAAGGAGCGCTACGAGGTTCACCACGGCGTGCGCATTGCCGATAACGCCCTGGTGGCAGCAGCGGTGCTCAGCAGTCGCTACATCAACGACCGCTTCTTGCCCGATAAAGCCATTGATCTGGTGGATGAAGCCGCCGCCCGTTTGAAAACGGAAATCACCTCCAAGCCCGAGGAGATTGATGAAATCGATCGCAAGATTCTACAACTGGAGATGGAGAAGTTGTCCCTCGCCAAGGAAAGCGATGCGGCCAGCGAGGAGCGGCTCAGACGCATCAACCAGGATCTGGCCAATCTGACGGAGCAGCAGCGGGCCCTCATGGCCCAGTGGACACAGGAGAAGGGTGCTCTGGATGATCTCCAGGGTTTGAAGGAACAGATTGAACAGGTGCAGGTCAAGCTGGAGCAGGCCAAACGCAACTACGACCTCAACAAGGCCGCGGAATTGGAGTACGGCACTCTGGCCGAGTTGCAACGGCGCCTGCAGAAGGGAGAGCACCGGCTCCAGGACAACGAGAAAAGACTGTTGCGCCAAACCATCAGTGAGGAGGACGTGGCGGAGGTGGTGAGCAAGTGGACCGGCATCCCGGTCAAGCGCCTTGCCCAGTCGGAACTCCAGAAACTGCTGGATCTGGAGCAGCGGCTCCATGCACGGGTGGTGGGTCAACAGGAGGCGGTGGGCAGCGTGGCCGATGCCATCCAGCGCTCCCGCGCCGGCCTGGCGGATCCGCGGCGCCCCATTGCCTCGTTTTTGTTCCTGGGTCCCACCGGTGTGGGTAAGACGGAATTGTGCAAAGCCCTGGCGGAGCAACTCTTTGACGATGAAGCCGCCATCGTGCGGCTTGATATGTCGGAGTACATGGAGCGCCACGCCGTATCCCGGCTCATTGGCGCCCCTCCCGGCTATGTGGGTCACGAGGAAGGGGGGCAGCTCACGGAGGCGGTGCGGCGCAAGCCCTATGCGGTGATCCTGCTGGACGAGGTGGAGAAAGCCCACCCCGAGGTGTTCAACGTGCTGCTCCAGGTGCTGGACGACGGCCGTATCACGGACAGCCAAGGCCGGACGGTGAACTTCACCAACAGCATCGTGATCCTCACCAGCAACATCGCCAGCCAGGCCATTCTGGATCTGGCCGGTGACGACAGCCGCCACGGGGAGATGGAAGCCCGGGTCAAACAAGCCCTGGGCACCCACTTCCGCCCCGAGTTTCTCAACCGCATTGACGAGATCATCATCTTCCATGCTCTCCGGAAGCAGGAACTGCGTCGGATCGTGGAGTTGCAAGTCACCCAGCTTCAGCAACGGCTGCAAGAGCGGGGCCTGAATCTGATCCTCACTTCGGAGGCCTGTGACTGGCTGGCCGCCGTGGGCCACGACCCCGTCTACGGGGCCAGGCCGTTACGGCGCGCCATCCAAAAACATCTGGAGACCCCCATGGCCAAAGCCATTCTGCGGGGTGATTTCCGCAAGGGGGACACCATTGTTGTGGAACCGGACGTTGCCCAACCGGAGGAGGGCCGCAGCTCCCGGTTGCGCATGGGCAAGGGGGGGGTTCACTCCGAGGCGGTCGTCACGGCAGCCAGCTAGCCATCACCCGCCGCGGCGGCGGGTTGCCCGGCGGGCAAGGAAACGGTGTCCTCCGGCAGAGGCTTGGCGGCGCCGCCAGCGATGGGGCGCACGGAATTGGCCATGACAGCCGAGCCCTCGCTGAGTTTTTGGCGCACCAGATTGTCGATGGTCTGCCGGAGCGTCTCGTCCTGCTCCAGACAGCGGATGGTGTTGTCACGCCCCTGGCCAAGATTGTCCCCCCCGTAGCTGTACCAGCCTCCTTTGCGCACCACCACGCTTGTTTCCTCGGCCAGATCCAGCAAACACCCCACGGCACTGATGCCCCGACCAAATTCAATATCGAATTCCGCCACCCGAAAGGGCGGCGCCACCTTGTTTTTGGCCACCTTCACCTTGGCGCGGATGCCGTATTCCTTGCCGGAGCGTTTCAGGGTCTGGATGCGGCGAATGTCCAGCCGCACCGAGGCATAGAACTTGAGGGCGTTGCCCCCGGTGGTGGTCTCGGGGTTGCCGTAGACCACCCCGATCTTGAGGCGCAACTGATTCAGGAAAATCACCGTGCAGCCGGACTTGCCGATGTTGCCGGTGATTTTGCGCATGGCCTGGCTCATGAGCCGCGCCTGGCTACCCACCGACACGTCCCCCATCTCCCCCTCAATCTCCGACCGGGGCGTGAGGGCCGCGACAGAGTCCACCACGATCAAGGTGACAGCGCCGGAGCGCACCAGTTGATCCACGATCTCCAGGGCCATTTCCCCCGTATCCGGCTGGGAAATGAGCAGGTTTTCCACGTCCACCCCCAGGGCGGCCGCATAGACGGGATCCAGAGCGTGCTCCGCATCCACAAAGGCCGCCACGCCTCCCTGTTGCTGAACCTGGGCAATGGCGTGGAGGGTCAGGGTGGTTTTGCCGGAACTCTCCGGGCCGTAGATTTCCACCACACGGCCTTTGGGATAGCCGCCCCCCAAGGCCAGATCCAGCGGTAAGGCGCCGGTGGGGAAGGTCTCCACCCGCATCCGGGAGGCATCCCCCAGGCGCATGATGGAGCCCTTGCCGAAGTTGCGCTCGATCTGGTTCAACACCAGCCCGAGGGCCTTGTCGCGGGACTGGGCGTCAGCGGAGGAATTGGGGTGAACAGCCATGGTGAAAGGAGATGGGTCTTCAAAGATGTATTCCCACGCTTGCCAGGGTTGCCACACCCGGGGGGAGGAAGTACGTTTGAACCATAACAGCGCAGCTTCAGGTGGGCCAGGCGTGGAACGGGGCACAAAAGGTGGCGTGATCCAGCCAATGGGCGGGTGGTCGAAGCTGCTGTCTGTCAGCATGACGCAAGTAGCCCCAGGCGGCCAAGTAACAACCAACACCTGCAAGTTGGGGATCCGCCGCCACCTGTTCCAGGGTGGGGAGTCGGTCCTCCACAAACCAGACAGGTTGCCGCTGCTCCAGCAGGCGCAGTAGCACACGGACTTTGGGGCCGTCCTCCCGACCGTAGACGGCTGTGGGCCGGAGACCGTCCTGCTTCAGCAAGGCGGCAGCAAAGTCCCGCCCCTTGGTGGTGATCACAATCCACTCCACCCCCTCGGCGCCGCAGCGGTGCAAACGCTCCGCCACACCGGGATAAAGACGGTGCTGGGCCAGCCAACCCCGGGGATCACGGGAGAGGCAAGCACTGCGGTGACGCTCCAAGGCATCCTGAAGCGCCCCTGGGGATTGACCCGACCGCGTCTGCCACTGCCGCAGGGCAGCAGGATAATCCTGGAGAAACGCTTCCGCAGGGGCGCCGTGGGCCAAGGCCCAGGCCACCACCACCATCTCCCAACCCGTATGCACCCAAGGGCGAATGGATCGGAACGCCGGGGGGATCTCCCCAGGGGGGCCAGTCCCCGGGGCGCCCAAGCCCCGGGCCGCCGCAAGGCTGCTCCGCCAGTACTCCTCCATGCCGTCCACAAGGACCCCGTCCAGATCCAGGGCAAGAATGGCGGGACGGCTCATAACCCATCCTCTAAGCTGTGGGAACCATGTGGGCAGCCCCTGTCCCATGCCTTGGCCATGACCTCCAGCACGCCCACGTCAAAACCCGAGCAACAGACCCCGGCCACCGCTGCCCCTGTGGAGCCGAAACCGCAGAGGCCCTGGTGGCGGCCCTGGTTGGAACCGATTCTGGTGGTGACCATCGTCATTGCCTTGGTCACCACACTGGTGAGTGGCGGGGTGGTCATGTTCCAGTCCATCAAGGGTGACATTGTTGCCTCCGAGACCAGGGTCAGTGCAAGGATTGACAGGGTTGCCGCAAGAATTGACAGGGTCAATGAAAAGATTGAGACCAGCGAGGGGAAGCTCCGCGAGGAGATTCGAGCCAGCGAAGCCAGGCTCCACGAGGAAATTCAGTCCAGCGAAGCAAGGCAGAACAAACGGATTGACGAGGTCAGAGCAGAGGTCCAGGATGCCAGAGCAGAGATCAAGGACGTCAGGGCAGAGATCAAGGACGTCAGGACGGAGATCAAGGATGTTAGAGCAGAGATCAAAGACGTCAAGACGGAACTGAAGCAAGATAACGCTGAACTCAAAGCCGACATGAGGGCCATGAATAACAAGCTGGACCGGGTGCTGGAAGCCCTGCCGGCGGCCAGGAGTTGAAAGGTGGGATAAGGCCGTTAGGGGCTTCTTCCAAGGAGCCTCCCGGCAGCCTGGAACAACAACCGTTTCCCCACCTCCCTCCTCCTCACCTATGCCACCGGCTCCGGTGACCTCTTCCGGTCTCTCTGGGGTCAGGGAGCCGCACCATCTTTGACGCATAGGAGGAAGAGTTGACCCTGGACGGCGTCTCACTCGGCGGATGGTCTTCCAGCGCCAATTCCGCCCCCCATACTGTGGACAACGTTGCGTCCAATGGTGACACCCTTCCCATCACAAAGCCATAACCCGTCTTTCCCGCTGCGTTGCCTCTCCCTCGATCTGGAGGTGGATCAAAAGACCGGTCGTATCCATAAATTTGGCGCGGTGCGCTCCGATGTTGGCGAGAGCTGTTGCGGTGGTGGATCCCAAGGCGAGTTATCGCGATTGGACACGTTTGCGGAGGGGGCGGAGGCGCTGTTGGGCCACAATCTCGTCGCCTTCGATATTCCTCACCTTGCCGCCACCGCGCCCGGGCTGCGGCTCCTGCAGCTCCCGCAGGTGGACACCCTGCGGCTCAGCCCCCTGGCCTTTCCTCGCAATCCCTACCACCACTTGGTGAAGCATTACCAGGACGGCAGCCTGCAACGCGGTCAGATCAATGATCCCGAACTGGATGCAGGCATCGCCTTGGCGTTGTTTAAGGATGAGTGTCAAGCCCTGGGGAAGGCGGCGCCGGAGTTGCTCGCGGCTTGGCACTGGCTGAGCACGCCCCAGCCGAAGGGGGTGGATCGTGCATTGGATACCCTCTTCTCCTGGTTGCGCAACGCACCCCGGCCCACCGCTGCCGAGGGCCGACAAGCCATTGGCGCCTTTCTCAAGGGGCGCGCTTGCGTCAGTCAGGGAAGGGAGGTTGTGGACAAGGCGCCCCGGTTGGGCTGGAATCTGTGCTACGTGCTGGCGTGGCTCTCCGTGGCGGGGGGCAATTCGGTGATGCCCCCCTGGGTGCGCCACCAGTTCCCGGAGGCGGGTGGATGGGTGCGGCGGCTGAGGAACGTTGCCTGCACCGACTCCGCCTGCGGCTGGTGTCGGGAACACCACGATGCCCGCAAGACGTTGAAGCGCTGGTTCGGCTTCGAAGGCTTTCGTCCTGAACCGGCGGACGACCGGGGCTACCCCCTCCAGCAGAGGATCGTGGAATGCGCCATGGGGGGAAATCACGTGCTGGGGATTCTGCCCACGGGCACGGGCAAGTCCCTCTGCTATCAACTTCCGGCATTGTCCCGCTACGACAACACTGGCGCCCTGACGGTGGTCATCTCCCCCCTGGTGGCCCTGATGGCCGATCAGGTGGCGGGTCTTGAGGCGGGCGGCATCGGATCCTGCTTCGCCATCAACGGCCTCCTCTCCATGCCGGAGCGGGCCGACGTTCTGGACAAGGTTCGCCTGGGGGACGCGGCCATTCTCCTGATCTCCCCCGAGCAGTTGCGCTCCCGCTCCCTGCGGCGGGCGCTGGAGCAGCGGGAGATCGGGGGCTGGGTGCTGGACGAGGCCCATTGCCTGTCCCGTTGGGGGCATGACTTCCGCACCGACTACCGTTATCTGGGCCGTTTTATCAAGGAGAAGGCAGGCCCGGGTCCCGTTCCGCCGGTGCTGTGCCTCACCGCCACCGCCAAACCGGACGTGATGCAGGACATCAGGACGTACTTTCACGACACGCTGGCCATTGACCTGACGGTGTTTGACGGCGGCGCCAACAGAACCAATCTCCACTTCGGGTTGATGCCCACCAGCGGCGGTGAGAAGTTCGCCCATGTCCATCAGGTCCTGATGGAGTTCTTGCCGGGCAACGGGCCTGGCGGCGCCATCATCTACTGCGCAACGCGGCGCCAGAGCGAGGAGGTGGCCCAATACCTGCAAACCAAGGAGCTGGCTGTGGCCCATTTCCATGGGGGCCTGCCGCCGGAAACCAAAAAGGACGTGCAGCAGCGCTTCATCCGTGGGGATTTACGGGCCATCGCCGCCACCAACGCCTTTGGCATGGGCATCGACAAGCAGGACGTGCGGCTGGTGATCCATGCCGACATTCCGGGGTCGTTGGAGAACTATCTCCAGGAGGCAGGTCGGGCCGGCCGTGATCGCGAACCGGCCCGTTGCGTGCTGCTGTACACGCCCGAGGACGTGGAGCAGCAGTTCAAACTATCGGCCCGCTCCCGGCTCACCCGGGCGGAGATCCACGGCATTCTCCGGGCGTTGCGCAACCTGAACCGGAAGAAACGGTTCAAAGACGAGGTGGTGGCCACTGCCGGGGAAATCCTAAGGGAAAACGAGGACGGGGCCTTCCAGCGGGATTCCTTCACGAACGACACCCGGGTCCGCACGGCCCTCACATGGCTGGAGGAGTCCAAGTTGCTCACCCGGGAGGAGAACGTTGTCCACGTGTTTCCATCCTCCCTGCGGGTGAATTCCCTCAGGGAGGCCCGACAGCGGCTTGACCGGGCGCGGACCATGACGCCCGACCGCCGCAAGAAACTTCTGGAGATCGTCGAAAGGCTGATCAATGCGTCCCCGGACGAAGGGGTCACCACGGACGAACTGATGGGGGTCACGGGGTTGAGGCCCGATAAGGTGCGGGCCGCCCTCCACGATCTGGAGCACCTGGGCATCGCCGACAACGACACGGTGATCACTGCGTTTGTTCATGCCGGCGTGAACCGTTCCTCCCGAAAACGCTTTGAAGAGGCGATGGCGTTGGAGATGGCCCTCGTCACCCACATGCGGGAAGCGGCGCCGGATCAAGGGAAGGGGGACGCCTCCGCCCTGCACTTGCGGCGGGCCGCCCAGATTCTGCGGGACCAGGGGCTTCCCGATCCACTGCCGGAACGGCTGTGGCGCATCGTGCGGGGGATTGCCGATGACGGACGGGACGAGGACGGGGCAAGGGGCAGTTGGTCGGTGCGCAAACAGGACGCGGAGACGGTGCGGGTGACCCTGCGGCGTGAGTGGTTCGCCCTTGAAGAGACGGCGCGCCGTCGCCGCATGGGGGCCAAGCATTTGCTGGACCATCTGCTGGGCTGCCTGCCCCGTGGAATCCAGGGCGCGGACCTGCTGGCGACAACCACCACGGGCAACCTGTTGCGGGCCGTAACGTCCGCCCCGGCTTTGAACAGCCAGGTGCGGAATCCCCAGAAGCTGCTGGACCGGGCGCTGATGTGGCTCCATGAGCTGGACATCATCCGCCTCAACAGGGGCCTGACCGTGTTCCGTCCCGCCATGACCATCCGCCTGCAACAAGGAGAACGGCGGCGCGGCTTCACCAAGGCGGATTTTGAACTGCTGGCGCTGCATTACGAGGGGAAGGTGCTGCAGGTCCACGTGATGGCGGAATTTGCCCAGCGGGGCCTTGCTGATATGGGGGAAGCGCTGCGGCTGGCCATGGACTATTTCACCATGGAAGAACAGCCGTTCCTTGACCGCTGGCTGCCAGGGCGGGACAAGGAAATCAGACGCCAGACCACACCTGCCTCATGGCGGGCCATCGTTGAAAGCCTGAAGAATCCCCTTCAGCAGCGCATTGTCGCCGATGACCGGGAGCAGACCAACGTGCTGGTGCTGGCCGGCCCCGGCTCCGGCAAGACGCGGGTGCTGGTCCACAGGATTGCCTATCTGATCCGTGTGCGACGGGAACACCCCCGGGGCATTGTGGCCTTGGCTTACAACCGTCATGCTGCCGTTGAGATTCGGCGTCGCCTGGAAGAACTGATCGGTGACGATGCCGGCGGCGTCACCGTGCTCACCTGCCATGGGCTGGCCATGCGGTTGGCGGGCGCCAGTTTCAGTGGACGGCTGGAGCGTTCCGACAATCCACCCGACGACAACGCCTTCCGGGACGTGATCCGCCGCGCCGTGGACGTGCTGCAGGGGAAGGATCTACCGCCGGCGGAGGCGGACGCACGGCGGGAGCAACTGCTGGCGGGCTTCCGCTGGATTCTGGTGGACGAGTACCAGGACATTGACCCCCACCAGTATGACTTGATCTCCGCCTTGGCCGGACGCGCCAGGGAGGAGGACGCCGGCAAGCTCACCCTCTTTGCCGTGGGGGACGACGACCAGAACATCTACTCCTTCAACGGCGCTTCGGTGGACTTCATCCGCCGGTTCGAGCAGGATTACGGCCCCAAGCCCAGCTTCCTGACGGCAAATTACCGTTCCACGGCCCACATCGTCGCGGCGGCCAATGCCGTCATTGCCCCGGCGCGGGAGCGGATGAAGGCTGACCATCCCGTCCACGTTGACCCGGCACGGGAGAAGGACCCACCGGGTGGCCCATGGGAGGCCATCGACCCCGTCGCAGGGGGGCGGGTGCAACTCCTGCCGGTGGGCGGCAGCCCCCTGTCCCAGGCCCGGACCGTCATGACCGAGTTGCTCCGCCTGCAGGAGGCGGCGCCCCGGTGGGATTGGTCCCGCTGCGCCGTGGTGGCCCGTAAGTGGACATGGCTGCACCCGGTCAGGGCCTTCTGTGAGGCCCGTGGCATCCCGGTGCAAATGGGCAACGAGACCATCCCCAGCCTCTGGCGCCTGCGGGAAATCCAGGCCCTGGTCACCTGGCTGCGCAATCACACGCCCCCGGTGGTAGATGGGGAAGCGCTGGCGGCCTGGGTTGCGGTTCAACCTTCAGGTCCCTGGTACGACCTGCTGCGGCAGGCTGTCGAGGATTACAGTCTGGAAACCGGTGGTGGGGAGACCCCGGTGGATCACTGCGTCGAATGGCTGGCGGAGTGGAGCCGGGACGTGCGCCAACGGCAGCAGGGTCTGCTGCTGCTCACCGCCCATCGGGCCAAAGGCCTGGAGTTCGACCACGTGGCCGTGCTGGATGGGGATTGGGGTATCAAGCCGGGGGAAGACCCGGACGCCCAGCGCCGCCTCTACTACGTGGCCATGACCCGCGCCAGACACGCCTTGCTGCTGGCCTGTTCCAGCGACCCTCCCGCACTGCAAGACGACTTGGCCCACCATCCCGCCGTGCTCTGCCGCCAACCCATGCCCATCCAACCCCCCTCTCCGGCCATGGCGTACCGCCATATTCGCCCCGATCTTGAAGACGTGTTTCTGAGCTTTGGAGGTTATCGCCCTGTTGCGGATCCCGTCCACGGCGCCATCGCCGCCCTGTCTCCCGGTGACCCACTGAGGACGGAAATCGACTCCCGTGGCCGCTGGGAGCTTCTGGACGCCACCGGCCGGGTGGTGGGTCAGCTTGCCAGGAGATTCCGGCCGCCAACAGGCATGAGATGCCGCTCAGCCACGGTTCTGGCCGTGGTTGTCTGGAGCCGGGCCCAGTCGGAACCACAGTATCAACAGGGCATCAAGTGTGATTCCTGGGAGGTGGTGGTGCCGGAGTTGGTGTTTGCGCCTGAAGAGCCTTAAGTCCGGTCAGCTTGCGCCCTCCCCCAACTGAGCCAGGCAGTGGCCATGGCCATCCCGGAGTTGCCAACAGCCGTCAGCCGTTTCCACGAGGAAGGTGCCTGGTGGATGGGTCCAGCAGCCGGTGTTCAGTACCCGCACGGATCCGTGATGCTCCAGGCAGGCGCTGTGAATGTGGCCACAGATCACCCCGTCAAAACCATGGCGCTGTGCCCAGGCAGCCGCATCCCGGTGGAATGCGGCAATCACCTGCTGCCCTCCGCGGCCCCGCTGCACCGCCAAGGTGGGGCTGGGCAACCCCAGGCGGCGGCTCCAGCGTTCCAGCTCCACCAGGGCCTGATAACCCCAATAATCCAGGCGCTGCCAGCGACCGGAGCCGTGACCCAGGCAATCCCCGTGGATAACCGCCAGCCGCCGCCCGTCTTTGGCCTGGTGAACGTAGCTGTGGGCAATGGGGAGCCATGGCATGTTGTGCTTGATGGTCTGCATCACGGTTGAACCCATGGCCTCCCGGAGGGGGTGTTCATGGTTCCCCAGCACCCAGATCACTTGGCGCTCGGCGGCGGTGGCCACAAGCCAAAGCGCCAACTCCACTTCACTGGGGCTGAACACCGCGCCGCGCTTCCGCCATGCGGTGCAGTCGAGGATGTCGCCCACCAGCACCAGCCGTTCACTGGGGTGGGCCTTGAGTTGCTGGAGAAGACGCCAGGCCTCGGTCCGCCTGGTGCCCAGGTGAACGTCGCTGACAAAGAGGGCACGGTGGGGCGCTGGGCGGGCTGGAGACTCTTCCCCATGGGTGATGGAGACCGCCATCGCCATGGTGTCAACGACCAGCGTGCTGATCAAGCCTACATTGGGCGTGCCCTCAAGGTCATCCACACGACGGGGTGACGTCGATCTCCCTGGGCTGCTGACGCCGCTGATGGTGACGGTAGAAGCGCATCACGGCCCGTGCCAGCCGCCAGGGATCGTGGCGCAGCAGGCTCTTGCTGACTGCTTCCTCGTTGAGGGACTCAACGCGATCGTGCATCATGGCCAGATGGGGGCGCAAGCCTTCTGCCTTCAGTTTGTCCACGGGACAGGTGACAGGCTCCGAGCCTGCAGATCGATAGCGTTCCACCAAGTGGCGATCCATGTGGCCACTGTGGGCCAGCACGTCGGGAAATAACCAGGACGTGACGCCTTGACGCCGCAGGTGCCGACCAATCGCCGCCACGTGGCCCCACACGTCCAGCCCATCGGTTTCACCAGGCTGGGTCATGAGATTGCAGATGTAGAGCTTGGCGGCTGAAGAGCGGCTGATTTCCTTCACAATCTGGGGCACCAGTAAGTTGGGCAGCAGCGACGTGTACAAACTGCCAGGACCCAGCAGAATCAAGTCCGCTTGGCGAATGGCCTCCAGGGCGCTGGGGAGTGCCGGTGGCGCCTCTGGTTGGCAGCCCACCCAGTGGATCCGCCCCCCGGCTCCGCTGATGCGGGATTCCCCCTCAACGAGGCGCCCGTCCTCCAACTGGGCCCAGAGATGCACGTCGGCGTTGGTGGCGGGTAGCACCTGCCCTTGAATGTTCAGCACCCGGCTGCTGGCGGCAACAGCGGATTCCAGGTTGCCGGTGATGTTGGTCAGAGCCGAGAGGAACAGGTTGCCCAGGCTGTGGCCTTCCAGGCCCTCACCAGAAGTAAAGCGGTAGTGGAACAACTGGGTGAGCAGTTGTTCCTCCTTGGCCAGGGCAGTGAGGCAGTTGCGAATATCCCCCGGCGGCTGAATGCCCAGATCACGGCGCAGACGACCGCTACTGCCCCCGTCGTCGGTCACGGCGACAATGGCGGTGATGCTGCTGCTATAGCGTTTCAAGCCGCTGAGCAGGGTGGCCAGGCCGGTGCCCCCACCAATGGCCACAATGCTGGGTCCCCGCTTGAGGCGGCGTTGCGCCAGCAGGGCATCCACCAGGGACTGGTCCTGTTCGGGGGCCAGGGCCTGCTTGATGGATCTGAAGGTGCGGCTCTGGCCCAGCAGGATGAGGACCAGGCCACTGAGCAACACCAGGGGACCGGTCAACTGGTAGGGAAGCAACCGGGTGATGCCGGCCAAGGTGTGCTCGACGGCCTCCAGGGTCCAGTACACGGGCTTCAGGTTGGCCCAGATGGCGCTGCCCAGCAGCAACAGCAGCAGACCCAAGGCGCTGGTGAGCACCCAGCGCTTGATCAGCAAACCTGGCGAGAGCCACTGGAGCGCCTTGCAGGATCTGCCCAGGCTTAACGGCCGTCTTCGGGGCTCCGGTTGCCGCCCGGTTCGGGAAGGACCGCTTCCCCTGCCCCGCTGTCCTTGGGGACCTGACGCCTGCTGTTGCGTGCTCTGCGCCAAGATCACTGCACCAAGTGTAACAATTCTAGTTCCAGGAGTACCTTGAGACGTTGAGCCGATGTTCAAACCCGGTGATGCGGCAACGGAGGCGTTGGCCATTCAGTTGCGCGGCGTCGGTCTGCGCTTTGGCGCCAAATCCGTACTCAGTAGCTTGGACCTGGACGTGGGTGTGGGACAGAAGGTTGCTGTTGTGGGGCCGTCCGGGGTGGGGAAGTCCACCATCCTGCGGCTGGTTGCGGGGCTGTTGCTGCCCAGCACGGGTTATCTCGGTCTCTATGGCCAACGGCAGATCTATTTGCGGGAAGACCAGGACAAACCCATGGACGTGCGCATGGTGTTTCAGTCCCCTGCTCTGTTGGCCTCCCTCAGCGTTGCGGAAAACGTGGGTTTCTTACTGCAGCGTAGCCGCCGGCTCTCTCCGGTGGATATCCGTGCCAGGGTCTCCAGGGTGCTGGAGGAAGTGGGCTTGAGGGGCGTTGAAGATTTGATGCCGGGCCAACTCTCGGGAGGGATGCAGAAGCGGGTCAGTTTTGCCCGGGCCATTGTCGAGGATCCCACGGCCGATCCCAGCCATCCCCCCCTTCTCCTGTTTGACGAGCCCACGGCGGGCCTCGACCCCGTGGCCTGCACCAGGGTTGAGGATATGATTGTCAAAACCACGGAATTTGTGAGGGGAACCGCTGTGGTGGTCAGCCATGTAATGAGCACAATTCGCCGGGCTGCCGACCACGTGGTGATGCTCTATGGAGGGCGCGCCCAGTGGCACGGTTCTGTCCAGGAGTTCGAGGCGACGGATAATCCCTATGTGCGACAGTTCCGCAGCGCCAGCTTGCATGGACCCATGCAGCCCGAATCGACCTGAGCACCATGCGTCGTAGCTTTCGCGAGGCCGCTGTTGGCTTGAGCATCCTGGCCGCCCTGGGCATTGCGGTGGGGCTCTGGCTACGCCTCAGAGGTCATCAGTTTGCCAGCGCAGCGTGGACTGTCACCGTGCGCCTTGAAGACGCGGCAGGTCTGGTTTCCCGCTCCACTGTGCGCTACCGGGGCGTGGACGTGGGCATGATCGATTCCGTGACGCCAAAATCCGACTTTGTGGCTGTTCAGGTGCGGATCAGCGACCCGGAGCTGGTCATCCCTCAGCCCGTCAGGGCCCAGGTGGGCAGTGGCAGCGTGCTGGGAGGAACGGCCCAGTTGGTACTGACGGGCTCGTCCAATCCGTTGGCCACTCCAGCCAGTCCCACGGCAGACGATTGTCCGCCTACCCAACAACTCTGCGCCGGCGATGTCCTGCAGGGCGCACGATCTCCCACCCTGGATGACGTCACAGCCAGCGCTACAGCGCTTCTGGATCAGGCCATCGTTCTTGACCTCCTCGGAACGCTTGATCTGGCGGCAGAGGGCTTGATCGACGCCAGCAATAGCTTCACAACCGCTGCCGACAACACCAACCTTCTGGTTAAGTCCCTTCAGGATATGGCGCAACGGCTCAGTCCCAGTGTTGATCATATCAACGCCAGCGCGGTCAACCTGAACACAATGACCGGCCACCTGGCCGATGCAGCGGCGGAGTTGAGTCGCCCCGAGACCGTCGCCCAGTTCAGACAGACCATGGCCAACGTGGAGAGTGCCGCAGACCAACTGAATGCCAGGACAGGCTCCATCCTCGCTAACGTGGAGAGCTTCACGGCCAATCTGGACCGCATTGGCAGCGACATTGTGGGAATCACCAGTGACCCTGCCGTGGCTGAGGGCCTGAGAAATCTGGCGGTTGGCCTCGGCCTGTTGTTCAAGGACCTCTACGGCGCTGAACGGCTTGCCGATCCCGCTGCCGTGGACGGGGGCACGGAGCCATGAGGGCCCCCAGGCGCCCAGCGTGGCGCCTGTGCCCGGCGTCTCCAACTGACTCCAACCGATCAGCGCGCCGGCGGGTTGTGGCCCACCCCCTGCCAGCAAAACCCCGCCGCCGTGAGGGCCGCCCCATCCACACAGTTGCGGCCGTCCACCACCAGCCGCCGCCCGCCCATCTCCCGGCCCAGTTGTTCCCAGTCCAGGAGCTTGAACTCGGGCCACTCGGTGACCACCACCAGGGCATCGCACCCCTGGGCCAACGCCATGGGACTGGAGCAGGGTTGAATCGACGCAAGGGGCTGGGGCCAGTGGTCCTGCCGACTCCAGTAGGGGTCAAATCCTTTCACCGTGGCCCCCAGGCGGATCAACTCGTCGGCAATGTCCAGGGCGGGAGCCTCCCGCAGGTCGTCGGTGTTGGGCTTGAAGGTGAGTCCCAACAGGCCGATGGTGCGCCCCTGCAGCACCGGTAGCGCCTTCTGTAGCTTGCGCACCACCAAGCGGCGCTGATCCCGGTTGACCGCAGTCACCGCCTCCATGAGCCGGGGATGAATGCCCTGGCTGCTGGCGGTGTGGACCAGGGCTGACACGTCCTTGGGCAGGCAACTCCCTCCCCAGCCGATGCCGGCATCCAGAAACGCCCGGCCAATGCGTTTATCCAGGCCGATGCCGTCGGCCACCAGCGTGACGTCGGCCCCCACGCAGTCACAGAGTTGGGCCAGTTCGTTGATGAAGGACACCTTGGTGGCCAGGAAGGCGTTGGCGGCATACTTGATCATCTCCGCCGAGGCCAGATCCGTCTTGATCAGGGGGATGGGGCCGGGATGGCTGACGTCGCAGCCCCGGCAGCGGCGCTTGATCAACGGGGCGTAGAGTTGCTCCATGGTGAGCAGAGCAGCCGGATCGTCACTCCCCAGCACAATGCGATCCGGGTTGTAGCTGTCCCAAAGGGCCTGCCCCTCCCGCAAAAACTCCGGATTGCTCACCACCGTGACCGGGGGCGGCGCTGCCCCCGTAGCGGCACTCCGGGCCACCAGGTCCTGCACCCGGGCGCCGGTGCCGATGGGCACGGTGGACTTGTTCACCACCAGGCGTGGCTGGCGGTCACCCGCCAGGGCTGCGCCAATGGCTGTGGCCACGCTGGCCACGGCTCTGGTGTCACTGGCGCCGGAGGGCAGGGAGGGTGTGCCGACAGCAATGAAAATCACCCCACTGCTGGCCACAGCCGCCGCCAGATTCCCATGGAACTGCAGGCGGCCGGTGCCGATGGCCAGGGTGAGGTCTTCCTGCAGGCCAGGCTCGTAGATGGGGCTCTGCCCCTCTTGTAATTGAGCCAGCTTGCCAGCGTCCTGATCCACCCCCACCACCGTGTGGCCCATATGGGCCAGACAGACCGCCGAGACCAAGCCCACGTAGCCGGTGCCAATTACTGCGACGCGCACGGTGGTCTGCCTATCTCAGACCTGCGCAAAGGTACAGCACCGCAGCTTGGGCCATGGGGAGAGGGGGAGCTTCCACGTTCAGCTTCTGTTGAGGAGTCCTGGCCCCACCAGGGAGCGAAGAACGCCCCCCTTTGCGAGGTTTCAGAAGGGGAAGAAGAAGCGTAGTCCGAGGGAGTGATCCACGGCAGCGTCTGCGGAGGAGGTTTCCTGCCGTTGGCCTTCGAGGGAGAGTTGCCAGTCTTGAGCAGTGTGGCCCGGCTGTGGAGCATAGGGTTTCAAAGCCCAGAGGAGGCGATAGGTTCTGCTGTCTGAAGCCAGTGCCAGGCCGATGCCGGGGGTCATGGTGAGGCGGTCACCGAAGGCGGGGAGACCGTAGGCCAGGGTGGCTTCAAAGTGATGGGCGCCGTTGCGCTGGGGATCAGCATCCAGCACGTCCAGGGCGACGGGATTGAGCAGAGCATCCAAGCCGCCTTCTGCGGCAGCGCCCAAGGAGTGGCTCACCGAGAAGGACGGCCCACGGTCCGTTGGGTTGGGGTCCCAGGAGAAGGAGAGTGCCAGGCCCTGCTCCTGGAAGTGTTCTTCTGCATGGGAGAGGAGGGTGCGCCCCTTGAGATCAGCGCTGATGCCCTGCTGGGGGTGGTTCCATAAGAGCCCGGCGCCCAATTCCATACCGAAGCCGGTTTCCACGTCACCACTGTCCTGGCGGATGCCGATCTCCATGGAGGGGAGGAGGGAGGAGCCGTTGGAGAGGTGGAAGGGTCTGGTGGCGGCCAGACCGAGTCTGAAGCGTGAGAGGTTGCCCTCGGAGGATGCCAGGCCGTCCACCGCCTCCGAGGTGGTCTCGAGGGTGAGGAAGTCGGCGGTGGTGGTGAGGCTGACGCCGTCAGCGCCACCGTCCAGGAGGATGCCGTCCAGTCCCATGGCGGCCA
>VXNS01000066.1 GCA_009840445.1 Synechococcus sp. SB0662_bin_14
TTCTGCTGGGCCTGAAGTTTTTCCGGGGTGTTGATTTGCTCTGCAACACGGGCCAATTCCTCCCGTGCGGCGGCCAAGGCCTGCTCGGCTTCGGCCCGATCAATATCGGCGCCCAACTCGGCCCCATTGACCAGCACGGTGACTTCATCGTCAATCACCTCGGCAAAGCCCCCCATCAGGGCAATGGAACTCCAGTCGTACCCCTCCCGTAGCCGCAGCACCCCCACATCCAAGGCGGTGAGCAGGGAGACATGGCCCTTGAGCACCCCCAGTTGGCCGGTGGTGCTGGGCAGGATGACTTCGTCAGCCGTCCCGTCAAAAATTTTGGTATCCGGGGCAAGAACCCGAACGGTAAGGCTCATGGCAATACAAAGCAGCAGGGAGAACAGGGGAGGACCAGTCCATGGTGAGGGCTGGTCCCCAATGGCATGGGCGGGATTCAGGCCGTGGTTTCAGCCTTGATCTTCTCTGCCTTGGCTTTCACCTGGGCAATGTTTCCCACCAGATAGAACGCCGCTTCCGGCAGATCGTCCAGTTGGCCCGAGAGGATTTCCTGGAAGCCCTTGATGGTGTCTTCCAGCTTGACGTACTCCCCGGGCTGACCCGTGAACACCTCGGCCACAAAAAACGGCTGGGAGAGGAACTTCTCGATCTTGCGGGCCCGATCCACGGTTTTGCGATCCTCCTCCGAGAGCTCGTCCAGGCCGAGAATGGCGATGATGTCTTGCAGTTCCTTGTAGCGCTGCAGGGTGGACTGCACGGCCCGGGCGGTGGCGTAGTGCTCGTCACCCACTACGGAGGGCTGGAGCATGGTGCTGGTGGAGTCCAGGGGATCCACGGCGGGGTAGATGCCTTTGGATGCCAGGGCGCGGGAAAGCACCGTGGTGGCGTCCAGGTGGGCAAACGTGGTGGCGGGCGCTGGATCCGTCAGGTCGTCCGCCGGTACGTAGACAGCCTGGATGGAGGTGATGGAACCTTCCAGGGTGGAGGTAATGCGCTCCTGCAACTCGCCCACGTCGGTGCCCAGGGTGGGTTGGTAGCCCACGGCGGACGGCATCCGCCCCAGTAGAGCGGAGACTTCGGAACCGGCCTGCACAAAGCGGAAGATGTTGTCGATGAACAGCAGCACGTCCTGCTTGTTCACGTCCCGGAAGTGCTCCGCCATGGTCAACGCGGAGAGGCCCACCCGCATCCTGGCGCCAGGGGGTTCGTTCATCTGCCCGTAGCAGAGGGCCACCTTGGATTGACTCAGGTCATCGGCATTGATGACGCCGGACTCCTTGAACTCCTCATAGAGATCGTTCCCTTCCCGGGTGCGCTCACCCACGCCACCGAACACGGACACACCGCCGTGTTCCTTGGCGATGTTGTTGATCAACTCCTGAATGAGCACGGTTTTGCCCACGCCGGCGCCACCGAAGAGGCCCACCTTGCCCCCTTGACGGTAAGGGGCCAACAGGTCAATCACCTTGATGCCCGTTTCAAAGACGCGGGGCTTGGTTTCCAGGTCCGTGAGGCTGGGGGCAGTGCGGTGGATGGGAGCGGTCCGGGCCTGGTCCACCGGACCACGCTCGTCCACGGGCGCCCCCAGAACATTGAAGATGCGCCCCAGGGTGCATTCGCCCACAGGAACGGAGATGGGTTTGCCCGTGGCGGTCACCTCCATGCCCCGCACCAGGCCGTCGGTGCTGCTCATGGCCACGGCTCGCACGGTGCGGTCCCCCAAAAGCTGCTGCACCTCGCAGGTGACCGCCATACCCTGGCCCGCCGGGTTGGTGGCTTCGATGGTCAGGGCATCGTAAATGCTGGGCAAATCACCAGAGGCAAACGCCACATCAACGACGGGGCCAATGACCTGGCGGATGGTTCCTTGGGTTGTGGACGCAGCGGCGGTGGCGGTCATAAAGAAGGACTCGCGGGTGGAGGGGGAGTGCATGGGCACTTTATCACCGCACCCATCCATATGGGTTGTGGATTGCTTCGTGGGGAGAGTTCGGTCAACCGCACAGGCCAGCCGTTGTTGTTGCCCCTAGCTTGGCACTCAGGCGCTGAGAGTGCTAACTCTGGCGTCAACCCGTGGCTTGCCTGATGAGGGCTGGCCGGCCCAAGGCCAGTCCGACCCAGGAACCACCTTGGTTTTTAGATGCTGAAACTCCCTTTTTCCCCATGGCAGCAGTCAATCTCAGCGTTTCCACCGTCAAGCCCCTCGGTGACCGCGTCTTTGTGAAGGTCTCCGAGTCCGAAGAGAAGACCGCCGGTGGCATCCTCCTCCCCGATACCGCCAAGGAGAAACCCCAGGTGGGCGAAATAGCCCAGGTGGGGCCCGGCAAGCGCAACGACGACGGCACCCGGCAGACACCGGAAGTGAGCGTTGGCGACCGTGTGCTCTACAGCAAGTATGCAGGCACGGACATCAAGCTGGGCGCCGATGAGTACGTCCTGCTCAGCGAGAAGGACATCCTCGCCGTTGTCGGCTGATTTTTTCCATCTCTTTTCCCCTTTCAACTTCTCCGAACGACACTTCCCATGGCCAAGCGCATCATCTACAGCGAAAGCGCCCGCCGCGCTCTGGAAAAAGGCATTGACACCCTTAACGAAGCCGTTGCCGTGACCCTGGGTCCCAAGGGCCGCAACGTGGTGCTGGAAAAGAAATTCGGCGCACCCCAGATCATCAACGACGGCATCACCATCGCCAAAGAGATTGAACTGGAAGATCACATTGAAAACACCGGCGTGGCCCTGATCCGCCAGGCCGCCTCCAAAACCAACGACGCTGCTGGTGACGGCACCACCACCGCCACCGTGCTGGCCCACGCCATGGTGAAGGCCGGTCTGCGCAACGTGGCCGCCGGCGCCAACGCCATTTCCCTGAAGCGGGGCATCGACAAGGCCGCCGACTTCCTGGTGAGCGAGATTGAGAAGCACGCCGTCCCGGTGACGGACAACAACGCCATTGCCCAGGTGGGCGCCATTGCCGCCGGCAACGATGCCGACGTGGGTCAGAAAATCGCCGACGCCATGGACAAGGTGGGCAAGGAGGGGGTCATCTCCCTGGAAGAAGGCAAGTCCATGAGCACCGAACTGGAGGTGACCGAGGGCATGCGCTTCGACAAGGGCTACATCTCCCCCTACTTCGCCACCGACAACGAGCGCATGGAGGCGGTGCTGGAGGAGCCCTACATCCTGCTCACCGACAAGAAGATCACCCTGGTGCAGGACCTGGTGCCCGTTCTGGAGCAAATCGCCCGCACCGGCAAGCCCCTGCTGATCATTGCCGAGGACATCGAGAAAGAAGCCCTGGCCACCCTGGTGGTGAACCGTCTGCGGGGTGTGCTGAACGTGGCAGCCGTCAAGGCGCCGGGCTTTGGCGACCGCCGCAAGGCCATGCTGGAGGACATGGCTGTGCTCACAGGTGGTCAGATGATCACCGAGGATGCCGGCCTCAAGTTGGACAACGCCAAGCTGGACATGATGGGCACCGCCCGTCGGGTGACCATCAACAAGGACACCACCACCATCGTGGCCGACGGCCATGAAGCCCAGGTGAAGGAGCGCTGCGAGCAGATCCGCCGCCAGATCGACGAGACGGAGTCTTCCTACGACAAGGAGAAGCTGCAAGAGCGCCTGGCCAAACTGGCTGGCGGTGTGGCCGTGGTGAAGGTGGGCGCCGCCACGGAGACGGAGATGAAGGACAAGAAGCTGCGCCTGGAGGACGCCATCAACGCCACCAAAGCCGCGGTGGAAGAGGGGATTGTTCCCGGTGGCGGCACCACACTGGTGCATCTGATGCCCCAGCTTCAGGCATGGGCCGAAGAGAACCTCTCCGGTGAAGAGCAGACCGGCGCCATGATCATGGCCTCGGCCTTGACCGCTCCCTTGTGCCGCATTGCGGACAACGCCGGCATCAACGGCGCCGTGGTGGCGGAGAACGTGAAGGGCCGCCCCTTCAACGAGGGCTACAACGCCGCCAAGGACGCCTACGAGGATCTGCTGGCCGCCGGCATTGTGGACCCGGCCAAGGTGACCCGCTCCGCCCTGCAAAACGCCGCTTCCATCGCCGGTATGGTGCTCACCACCGAGTGCATCGTGGCGGATCTGCCCGAGAAGAAGGAAGCCGCTCCTGCCGCTCCCGGTGGTGGCATGGGTGGGGACTTCGATTACTGATTGCCCCCAGTGGTCAGTGATCCAGGTCACGTCCTGGAATCTCTTCTGTCCGGCGCCTCCTGCGGGGGGCGCTTTTTTGTGCCTGTCCCCGTACGTGGTGACGGTCGTGGCCTCACCTACCTGTTCCCGACGGGCTGGGCGGACCCGCAGCGCTGGGCGCCAGGCATCTCGGCGTCAAAGACCTTGTGGGCATCCGCCTGGGAGAGGGCCTCAACAATCCGGGAGTGATAGGGGGACGTGCCGATGCGGTAGCGAATTGTCCAGCGCCTCATGGACATGGTTGTCATGGGTTGCACAGGTCTGCCCATGGTGCCATTGGGGTGGACTGGTTTCCTCCTCCCAAATCAGAGGGTGTGCCTGTCCTGCGGAACACGCCGACTGATTGATACAAGGTCGGCGAAAGCAGGGATCGTGACAGATACGAACTTTGATGAACTGTGTAGTTGATGCAGTGTTTCCATAAAGGCGGCACCCAGATTCGAACTGGGGATAAAGGATTTGCAATCCTCTGCCTTACCACTTGGCCATGCCGCCAGAATGGAGCCGTACTCCTTCCATGGAGCACTCTAGCAAGCCCCCTGCCCCTCCCCTGCTGGTGCTTAGCAATGGTCATGGGGAAGACCTGATTGCCGCCCGTGTGCTCACCGCCCTACGGCAGCAGGGGTATGACGGCCCCATGGAAGGCATGGCCCTGGTGGGACTCGGGACTGGGCTGGCTCCTGTTCCAGGGTTCCGGCCCGTTGGGCCACGACAACGGCTCCCCAGCGGTGGGTTTGGTAATCAAAGCTTTACAGGGCTGTTGCAGGACCTGTGGGCCGGATTGGCAGGTCTGGCCATGGGCCAGTGGCGCTGTATCCGGCACTGGCGTAACGCCCATCCCCAGGGGGTGGTGCTGGCGGTTGGTGATCTGTTCCCCCTGGCGCTGGCCTGGGGCAGTGGTCTGCCCTACGGCTTTATCGGCACCCCCAAGAGCGACTGGACCTGGTGGACCAACTGGGGAACCACGCCCGTGGCGGATACCTGGCACCGCTGCAAGGGCAGTGAGTGGGACCCTTGGGAATGGTGGCTGATGGGCCATGGGCGCTGCCGCCTTGTGGTGGTGCGCGACGGCCTCACGGCCCGCGGATTGCGGCGCCATGGCATTGACGCTCTGGCGCCGGGGAATCCCATGGTGGATGAGTCGGCGGCGGAATCACCCCTGCCTGCCGGGCTGGGCCCGCGGCAGCGGTTGTTGGTGTTGCCGGGCAGCCGGCTGCCCGAGTGCCTACGCAACCTCGAACGCTTGTTGGCTGCCCTGCCCCGTCAACTGGCGGCAGTGCTGCTGCTGGCCACAGGACGCCAGCTTGACCCCCAGCACCTCGCCACAGTGGTGACGGGCCTGGGTTTTGTGGCCCGCCAACCCCCTGCGGATACGGGGAGCCGGCTGGCCTGGCAGCGGGACCACCTGCTCTTGCTCTGGGGACCTGGCTGCTTCGAGGCCTGGCTGCCCTGGGCGCAACTGGGCCTGGCCACGGCAGGGACTGCCACGGAGCAACTGGTGGGCCGTGGGGTGCCGGCCCTGTCGTTGCCGGGTCCGGGTCCCCAGTTCACGTCAGGATTTGCCCGTCGACAGAGCCGCCTGCTGGGGGGCGCCGTGATTCCCTGCCCGTCCCCCCAGCAGTTCCGGCAGGAGTTGGCGCGGCTGCTGGGGGATCCTCACCATGGCCGGGCGTTGGGGCGCCGTGGCCAGAGACGCATGGGGCCACGGGGTGGCAGTGGGGCCATTGCCCGGCTACTGCGGCAGCGCTTGCTCCTGCCCCATGGGACCATCAGCTCCGCTGCCCTGTCGTCATGGCCCTCTCCCAGCAAGGCACATATGCGGTGACCTGCGCCCGCATCGCCTCACTTCTGCACATCTCCCTTGGCGCTGCCCGTCAGTGGCTGGATCGACGGGCCGCCCAGGAGGGGGTGCGCGGCGTCGCACAGCGGCTGGAGTTTGCCCAGGCCCAGTTGGCCACGTTGCAGGAGCGGTACGGCGACCACGGCGAGCGTCCACCCATGGCCCAACTGCTGGACGAGACCGTCGCCAATCCCAGCCCCCTGCCGGAGGAGGAGTGAAACTCAATGGTGGTGGACGTGGTAATGGGCCTTGGCCTTTACGTCCTCCTCGCAGGCCCCGGTGCAGTCCTCGTCACAGAGGGTGCAGGGCTCACCCAGACCTTCATGGTGGTGGTGATGGCTTGCCTGGGGAGCACCATGCTCGCTCTCAAAACCCAGCACCTGGGTGCGGTATTTGCACAGGGCACAGTTCATGGCGTTGTCCCCCTCCAGAGCCTCCTGGGCCCGGGCGCGGAAGGTGTCCAGCACCAGGGGATGGTCGCTGAGGTAGGCGGCTTTGCGAATGTCCAGTTGGGGATGGTCGGCCGCCACCCGGTCCACCGCCCGGTGAATGCGGCTCACCAGCACCCCGGAAAAGAGGAAGTAGGGGAAGACCACCATGCGGCGGTAACCCAGCCCCACTGCCCGCCGCAGGCAGTCCTCCACCTGGGGGAAGGTGACGCCGGCGTAGCAGGTTTCTCCCCAGCCCAGCCCCAGGCCTTCCACCAACATGCGGGTGATCTTGGCCACGTTGCCGTTGGCGTCCGGATCCCGTGAGCCCCTACCCACCACCACCAGCAGGGTGTCTTGCCGGGTGTCCTGACCCATGGCGGCGTCCCCTTGCCCACCCCTGGCCTCCGGCGGCAAGGCTGCGGTGATGCGGTCTGCAGCAGCGCGGACCATGCGGGCATCCATGCCCAACTCGCGGCTATAGCGGATGGGCAGGCCGGTGGCGGCGCTATAGCGGTTCAGCAGGGCGGGAATGTCGTTCTTCACGTGACCTGCGGCAAAGAGCATTCCCGGCACCGCCACCACCTGCTCCACACCGGCTGAGCCCAGCTTGTCCAGGCTGGCGGGAATGACGGGGTGGGCAAATTCCAGGTAGCCGTAGGCCAGGGGATGGTGGGGCAGGAGATGGGCCAAGCCCGTGGTGAGCTGGGCAAACTCCGCCACGGCCTTGCGATTCCGGCTGCCGTGACCGCACACCATGATGCCCAGCTTGGCGGGGTTATCACCCCCGTCCCAACGCAGCTTCATCGGCTCTTCTTGCCCCATGGGTCGTTCAGTGCTCAAAGATGTTGCCAAAGTGCTGGCGATCCAGTTCCGCCAGTGTGGGCACACAGGTGAAGCAGCGCTGGGCCAATTCCAGCCGCTCCTCCCGCTCCAGCATGTGCCGCAAGCGGTCCATGGCGCCCAGGAGGAAGCGCACGTCGTTGGCGGCATAGGCCAACTGCTGCTCCGTGAGCTGGTCCACCCGCCCCCAGTCGCTGCTCTGGGCCCCCTTGTCCAGTTCCACGCCGCACAACTCCTGCACCATGTCCTTGAGGCCGTGGCGGGGGGAATAGGTGCGGGCCAGACGGCTGCCGATCTTGGTGCAAAAAACGGGCTGCACCGCAATGGCAAGGCCCTGGCGGAGGGCAGCCACGTCGAAGCGGGCGTAGTGGAACACCTTCACGATATGACCGCACTCCAGCACCTGCTGCAGTCGCGGGGCCCGGGTCTGGCCACGGGCAATGCGCACACAGCAGGCCCGATCCTCGCGATCGGCGATCTGCACCAGGCAGAGGCGGTCGCGACCATGGCAGAGTCCCATGGCTTCCGTATCTACGGCCAGGGCATCACTGTCGCTGTAGAAGGAGGCCCACTCCTGGCTGAGATCACCATCAAAAACAGCGAACCGGGCAGCTTGGCTTGGCACTTGACTGGGCATGGGGCAGACAGGCGTGATGCAGGAACCATCCCAATCTTGCCAATTCCTTCACAAGTCCACCTTGAAAATCAAAATGATCGGGACTAGGCCATGGATAGCGTTCATGGGACCACATGGCTTCTCGACGTCAACTGTCCACCATGGGCCTCCCTGATATCCAGCGCTTTTTTGCCGAGCCACCGATTCAATACCTGGGTCTTGAATTGTCGGTCTGTTGGATTCTGGAGTGCCTCCTCAAGAAAGACGACTACCCCACAGCCCTGACCAACCAGTTGGCGGAGTCGCACCCCCATCTGCGCATCTCCGAGACCATGCTGCAGCAGGCCATTGAGTTCCTGGATCGCCAAGGAGCCATCACCAGCTATGCCAAGCGCTGCCCCAGCCGTGGCCGCCCACGGCGCATGTTGCACTTGTCGGAGGCTGTCCATCAGGAGGCCCGGTCTCTGGTGGCCTCGTGGCAATGCTGGCTCAAGGAGCATACCCTGAATCCGCTGTCGGGAGCCGGGCTCGTGACCGGTCGCAATTTGACAACAAGCCTTGCAACAGAGGATCAGCGACTGGCTGACGAATTGCAGGCGGAACGTAGTCAGTTGGATCCCGCACCCTCTGCCTAGGCGAAAATCCGCCAAGCTGTGGCCTGCTGATGCCACAGCCCGCGGCGCCCCATGCCCCCTTCCGTTGTCCTGCCCTCCACCCTGCTGCTGACCCTGTTGCTGGCCACCGGGTTGGTCTTCTTTCTGCGGGCCTCCAGCAAGGACCGGACCATGGCCATGGTGGTCACTAGCTACCGCCCCTCGTTACAGGTGTTGCGTGATTTGGACCACTGGTTGGCGGCGCGGGGCTGGCACGTGGTGCGTACCCACCCGGACCGGCGTCACCTGGTCTATGAAGGCCACGTTGCCGCCAGTGTTCCCCTGGCCCTGTTGCTGGCATTCCTGGGCTGTTCCGGTGGCGCCGCGCTGGGGCTGGTGATGGTCCAGGTGTTGCCCAACAGTGGCCCATCGTGGCCCATCGCTCTGGGCCTGATGGGGGTGACGGCCGCACCCGTCTATTTGCGCCGCGCTCAACGGCAGGAGCAACTGGATCTTCGCTTGCTTACACCTGATCAGGTGGTGCCCAGTCGTTTGGTGATGCGGGTCCATCGCGATGAGTTGCTGGCCGTGGAAGCCGAGCTGGGCAAGACCCTGCAGTTGCAGTTCACCCCTTGCACAACCGGGGTCCCGTTTGAATAATTCAGTCCAGGCCCGTTGCTGGCACCTGTGCCCCCCCGCTCCTTCCTGGCGTTTGCTCTGCTGCTGATCAGCCCGGTTCCCCTGGCGCAGCCGTTGTTGGCCCAGGAGGCCTTGCCCACGGCTCCCTATGGACAGTTTCGCAAGGTGGCAGTGAGCACCGGGGAACGCTCACGGCTCACGGTAAAGAAGAATTGGCTGGGCAAGCGGCAGCCAAGCCAGACGGTGCCCATCCTCGTGCTGGCGGGCCATGCGGACTCTCAACGCATCAGCCCTGGCACCAGGGGCTATGCGGTGGCTGTCAACGGTGCGCGTCCCATGCAGCCCGGCATCACCGACGAGACCTTTTGGAACTTGGCCACGGCCAAGCGCATTGCCAAGCTGGGCAGGCAGCGGGGGCTCAATATCCGCTTCTACGACCCTGGCGTCCGCACCATCCACAATGGTGACGACCCCCGCACCAACTGGAGCCAGGGCAAACGCCATGCACAGGCAGGGGGCTATGCACTGGAGATTCATTACGACGCCTATGGCCGTGACGGCCTTGGCTCCGGTGTCATCCCCCGGGTGTATGGGGGGCAAACGGTCATTGATGAGCACTTGGCGCGGGAATTCGGCTCTTTCCCCTGGGATTTTCGCGGCGTACTCGGCGCCCCCAAGCGGGGCATCACCATACTGGAGGTGGGCAAACTGGAAGGGGACCTGGAGAACAAGCTGAGGAATCCCACCACCCGCAATGCTGCCCTCAACACCATTGCTGATCGGGTGGTGACCACCATGGCCAAGGCCCTTGGTGTGCCCCAGTCCTTTTTCCAGGTGCCGTCGCTGCCTGCCTTGCCCCCCAGCCCAGCTACAACGGTGGCCACTCAGCAGCCACCGTTCCGGCCCCGGGTGTCAGCACCGCCACCAATCCAGCGTTCAACACCGTCCACCCATCGGAAGACCTCAACCCAGGGCGCCACGGGCGCGGCAACGCGCCTCTAGCTCCCCGTCCCCATGCCAATCCCGGGGCCGGAGAAACTCCTCGTACAGGAGCGCTTCCCAACTGTCGGCTTCCGGTTGATAGCCATACTCCCAACGCACCAGGGGGGGGAGAGACATGAGGATGGATTCGGTGCGCCCCTTGGTTTGCAGGCCGAAGATGGTGCCCCGGTCAAATACCAGGTTGAACTCCACGTAGCGGCCGCGGCGATAAAGCTGAAATTGACGCTCCCGCTCCCCATAGGTCATGGCGCGGCGCGCCTCCACGATGGGCAAAAAGCTGGGCAGGAAGGCATGGCCACAGGCCTGGGCCAACTGGAATAACTGCTCCCAATCATGCTGGATCGGGCCAATGTCGCCACTGTGCCGGGCTGCCTCCCCTTGATGATTCTCGCCCCGGTAGAGCACACCGACGGGGGCCTGATAGTCAAAGAAAATGCCCCCCACCCCTCGTGTTTCCTGGCGGTGCTTCAGGTAGAAGTACTCATCGCACCAGCGCTTGAAGACGGAGAAGTAGCGGGGGTCTACCCCATCACACGCCGTTTGCAGGGTGCGGTGAAAGTGGCGGGCGTCCTGGAGAAAGGGGTAGTAGGGCGTGAGATCGGCGCCGCCACCAAACCACCACACGGACCCCGCCTGAAAGTAGCGGTAGTTGAGGTGGACGGTGGGGACGTAGGGGTTGCGAGGATGAAGCACCATGGAAGTGCCCAGGGCAAACCACTGCTGCCCTGCCGCCTCAGGGCGCTGCTTCACGATGGATGGAGGCAGGTGATTGCCTTCCACCTCGGAAAAGTTGACGCCCCCCTGCTCCAGCAGTGCGCCGTTCCTCAGCACCCGTGAGCAGCCGCCGCCACCTTCCGGTCGCAGCCAGCGTTCTTCCGCAAAGCGCCCAGCGCCGTCGGCCTTCTCCAGGGCTGCACAGATCTGGTCCTGAAGACCGCAGGCAAAGGCCCGGAAACGCTCCCGCGCATCGGCTGGGGGCTCTGCAGGCGAGGAGGTGGACTGGCACGTGGCCTCTTGCAGAGAATGCTGCACCATGGGACGAGCGTGGTTCAGGCAAGATCTTGACACTTCCCCAACGTTCTCCCACTCCATGACCACCATTAGTGACGCCCTGGCCTGTCTGCGCCCCCTGACGGATGTGGGCAGCGGGAAAAGCCTGCTGGACCTGGAGTGGGTTCGCAATCCACGGCTGCAGGGATCACGGGCCATCATCGAACTGGCTCTGCCGGCCCATGCCAATCCCCAGCGGGACCGCATCGCCAAGGAACTGCGCGCCGCCCTGTTGACCCTTGACGGCGTTGAGGACGTACAGATTGAACTGGTGGCTTCCCCGGCCCCGGAGGCCACTGCCCCCCAGACCCGTCCCATTGCGGGCGTCAAGACGGTGGTGGCCGTGAGCAGTGGCAAGGGGGGCGTGGGGAAGAGCACCGTTGCCGTGAACCTGGCCTGCGCCCTGGCGGCCACAGGCCTGCGGGTTGGTTTGCTGGATGCGGATCTTTACGGTCCCAACACCCCCATCATGCTGGGGTTAAGCGAGGTGGCCCCGCAGACGGTGGAAGAGGATGGTCAGCAACTGCTCGTGCCCCTGGAGAGTTGCGGTATTGCCATGGTCTCCATGGGGTTGCTGATCAATCCTGGGCAACCGGTGATCTGGCGGGGGCCCATGCTCAACGGCGTCATCCGCCAATTCCTCTATCAAGTGAAGTGGGGAGAGCGTGACGTGCTGGTGGTGGACCTGCCGCCGGGAACGGGGGATGCCCAGTTGTCCCTGGCCCAGGCGGTGCCCATGGAGGGGGTGGTGATCGTCACGACGCCGCAGCAGGTGGCCCTGGCTGACTCCCGCCGTGGCCTGGCCATGTTTCAGCAGTTGGGGGTGCCCGTCCTGGGGGTGGTGGAGAACATGAGTTGGTTTGCACCGCCGGACCAGCCCGAGAAACGCTACGCCCTGTTTGGTGAAGGGGGCGGCTCCCAACTGGCGACTGAGGCCCGTGTGCCCCTGCTGGCCCAACTGCCCCTGCAACTGCCGCCGGAGGAGGGAGAGGGACAACCCCTGGTGCTGTCCCAGCCGGACTCTCCCGCTGGCGTGGCCCTGCAAGGATTGGCGCAACAACTCCGCAGGCGCTTGGTGACCCCTTGCTGACGCCATGGATCTGTTTACAAACCACAGATCCAGCCGGTTTTCCAGCCGTTATCAGGAGCGGGACTTGGGTCCCCGGTTTGACTTGGTGCTTTGGGGTGTGCCCGTGGCCTTGATTGGCGTCTCCGGCCTGCTCATTGCCAGCACCCAGCGTCAGGCGAGCGGTGACGTGCCCTGGCTCAATCATGGCGCCGCCGCCATGGCGCTGCTGGTGGCCCTGCTTCTCGTAGCCTCCCGCACCACGTTGCTTCGCACTGTGCTCTTGGCCGTCTGCAACCGCTGGCTTGGCCTCCAACTGCAAGCCCCGCGGCTCAATGGCAGAGCGGCCAGCCTTTTCACGTTTCCCCCGCTGTTCTTCAGTGGCGTGAGTGTCACGCTCATCATCTGCAAGCTGATGGGTGTGGATGGGCTCTGGCTGGACCACTGGATTACGGGGACCGTGGGCCTTGTGCTGGCGTTGTATGTATCCCGTCTTTCTCCTGAGCTGTTGTCGTTGCGCAGATCTCGACACTGGCAGGAGCCCCCCCAAGGCTCTCGTCCCCAGGGGGGCTGGTCCATGGCGGGGGGTGGTTGGGCGTCTCTCGTCCTGCTGGTGCTGCTGCTGGTGGGCACTGTTGCTGCGCTGTTGGCGGTCAACCTGGTGGGTACCGAGGCCCTCGGCGCTCAGCGTTGGCTGGCCCTGGGTCCGTTCCAGGTGCAGCCGTCGGAGTTCGCCAAGCTTGCCACCATTGTTCTTGTGGCCGCCATTCTGGATCGGTTCCCCATCCAGAAGCCCATGGACCTGCTCCGCCCTTTTGCCGTGATTCTGGTGCCGTGGGCCTTGGTGCTGGTTCAGCCGGACTTGGGAACGTCTCTGGTGTTCGGGGCCGTCCTGCTGGGGATGCTGTACTGGTCCACCATGCCTTGGCAATGGCTGCTGTTGCTGTTATCTCCCCTGCCCACAGCGCTCCTGAGTGGCCTCCGGCACACGGGATCGCCGGGCATCCTGGTGGTTCAGGTGGCCTGGATTGCCGCCATGGGAATTATGGCTTGGCGCCACCTGCCTTGGCGTTGGAGCGGCGCCGTGCTGACGGCAGTGGCATTGGTGGCAACATCCTTGTCTACACCTTGGCTCTGGGAGCATGGGCTGAAGGACTATCAGCGGGACCGCCTGACCCTGTTTCTGAATCCCTCCATGGATCCGCTGGGGGGGGGCTACCACATCATTCAAAGCATCATCGGCATAGGTTCCGGCGGCTTTGCAGGAACCGGCCTGCTCCAAGGGCAACTGACCCGACTTCAATTCATTCCGGAGCAGCACACGGATTTCATCTTCAGCGCCCTGGGGGAAGAAACGGGGTTTGTGGGGTGTTTTCTGGTGGTTTTAGGGTTTGCCGCCTGGTGTTGGCGACTGCTCAAGATCGCCACAGTGGCCAAAACAGACTTTGAATCGCTCCTGGTCATTGGCATCCTGGCCATGGTGATGTTTCAAGTGGTGGTGAACGTGTTTATGACAACCGGTTTGGGGCCCGTGACCGGTATTCCGTTGCCGTTTATGAGCTATGGACGTTCCGCGCTACTGATGAACTGTCTGGGGATTGGCTTGGTGGCCGCAGTGGAGCGACGCTGCCGACAGACGCGGCCGTTCTCCTGATGGCGCAGCCCAGCTTGAGAGCACTCCATCAACTGCTCTGGCGGCACTGGAGTGGTGAGACCACGACGGAGGAGGGCGCCCGTCGTCAATGGTGGGCAGCCTTGCAGGTGATCCAGGAGGACTTGTCCGCCCAACTGGGGGAGGCCCCATCGGGACGGGAAGGGGTCTGGCTGACGGCGCCCCTGCCAGCGCTCCATGAGCCCAATCTGCTGCCAGCGCTCCAGGGATGGGTGTGGATGCCGGAGCGCTTCTCCCCATGGATCTTGAACCTGCCCCTCCTGCCGGGACAGGCCACGGATGAAGTGGACCCCTGGTCCCCCCTAACACTGCAACCGGACGATGGCCGTGACCCCTTTCTTGTGCTGGTGACCCGTCACCTGCAACTGGCCATCTCCCTACGGCCTGTGGCCGACCAATGGGCGCTGCTGGTTTGCTTTGACGGGGCTACGGTGTTCCAGGCATTGGAACTGTTAAGGCGGCGACTGCTCCGGGAGGATCCCGGTCATGGCCAGAGGCTGCGCGGGGTTTTGGAGCAACTGGGTCCAGTGACCATGACGGATAACCTAGGCAGTGAGCGGCGCTTCTGGTCCGCGTTGGCTTGCCGTCTCGCCTCCATGCCCCCCAGCCTTACGGTGACGGCATCCCCCGTGGACCCCTCCTCCCCGGAAGGCCCGAACCAGGATGCACCGGAGCCCAGCGGAACCACCATGGAGTTGGAGTTTCTGGAAGCCCTGTCCCATGGCATTCGTACACCCCTGGCCACCATCCGCGTTCTGAGCCGTGTCCTGAGCCGCCGCGCCGACTTGGGGGAAGACGTACAACGTCAACTGGCGCAAATCGACGCGGAATGCACCGTGCAGATTGACCGCTTTGGCCTCATCTTCCATACAGCGGAACTCCAGCGGCAGCCCAAGGCGCAACGGTTGCTGTCCCGCACGAACCTGGCCAGCCTTGTGGAGCAGCAACACAGTCGGTGGCAGCAACAGCTTGAACGCTATGGTCTCCAGCTTCAGTTGGAGTTGGAGCGGAATCTCCCGGACGTCATGAGCGATCCCCTGCTGGTGGCGCCCATGCTGGCTGGCGTGGTGGAGCGCTTTGGCCAGGGACTGCGTTCGGGGACCACCCTTCACGTGGTCCTGACCCGTGCCGGCGGGAAATTGCGCTTGCAACTGCGGGGAGATAGCCAACACAGTCGGGACGAACCTGGCGAGACCCATCTCGGCGCTGTTCTCACCTGGAAGCCGGAGACGGGACGCCTCCATCTCAGTCGTTCAGCCATTCGGCAACTCTTCAGCAGCTTGGGGGGACGCATGGCCGAACGTGGCCCCCAGCAGTTGACCCTGTTTTTTCCCCTGGCCCAGGGCCTGTGACCAGACGGTCCCCTTTGGCATCAAGCTGTAAAGAGGCATTCACAGTGGGAGGAATGCCACGGGTCCCCTTGCTAGGGTACTTGTCACGTCTCTCCCCAATTCCCATGTCAGAGGTGCTCAAAGGCCAGCTTCCGGCCTATGTGGGCAGCACAGGCGGCCTGCTGGATGCCGCTGAAACTGAAGAGAAGTACGCCATCACCTGGACCAGCAAAAAGGACCAGGCGTTTGAGTTGCCCACTGGCGGCGCTGCCCTCATGCACAGTGGGGAGAACATCATGTACTTTGCCCGCAAGGAGCAGTGTCTGGCCCTGGGCGCCAGCCTGCGCACCTTCAAGCCCAGAATCAACGACTACAAGATCTACCGCATCTTCCCTGGTGGGGACACGGAGTACTTGCATCCCAAGGATGGGGTCTTCCCCGAGAAGGTGAACGAAGGCCGTCCTATGGTCAACCACAACGCTCGCTCCATTGGCAGCAATGTCAACCCTGCCACCGTCAAGTTCACCGGGCAGAAGTCCTACGACTGAAGCTGCCGCCCGGCTCTCCCGGAGAGCCCAGGGCGCGTGATTAGTCTCGAAGCCATCAGACAGCGGGCCAGCCAAGGGGAAACGTTCCTCCCCGTCTGGACCACGTGGTCCGCTGATCTGGATACCCCTGTCTCCACGTGGCTGCGCATCAGTTCGGGTAGCCCCTATGGCGTGCTCCTGGAGTCCGTTGATGGTGGTGTCCATATTGGCCGCTGGAGCGTGGTGGCCACCTATCCCCTGTGGGTGTTTGAAAGCCGCGGTGACCGGAGTGTGCGGCGCTGGCGAGATGGTCGCTGTGATGTCTATTCCGGCAACCCCCTGGAGCAGTTGCGGCGCCAGATGCAGCCCTACCGTGCCAGCCCGATTCCCGGCTGCCCTGCCCTGGGCCAACTCTTTGGCATGTGGGGCTATGAATTGATCCGCTGGATTGAACCCACCGTCCCTGTCCATGCAGCGGCTGAGGGAGATTATCCCGATGGCCTCTGGATGCTCTGTGACCACTTGCTCCTGTTTGACCAGGCCCGTCGGCTGCTGACGGCAGTCTCCTACATCAACTTGCAGGATCAGCCGGATCTCGAGTTGGCCCGCTCGGATGCCCAACTCCGGCTCCAGCGGTTGCGACACTGCATCCTGACACCCAGCCAGGCCCAACCCCTGGTCTGGCAGCACACAGCGCTTCAGCAGACGCCTACAACAGCCAACCGCAGTCGTGCCAATTTTGAAGCAGCCGTCCATAAGGCGCACGAGCACATCACGGCTGGAGACGTGTTCCAACTGGTGCTCAGCCAGCGCCTGGAGGCCACGCTTCCCCACGAGCCCTTTTCCATCTACCGCAGTCTCCGGTTGGTGAACCCCAGCCCCTATATGGCCTATTTCAACTTTGGCAACTGGCAGCTTATTGGCTCCAGTCCCGAGGTCATGGTCAAGGTGGAGCGCCAGGAGGATGGCAACCATGACGGAAAGCGGCTGGCCATCTTGCGGCCCATTGCCGGTACCCGACGCCGTAGCCCGGATCCTGCAACGGATGCGGCGCTGGCCGAGGAGTTGCTGGCGGACCCCAAAGAACGGTCCGAACACGTGATGCTGGTGGACCTGGCCCGCAACGACCTGGGTCGGGTTTGCCAGCCAGGCAGCGTGCAGCTCAAAGACCTGATGGTGATTGAACGCTATTCCCACGTGATGCACCTCGTCTCGGAAGTGCATGGCCAGTTGCGGGAGACCTGTGATCCCCTGGATGTGCTGGTGGCCTGTTTCCCTGCGGGAACCGTCAGCGGCGCCCCCAAAATTCGCGCCATGCAGTTGATTCACGGGTTGGAGCCGGACCGCCGTGGACCCTACTCCGGTGTCTATGGCTCCATGGACCTGCAGGGCACCATCAATCTGGCCATCACAATTCGCTCCATCCTGGCCAGGCCCCAGGCGCCAGGTCAGTGGCACGTCTCTGTTCAAGCGGGTGCGGGAATCGTCTGCGAGTCTCAGCCCGCTTTGGAATACGAGGAGACCCTGAACAAGGCCTGCGGCATGTTGCGGGCCATCAACTGCCTGGAGGTGGACCATCCATGACCACCCCCCTGCTGCTGAAGGGCTTTGAGGTGGAGATGTTCACGGGGCGACCCGATGGCACCGTTGTGGGATGTGCCGATGATGTGGCCCGGGCGCTGCCTGGCTTCATGCTGGAGCCTGATCGCCGCAACCTGGAGTACGCCACGCCCCCCTCGGCGGACTACCGCCAGCAGTTGCACCACTTGCTGGAACCCCGGCACACCTTGCGTGCCTGGCTGCGGCAACGTGATCTCACCCTCTTGCCTGGCAGTTGCCTCAGCCTGGGGGATAGCCGCCGCTTTGAGCGGTCCGACCCCACCAATGCCTATCACGGCTTGATTGAGCGCACCTACGGCACCCGGGTGGCCACGGCCAGTGTGCATCTGAACTTTGGACTTACCGATCCGGAACAGCTCATGGCGGCTTGTCGGCTCATGCGTTGCGAAGGTGCCCTGTTGCTCGCCCTCAGCGCCTGCTCCCCTTTTCTGGACGGTCGGGTGACGGGCGCCCACTCCCAACGCTGGCGTCAGTTCCCCATTACGCCCGCCTGGGTTCCTCTCTTCCGCCGTCACAGCCACTACATCCAGTGGATGGAGGAGCAATTGCGCCTGGGGGCCATGCACAACGTGCGCCATCTGTGGTGTTCAGTGCGTCCCAACGGCCGGCGTCGACCCTACGAGATTGATCGCGTGGAGATACGCATCTGCGACTTGTTGGATGACCCTCCGGAGTTGCTGGCTGTTGCCAGCTTTTGTGAGTTGCGCCTGCTGCAGTTGTTGGCGGACCCTGAGCGCCATGATCCACTCCGGGCCAGCACCATGGATGCCGATGCTCTCGCAGCCTTGGCGGACCGCAATGACCAGGCTGCGTCCCGGCAGTCCCTTGCGGCCCAACTGCACCACTGGCGGGATGGCCATGCCCTGACTGCTGCCCAGTGGCTACGCCAGTCTCTCCACCATGTACAGGGGATGGCGAAATCCTTGGGTCTGGAGAGTTGGCTCCAGCCTCTGCACAGTATCCTGAGAGAAGGGAACCGCTCCATGCGTTGGCTTCGCTTCCATGGAGACGGAGAGCCCATCCGCGCCATTGTCAAGCGAGAGGCTGCATCCCTGGAGAGCCGTGAGCGTGAGCTACGCCAGCGCCTGTGCGAGGGGACGCCCACAACAGCCTGCGTTGCGCCGACCACTTCCCTTGCCGCACCATGATCCTGGCGCCTCGTACATCTCACGCCGACCTCCCCGGTGCGGACCAGCCGTCTGCTGCAACGAGGCTTGACGCACCGCGGTTGCTCCAGGAACGGCTGGGCCTCGTTGAGGAACTGTGGCACAGCGTGCTCAACTATGAGTGTGACCAGGCCGTGGCATCCCGCCTGACCCACCTCAAGCAACTGTGCTTCGAGGCCGGTAGCGCAGACGCCATCGTTGAGTTGGTGCGCACCATGGACTTGAGCGAGGCCATCGTTGCTGCCCGGGCCTTCTCCTTGTATTTCCAGTTGGTCAACATCATTGAGCAGCAAATTGAAGAAGACCGTTATCGCTCCTCCATCCAGGCTGCCTACGCCAAGGGTCCGGTTGTGGAGAATCCCTTTGCCCCGCCCTTGTCTCTCAGTTCGGCGCCCATCCCTCTGCGCACACTGTTTGGCCGTCTCCGCTGCCTCAACGTGCCGCCGGGTCAGTTGGAGACTCTGCTCAACAGAATGGATATCCGCTTGGTGTTTACGGCCCATCCCACGGAGATCGTGCGTCACACCGTGCGCCATAAGCAGCGTCGGGTTGCGGATCTTCTGACGCGACACGCGCAACTGGACGGCGCTGGTCATGGGGAGGATCAGGAGTTGATCCGCCGTCAGTTGGAGCAGGAAATCCGCCTGTGGTGGTGTACCGATGAACTCCACCAGTTCAAGCCGTCCGTGCTGGACGAGGTGGACTACGCCCTCCTCTATTTTCAGGAGGTTCTCTTTGATGTGCTGCCCCAGTTTAACGGGCGCCTACGGCGGGTCTTGCAACGCAGCTATCCGGATGTGCAACTGCACAGCGAAGCTGTCATCACCTTCGGCTCCTGGGTGGGGGCTGATCGGGACGGCAACCCCTCCGTCACGCCGGACGTGACCTGGAGAACCGCCTGCTATCAGCGCCAGCTCATGCTGGAGCGCTATATCGGTGCGGTGGAGACCCTGCGCACGGAACTGTCCCTCTCCATGCAATGGAGTCAGGTGGGCACCGACCTGCTGGAGTCCCTGGAACTGGACCGGCTGTGCTTCCCCTCAGTCTATGAACGGCTGGCCGCCCGATACCGTCTGGAGCCCTATCGGCTCAAACTCAGTTACATCCTGGAGCGACTGCACCGCACCCATGCCCGCAACAAGGCGCTGAATGAAGCGGGTTGGGACTCTCCCTTGCCCCAGCCACGGTCCAAAGATATCTCCAGCATTGCCCCCATGGGCCAGGAGCTGGCCGGTCCGCTTCACTATGGGTCCTATCTGGATTTCCGCCAAGACCTGGAACTCCTGCAGAACAGCCTTCTCCACACTGGCTTGAGCAACACGGGCCTGGAGTCCTTGCTGACGCAGGTGAGCAGTTTTGGCTTCTCCCTTGCGGCTCTGGATCTGCGGCAGGAGAGTAGTCGCCACAGTGATGCTCTTGACGAGATCACGCGCTTTTTACAAATGCCGGCCTACAGCACCATGGACGAAGGGGCCCGGGTGCAATGGTTGCTGACGGAGTTGCAGACCAGGCGCCCCCTGGTGCCTGCCGCAGTGGTCTGGAAGGACAGCACCCGTGAGACGCTTGACGTGTTCCGCATGCTCAAACGTCTTCAGTTGGAGTTTGGCGAGCGCACCTGTCGCACCTACATCATCTCCATGTGCGAAAGCGTCTCCGATGTACTGGAAGTGATGGTGCTGGCCAAGGAGGCTGGTCTGGTGAGCGCCCCGGATGATCAGGCGTCGCTCCTGGTGATTCCCCTGTTTGAGACCGTCGAAGACCTGCAACGGGCTCCGCGGGTGATGGAGGATCTCTTCAGCATGTCCACCTACCGAGGGCTATTGTCCTGTTGTGGCCAAAGGACAGAAAAAGACGGCCTGTTGCAGGAAATCATGCTGGGCTATTCCGATAGCAACAAAGACTCGGGGTTCCTTTCCAGCAACTGGGAAATTTATCGCGCTCAGCAAGCTCTGGCGGCCCTGGCACGGGGGCAGGACATTCATCTGCGGCTCTTCCACGGCCGTGGCGGTTCCGTGGGACGGGGTGGCGGACCGGCCTACCAGGCCATTCTGGCCCAGCCTGGAGGCACCCTGGAGGGACGCATCAAGATCACTGAGCAGGGGGAGGTGTTGGCCTCCAAGTACGCCTTGCCGGAGTTGGCGCTCTATAACTTGGAAACCGTCACCTCTGCCGTCATCCAGAACAGCTTGCTGGGGTCCCGCCTGGGGGAACATCGCGAGTGGAGTGAGTTGATGAGTCGTCTGGCCCAGTGCTCTCGCAGCCACTACCGAGCCCTGGTCCACGACAATCCCCACTTGGTGCTTTTTTTCCAGCAGGTGACGCCCATTGAAGAGATTGCCATGCTGCAGATTTCTTCCCGTCCCGCTCGGCGCCGTGGCGGCGCCAGGGATCTCTCCGGCCTGCGGGCCATTCCCTGGGTGTTTGGCTGGACCCAAAGCCGCTTCCTGCTGCCCAGTTGGTACGGGGTGGGTTTTGCCTTGAACCAGGAGTTGCAGGCGCACCCCGAGCAGTTGGACGTGCTCCGTGAGCTCTACGGCCGCTGGCCCTTCCTGCGCACCCTCATTTCCAACGTGGAGATGACCCTGGCCAAGGTGGACCTGCAACTGGCGGAGCACTACATGAATTCCCTCAGCAGCGACAAGTATCGGGACGCCTTTGGGACCATTTTTGCCCGCATCCGCCAGGAGTATGAACTCACCCGCTCCCTGGTGCTGAAAATCACCGGCCATCGGGAACTGCTGGCGGAAGATCCGGGTCTTAAGCTGTCGGTGGAGTTGAGAAATTGCACCATCGTGCCGCTGGGCTTTATCCAGGTGGCCCTCCTGCGTCGACTGCGGGAACAGGTGCGCCGTCCCCCCCTGCGGGAGGAGGAGGAAAAGCGCACCTACAGCCGCAGCGAGCTGTTGCGGGGCGCCTTGCTCACCATCAACGGCATCGCTGCGGGGATGCGCAACACAGGTTGAGGAGAGATGACGATGCCCAAGCCAGCACCCAGACCGGCAGCGACTCTGCCAACAGGCTGGCTGATGTTGGAGGATCCGGATCGACCGGATGCTGCTGCCGTCAATCGGTTGCTCCAGGCCTGTGGTCAACCGGAGCGCAGCACCGAGCGGGTGGTCCTGGCGCTGCAGCGCAGTGATCTCGTGGTCAGCCTTTGGCGACCTGCACCTGATGGTGCGGGGGGCCACGAGTTGGTGGGTCTGGTGCGGGCCACCAGTGACCGCTCCTTGAACGTGAACCTTTGGGACCTGTGCGTTCTTGACGACGTTCAGCCCAGGAATCACTACATCCACTTGCTCATGCGGTCCATGTTGCTGAGGCTGCGCCGTGATCTGGCGGGGTGCAGCATTTCCATGATGACCACGGCAGAAGACGTGCCGGAATTGGAGCGCTTCGGCTTCCTGGAATCCCCCAACGGGATTCGCGCCATGGCACTTCAACTCAGGCTCTGAGTTCAGGCCATGGGAGTGCAGGGAACCTGCCTGAGGAAGCGGGCATGGAAGGATTCGAACCCTCGGCTTTCAGAACCGGAATCTGACGCTCTATCCAACTGAGCTACATGCCCATGGGCATCATCCTAGTCCACCATGCCCTCCCTATCCAGGCTGGAACTCCAGCATTTTCGCAGCTACCGGACGGCGACACTGCAGGTGGAGGCCAGTCGGGTCATTTTTGTGGGGCCCAACGGAGCCGGCAAGTCCAACATTCTTGAAGCTGTGGAGCTACTGGCCAGTTTGCGCTCCCACCGGACCGCCAGCGATGGGGACCTGATCCGGTTGGGCCAGGCCTGCGGCTGGATCCATGGATGGATCGGGACTGACGGGCTGGACCACGTTGGTCTGCATCTGCGCCGGGGTGGGGGGCGCCAGGGGTGGCGGAACCAACAACCCCTGTCCCGCCAAATGGACCTTCTGGGTTCCCTCCGTTGTGTGTGCTTCAGCTCCCTGGATCTGGCCCTGATTCGCGGTGAGCCCATGGTCCGGCGTCAATGGCTCGACCGGGTGGTGCTGCAACTGGAACCCGTCTATGGGGAGCTGCTCTCCCGGTACGGCAAGCTGCTGCGGCAGCGCTCCAGCCTGCTGCGACGCCATGGGGGGAGATCCCCCAATCATCACCTGACGGCGCTTCTGGATGCCTATGACCAGCAGATGGCCAACCTGGGGGCACGGCTCCACCGGCGCCGTCAACGGGCGTTGCTGCGGCTCGAGCCCCTGGCCCGGAGGTGGCAGAGGACGCTGAGTGGCGAGCAGGAAACCCTTGACCTCCTCTACCGCCCTGGCACCGATCTTCCCCCAGGACCTGACGGGGGTCAGGGGAACCAGGGGCTGGTGGTGTGGCAAGGGGCTTTGCGGCAGCAGTTGGCTCACCAGCGGGAGGTGGAATTGCGGGTGGGGTGCTGTCGCATCGGACCCCAGCGGGATGAAGTGGCGCTGCAACTCAATGGACAGGCGGCCCGCCGCTATGGCTCCGCCGGCCAGCAGCGCTGCATGGTGCTGGCCTTGAAGATGGCCGAGGTGGAACTGGTGATGCAAGTGAGTGGCGAGGCGCCGGTGCTGCTGCTGGACGACGTGCTGGCGGAGTTGGACCCGGACCGCCAACTCCTGCTTTTGGAAGCCATTGGCCAGCAGCAACAGTGTTTGCTGAGCACAACCCACCTGGAGCGCTGCATTGGACCGTGGCGACGTGATGCCCAGTGCATCGGCATTCGCCAGAACCGGGAAGGCTCAGTGCTGGTGCCCCTGTAGGGTGGCTGACCTAGGGCTGGTGCTTGAGGGCTGGGGGCTGCACCGTAGTTTCGTCGGAGGGGGTTGGCTGCTGACTGCCCAGAAAGAGCCATGCGCCTCCCGCGGCAACCAGAATGACCAGCACAATCAGTACCAGTTCCCCCACGGTCAAGCCTTGTTCCCGCAGAGAAGGCGCAACGAGGTTATGTGAGGAACGGCGACTGGAAGAGGCTAGAGGAGTGCGCATCAGGATGAAGACGGCGGTCACTGTTGCCTACGGCCTGCCCAGTCATGGGATCCAAAGACAAAGCATAATTCTAAACCAGGCTGTCACCCCAAGACAAGCCCCATTTCTTAACGAACAGGCCACTCCACTCGCCAGAATTTGGTAGCAAATGCTACTATTTACCCCTCGTTGGCCTGATGCTCAGGCGGAAGTAAGGCCCCCTTGGCCCGAAGCAACGCACCCTGTCCCACACAACCCGGAGGTGCATCCCATGTCCATCATCACCGTTCACTATCTGCAGCGGCACCGCGAAGAGGCCGCCCGTCGTGCCAAGGAACTGGCCTACCGTCGCCGCGTTGATCTGCACGAGAAGTCAGTCTGCATCCGCTGATTCGTCGCTGATTTCCGTCATGAACCACGGCCTGAAGCTCCCCAACGGGGGAGCTTTTTTGTTGTTTTGGTCAGCCAACCTGATCCTTGGCCAGCACCTGCTCCAAGGCCGCCACGTCTTCATCGGTGATCTTGGTTTGCATGGGGCAGTGCTTGGGACCGCACATGGAGCAGAACTCCGCCTGTTTATAGATATCGGCCGGCAGGGTTTCGTCGTGGTAGGACCTGGCCCGCTCCGGATCAAGGGAGAGTTCAAACTGGCGGTTCCAGTCAAACGCGTAGCGCGCCCGGCTTAACTCATCATCACGATCCCGGGCTCCGGGACGGTGGCGGGCAATGTCTGCGGCGTGGGCGGCAATCTTATAGGCGATCAGCCCTTCCCGCACGTCTTCGGCATTGGGCAGTCCCAAGTGCTCCTTGGGAGTCACGTAGCACAGCATGGCTGTTCCATGCCAACCCGCCAGTGCCGCGCCAATGGCCGAGGTGATGTGGTCGTAGCCGGGAGCAATGTCGGTCACCAGGGGACCCAGAACGTAGAAGGGTGCCTCGGAGCACTCTTCCATCTGCTTGCGCACGTTAAATTCAATCTGGTCCATGGGCACATGGCCCGGACCCTCCACCATCACCTGAACGTCGTGCTCCCAGGCGCGACGGGTCAACTCTCCCAAGGTGTGGAGTTCCGCCAACTGGGCTGCATCGGAAGCGTCGTGTTGGCAGCCGGGGCGCAGGGAGTCCCCCAGGGAAAAACTGCAGTCGTAGCGCTTGAAAATCTCGCAAACGTCGTCAAAGCGCGTGTAAAGAGGGTTTTGACGGTGGTGATACAACATCCACTGGGCCAGAATGCCGCCCCCACGGCTCACAATCCCCGTAATGCGTCCCCGCACCTTGGGCAGGTGCTCGATGAGGAGGCCGGCATGGATGGTCTGATAATCCACCCCCTGCTGGCAGTGCTTTTCAATGATGTGGAGAAAATCATCCTCGTCCAGCTTCTGAACCGATCCGTGGACACTCTCCAGCGCCTGGTATACGGGCACGGTGCCAATGGGCACGGGTGATGCCTGGATGATGGCTGTGCGCGCCTCGTCCAGGTTAACGCCGCCGGTGGAGAGGTCCATCACGGTATCGGCCCCGTAGCGAACCGCCAGGTTCAGTTTCTCCACCTCCTGCTGCACGTCCGAGGTGGTGGGAGAGGCGCCGATGTTGGCATTGACCTTGCAGCGGGCCGCAATGCCAATGCCCATGGGCTCCAGATTGACGTGGTTGATATTGGCGGGAATGATCATTCGCCCCCGGGCCACTTCTTCCATGACCAAAGAAGAGGGGAGGTCCTCCCGTTTGGCCACATGGTCCATTTCTTCCGTCAGCAGCCCCTGACGGGCATGGTGCATCTGGGTCACGTTGCCCTGGCCTCGGCGGGGGGCCACCCATGTGCTGCGCATCGGACATCCTGCAAAGAGCCCACCAGAAGCCGGGATCACGACAGGCTCACTTCCCTGCGGCGGTGCAAACCGCGTCAGGTTCGGAGGGTGTGATCTCAGCCGCCAAAGAATGACGGCACCCCTAGTGATGATCAAAATCTAGATGGAAAACTCCGACCGTGGGCCACTCTCCAATTTGAGCGTGGACTCCAGGCTGGCAGCCACAACCCGATGGTCGGGATCCTGGCGCAACGCAAGGCAGCGTTGGCGGGCTGCTTCCCCGGGGAAGTTGCCCATGGTGCGGGTCGCGATGAGGCGAATCCAGGGATTCTCGTCATGGCTGGCTGCCAGCAGCAGTGTTTCCGCTTCCCCCTCCAGGGGGGATCCCACCAGCACACCCAATAACTCCAACGCGCTGCAGCGCACCGTATCGTCCTCACCCGCAAGACCCTGGCGCACCACTTGCAACTGGGCGCCGGGATCTCCGCATTCGGACAATGCCGCAATGATGCTCTGGCGCACCAGCCAATGATCATCTTGGGAAAAAAGCTTGAGCAACAGGGACGTGCAGCGCTCAAAGCCGAACCAACTGAGCGCACTGGCGGCCTCTGCCCGCACGTTGGGATCCTTGTCTTGCCGTGCCCGCTCCAAGAGGGCCTGAAAACCGGCCTCCGTCCGCTTTTGCCCCAGACCCATGCAGGCAAAGGAGCGGACGATAAACGTGTCGCTCTCCAACGCCCTCAGCAAGATGGGCTCTGCATCAGCCGTGCTGTGACGCCGCAGCGCCACCAGGGCTTGTAACCGCTTGCCGTGGTCATGGCCACAGAGAGCGGCACGAATGGCTGGGAGGTCCACGGCGACACGGTGCAAGAGTCTCCATCTTCTTGCCGAACCGGAACCACCGCAAGGTTCGGTTGTCATGCGGAACTGGTGGGTCCCAGGGGGCGGGTGGCCCAGGTGTGCAGTGTCCCGGAGTCATCCAGGTGCTGCAGCGCCATGGCCAACTGGAGGCTGGCCTGGGCCGACCAGGCCCCTTCACAGCCACGATCTGCGTCCGGTTCCAGGAGAAAGCGCAGGGACCAGGAGGTTGCCGTCCCCCGCAACTCCAGCCACAGGCCACAGGATTCATGGTTGATCGTGATGGATTCTTCCGCCATGAGCTGCTCGGCAACGGCACTGTGTTGGCGCACCAGAACGGCTACGCCATGGCACAGTGCCTGGAGTTCAGCGGCCCGCAACTCACAGGCCCAGCCCTCACCGCCCACCATGGCCGCAAAACGCTTGCCAGGATCCACTGCCAGGCGCCAGCCGTCCCCTTCCCGTTGAAGGGGAGAAGGATCAGGGCAGCAACTCTGGGGTGTGTTGCTCGTCGTAGAGTTCATTGATGGCCCGCTGCACGGGTTTGATGTCGCTCTCCTCCAGCAGGCCCTCAAAGTCGTCAAAGTGGCGCTGCTTGGCGCGGAAGGCAATCCTCACCGTGGTGAGGTAGCGGTTCTGCGCATTGGAGATCAGTGACTCCATGCGCCGGGAAAGATCCCTGGCCGAATGCTGTCTGGTCATGGACCCAATGTAGCCGGCCACCGCACAATGGTTTTGCTCCTCCGTTCCACGTCGTTGCAGGTCACCTTCCTGGGCACCAGTTCTGGCGTTCCAACCCGTCAGCGCAACGTGTCGTCCCTGGCCGTCCGCCTTCCCCAGCGCAGCGAGATCTGGTTGCTGGATTGTGGCGAGGCCACCCAGCATCAACTGCTGCGTAGTCCCCTGCGGGTGTCCCAACTGCGGCGCATCTTCATTACCCATATGCATGGGGATCACGTCTTCGGGTTGCCGGGGCTGCTGGCCAGCCTGGGCATGGCGGGCACGTCGGCAGGCCTAGACCTGTACGGTCCACCCCCGTTGCAAAGCTTTGTGGAGTCGGCCCTGCGGTTCTCCTCCACCCGCCTGAGCTATCCGCTGCGCTTTCATGCCAACGTCCCTCCCGGGGAAGGGCACGTGCTCTTTGAGGATGACGATCTGGTGGTGGAGTCTCGCCCCCTCTGGCACCGCATCCCGGCCAGTGGGTTCCGCATTGCCCAAAAGCCCAGCTCGGGGCGGTTTGACGTGGAGAAAGCTAAGGCCTTGGGCATTCCCCCCGGTCCCCTCTACGGCCGCCTCAAGAGAGGTGAAACCATTGCCGTGGGGGGGCACACCATCGAGGGCGCCAATCTTTGCGGCCCGCCCCGGCCGGGCGTGAGTCTGGTGTATGCCACCGACACGGTGTTCTGCGACGGGGCTGTGGACTTGGCCCGTGGGGCAGACCTGTTGATTCACGAAGCCACGTTTGCCCACAGGGATGGGGAGATGGCCCTGCAGCGGCTCCATTCCACCACCACCATGGCCGCACAGGTGGCCCTGGCTGCCGGAGTGGGCCAGTTGGCGTTAACCCACTTCAGCCCCCGTTATATGCCTGGACAAGCTGTTGGCCCCGATGACCTCCTGGCGGAAGCCCGTGCCATTTTCCCGGCCACCATCATGGCCAGGGACTTTCTCACCCTGGAACTCACCTCGAAACCAGACGGATCAACACCTGAACCATCCCCCCTGCCCCCTCTCTGAAACACTCTCTGACGAGTTGAGACCGATGGGGGTAAGGAGGCTGAATTGCGTGATACAAGGGATTGTGGCCTATCAGCATCACCCACCGATGAACAGCTTTTTGCACCGCCTCATCACTGGACTGGGCTCCATGGCCAGGCGCTGCGGTGCGCTCTTGGCGGTGTTCTTGCTGCCCTTGACAATGCTGGTCAATCCCTCTGCGGCCCATGGGGCCAACTGGGACACGGACACGTTGACCGTCCCTCAGAATGCCCAAGGCGACACAGCCCTTCTGACAGAAGCCGAGGTGAAGTCAGGGAGGGCCACGTTTAACCGGAGCTGTGGAAGCTGCCACGCCAGCGGAATCACGAAGACAAACCACAACGTTGGCCTGGATCCGGAGACCCTTGCCCTTGCCACACCGCCACGCAACTCCATTGAGAGTTTGGTGGACTACCTCAACGACCCCACCTCCTACGACGGGGAGTACTCCATTGCCGATCTGCACCCCAGCCTTCGCAGCAGTGACATCTTCCCGAAGATGCGGGATCTCTCCGATGATGACCTGCGTTTGATTGCCGGCTACATCCTGGTGGCCCCCAAGATCCAGGGAGAGTCCTGGGGCGGCGGCAAGATCTACTTCTGATCCCACCCTCTCCCGGTCTTCATGCCTAGGGGGGGGGTATGGAGCCCCCGCTGCGATGAAGGGATGGCCTGCTGTACCACCACTCCTGCAACTCCGGGCTGAGCCGCTCCGCAAACAGGGTGAGAACAGTGTCCGTGGGTCGCAGGTCGGGCTGGAGCAGCTCAACGGCATAGCTGGGACTGCGCTTGCAGGCCAAATCCGGCACAAAGCGGCGACCAATGCGCCGCCAACTGGGCTCTTTACTACGCCATTGCAGTCGGCAGCAGGGCCAGGGCAGTTCTTCCCGGTCGAACAAACGACAGCAGGGTCCCAGAACCTGGAAGCTGTACTGGCCACCAGGACTGGGATGCTGGCTGCGGTGGGGGAGCAGGGCGCGAGTTGGTCCCATCGCAGTGATTCGGAGAACGAGCAGTTGGTCAGTGTCTATGGACCGCCCGACCCTGACCAAAGGGAACCCTTAGTAAAGGTCTTCCTCAGCGTGGGTGGTGATGACACAATCCGACGTTGGATAGGCCACGCAGGTCAGCACAAAGCCTGCCTCGATCTGGTCGTCATCCAGAAAGCTCTGGTCGGATTGGTCAACGGTGCCGCTGGTGAGCTTGCCGGCACAGGTGGAGCAGGCGCCAGCCCGGCAGGAGTAGGGCAGGTCAAGCCCTGCTTCCTCCGCTGCATCAAGGATGTATTGGTCATCCGAGACGTCGATCGTCTCGTTCAGACCTTCGCTTTCGTTAATGAAGGTGACCTTGTAGGAAGCCATGAATTCAGCTTGTAGAGCAGAGCCTGGCAGAGCCGGGTCCTGCGGGACGACACACTTTTACCCCCATCTGTTACCAATCTCACGTCATCAGGGGAAAATTCCCAACAAGATCAATCGATGGATTCATGGCTGATAAGTGCTCCTTATTGTCCCCGGCTGGTCAGAGGCTGACGGTATGGGCTTCGCGAATGCCGTCAATGCTGGTGATGTCCTCCAACAGGCTCTCTGGAATTGGATCATCCACGCTCAACACCATCACCGCATCCCCCCGCATGATGCGCCGCCCCACCTGCATGCTGGCAATGTTCACGTTGTGCTGTCCCAACAGGGAGCCCAGCCTGCCAATGATGCCGGGCATATCCCGGTGACGGGTAAAGAGCATGTGGTTGCTGGGAGGCACGCTGATGGGGAAGGAATCCACACTGGTGATCCGCAGCTCATCCCCGGAAAACACAGCCCCTGTGAGCGTGTGGAGGCCCGAACTGCTGCGACAGATGAGCTGAAGAGAGCCCCCGCTGTAGTCCCGGGAAGCTTCATCCTTCACCTCCAGCACCTTGATGCCGCGACCTTTGGCCTCCAGGCCGGCGTTGACGTAATTGATCCGCTCCCCCAAGGCTGAACTCAGCAGCCCTTTGAGGGAAGCCGTGACCAAAGGCTGGCTGGGTTGAGCGGCCAATTCCCCTTGCATGCGCACTTCCAGTTCTTGCACGTTGCCTCCCGCCAGTTGGCTGATGCAGTGGCCCAGGTGCTCGGCCAGGCTCAGATGGGCCCGCAACTCCTCCATCAGATCAGGACTCAGACCGGGAATGTTGACCGCGCTACGGGCAGGGAGTCCCAGCAGAACGTCACGGATTTGCTCGGCCACGTCAATGGCCACGTTGGCCTGTGCCTCGGCGGTGGAGGCGCCCAGGTGGGGGGTGAGAATGAGATTGTCCTTCAGGGAGCGGAGGGGGCTCCCGTCAGCGAGGGGTTCACTGGCATAAACATCAAGGGCGGCCCCGGCAATGGTGTGGTTGCGCAGTGCATCCGCCAGATCCTCCTCGTTCACAACGCCGCCCCGGGCACAGTTGATGAGGCGTGCCGTGGGCTTCATGCGCTTCAGCAGCCTGTCTCCCACCAGGTTGGCCGTTTCGTTGGTGCGAGGGATGTGCAGGGTGATGTAGTCCGCCTCTTCAAAAAGAGCGGTCAGTTCCACCAAGCGTACTTGCAGCTTCTGTGCCCGCTCGTTGGAGATAAAGGGGTCATGGGCCAACACCACCATGCCCAGGGCCTGGGCAATTTTGGCCACGTGGGCGCCAATTTTGCCCAGGCCCACCACCCCCAGGCTCTTTTTGTACAACTCGTTGCCCAGGTACCGTTTGCGGTCCCAGCGACCGGCCATGGTGCTGGTATGGGCCTGGGGGATGTTGCGGGTGAGCGCCAACATCATGGCCAGGGCGTGTTCAGCCGCGGCAACGGTGTTGCCCTCGGGAGAGTTGACCACCAGCACACCGCGGCGTGTGGCGGCGGTTACGTCAACGTTGTCCACACCAACGCCGGCCCGGCCAATAATTTTGAGATGGGGAGCGGCATCAATGACCGCTGCGGTCACCCGGGTTCCGGAGCGGACCATCAGCGCGTCGTAATCTGCCATCGCGCTCACCAACTCCTCCTCCGGCAGCCCTGTGCGCACGTCCACGTGGGCCACCTGGGAGAGGATGTCAAGTCCGGCTTGGTCAATGGGATCGGAGACCAAAACTTTTGTCATGCGCCCTGCGGTAGTGCCGTTGGTGCAGTGTAGTGACTGGTTGACCCTCCTCCACCCATGGCCGTTGCTGTTGTGGTGCTTGACCACCATCAGGACCTGTGTACCCTCCGCCACCATCTGGCGCAACTCCCCACACCCCTGGGCCGTCTTCAGTCGGTGGGGCCGGGGGAGACTCCGTTTGACCAGGTGGAGGTCCTCAACCCTCAACTGCGCCAACAACGGTTGCAGCGGACCATGGCCTTCTGGTTGGCGCCCTTCGGCTTCTTTGCCGGGGTGACGTTCACCGTCATGACCAGTTTGGACACCTTTGCCTTTGCCGGAGCTTGGGGTAATCGCCTGATCGGTGGTCTGCTGGGGCTGGTGGCCGGTCTGCTGGGCAGTTTTGCCGCCCGCTCCGACGTGGACAGCAGCAATGAAGACCGTCTGCGCCAACTGCGCAACCGCAGCGAGGAGGGCCTCTGGCTGCTGGTGGTGGAATCCGCCTCAGGGAAGGGCATGCCGTGGAGGGAGCTGCAGCGGGTGCGCCCCCAGGCGGTGGTGGCCCTGTCATGACCCCAGCCGAGGCCCTGGCCCATGTGCTGGCGGTGGCCGAGGTGGCCCTGCGAAGCTGGCAGCCGGAGCCAACAGGATTTCTCGACCCGGAGGAGCGCCTTGCCGTGGAACCGGCGCTTCAACGGCGCAGTGGCCTGCACTGGCGTGGTTCCGGCGGCATCATCCCCGCTGAACGGCAGCGGCTGCTGCTGGCCCGGGAGGAGCTGCCCCTCATGGACCTGCCCATGGACTTTGCCCTGGTGGCCTTGAAAGGTAACTTCCTGTTTGACCCCGCCGAACTGGAGGATTTTGAGGCGGCCTTGTTGACAACAGACGTTGATCCGCGGGGTTGGGGGGACGTGATTCTCCTGGGAGACAACGGTGCCCAGCTCATCACCACGCCAGCCTGTGGGGCGGCCTTGGCTGGCCGTTCGCTGCAGGTGCGCACAGTGGTGGTGGAAGCCAGTGCCGTGCCCTGGAGCCACCTGCGCCATCAACCGCGCCAGCCCCGCACCATCACCACCGTGGAAGCCTCCTGCCGGCTGGATGCCGTTGCTTCAGCCGGGCTGGGGTTGTCCCGGGCCCGCATGGCGGCGGCCATCAACGGCGGCCGGGTGCGCCTCAACGGCCGCACCGTGTTGCGTTCCCACACCGAACTGCAAGTGGGGGACGTGGTGGTGTTGCGGGGGCGGGGCGAACTGCACCTGCAAAGCCGTGTGCTCACCCGCCGTCAGCGCTGGCGCCTGCAACTCCTGCGCCGCTGAGGGCTGAGGCAGCCTGGTTCAGGCTAGCACCACGGCTGAGAACTGCTCTGCTACACTCCTTCTGCCGCCGGTTCAAGGGGCGATTAGCTCAGGGGTAGAGCACACCGTTGACATCGGTGGAGTCACTGGTTCAAATCCAGTATCGCCCATTCCTTCAGGCCTGTCCTGGATTGCTGGTCCGTTGGCTGAGCAGTCTGTCTTTTTTGTCAAGGTGTGCCATCTTGATGGGTAAAGCTCTCTTGACCACCCGCCCCCATGACGGCATGGAGATCGTCCTGCGGATATCTGGCCTCATCACCGTCGCTCCGATCACCAATCTCCATTGTGTGTGGAGGCAACCATGAATGCTGACCAACAGCGCTGGGATCCCGATTGCTACAGGTGCTGGGCTGCTTACGTCCCGGCGCTTGGCCGGGACGTGATGGGGCTTTTGGACCCACGCCCTGGGGAGCGGGTGCTGGACCTGGGCTGTGGTGACGGCATACTCACCGCCCACATGGCCGCTTGCGGCTGCAACGTGCTGGGGGTGGATCGGGATGCCGGCTTCGTGAAGGCGACACGGCAGCGTGGACTCTCTGCCGTGCAAGCGGACGCACGCCATTTGCTGGGTCTGAAGCTATGGGCGGGAAGCTTTGATGCGGTGTTCTCCAACGCAGTGCTGCACTGGATTCCCGAAGCAGCAGCAGTGATTGCCAATGTGCGGCGCCTGCTGCGGGACGGCGGTCGATTTGTGGGTGAGTTGGGCGGCGCTGGCAACATCGCCACGGTGCGGCAGGCCCTTCATCAGGCACTGCACTGCCACGGAATCGATGCAGCGTCCCGGGATTCGTGGTTTTTTCCCACGGCTGATGGGTACCGCCACCTGCTGGAAGACCATGGGTTTCAGGTCACCGAGATCCGGTTGTTCCCTCGTCCCACCCCGCTGCCGGGACCCCTCAGCCAGTGGCTGGACACCTTCGCGGCAACATTCCTGGATGGTCTGGATCCAGCAACGCGGCAGGCCGTTGTGGATGAGGTGAGCAAGCGAACTGCTTCACGGCTCTGCAATGCCGATGGCCTGTGGACGGTGGATTACGTGCGGCTGCGTTTTCGGGCCGTCAAGTTAGGCTGATCCCAGGTTGAAATCGGCCATGATTGGCTGGCTGGAAGGGGAGGTGCGCCAGTTCTGGCAGCGGGGCGCCCGCCAGGGGGTGTTGCTGGTGTGCCATGGCATCGGTTATGAGGTGGTGCTGCACCAGCGCTTCCACAGCCATGTGAGGGGACTGCCGCAGCGGTCGGATGGTCCCCGGCAACTGGCCCTGTTCACGCATCTGCAGGTGCGGGAGGACGGCTGGCTGCTCTTTGGCTTTGAGACCGACGCGGAGCGGGAGTTGTTTCGTGAACTCATCAGTGTCAGTGGCGTCGGCCCCCAACTGGCCCTCGGGTTGCTGGGGTTTTTCCCCTTGCCCGAGTTGGTGCAGACCCTGGTGCAGGCGGACCTGAAACGCCTCAGCCAGGCGCCGGGGGTGGGGCGCCGCAGTGCGGAGCGGTTGGCGGTGGAGTTGCGCCGCAAGCTGGCGGAGCGCTTTGGCCAAGGCGAGGAGGTGGCGCTGATGGATGCAGTGCCCCTGCCGGCAGGGGCACTGCGGCAGGACGTGGAGTTGACCCTGACGGCTTTGGGCTATGAACCCGGGGAGGTGCATCAGGCGCTGGCGGCCGTGGCGGTGGACCAGGATGCGGAGAGCCAGGATGCCAGCCCGGAGGACTGGATCCGTGGCTGCCTGCGCTGGCTGGCCTGCCGCCAGCAAGGTCATGGGTGAGGGTGAGCTATGCTTTCACCTCAATCTCGTTTCACGTAAGGATTTCCATGGCCCTCACGGTGGCCACGAAGCAGGCCCTGATTAACGACTACCAGATCCATGGCACGGACACCGGCTCAGCGCCGGTGCAGGTGGCCATGCTGAGCGAGCGCATCAACCAGTTGAGCCGGCATCTGCAACGCAACAATCAGGATTACGCCTCCCGCCAAGGTCTGCTCAAGATGATTGGGCGCCGCAAACGACTGCTCAGCTACATCCGCCAGCGGGATGATGGGGCCTATCGGGAGTTGATCCAACGCCTGAAGCTCAGGGGCTAGCTCCATGGCAAAGGCTGCACCAGCTAAAGGATTTGGCGGATCGCAGGAGGCTGGGGGGGGGGCTTACAAGAGGACGGTTGAGAAAACACCTCCCCCGCAGAACTCGGCGGATAAAGCGACAACCCGCCGGTCTGCCATTCCCGACCATGTCTCCGGACGGATGGTGCGGCGTGTTCTCCTGCTGAGCGGAGTGCCCACCCTGTTGGCCATGGGGGTGTTTGTGCTCAGCTACGTGCTGATGAGCCAGGAGATCATGCGGATTGAGCCCATTGTCACCATTGGGGTGTCGGGCGTGTTTTTTGCGCTGGGCCTGTTGGGCCTCAGCTACGGGGTGCTATCCGCCAGTTGGGACGATGGGCCAGGTTCCCTTTTCGGGTTGGAGCAGTTTGGCAGAAACCTTCAACGGTTGCGTGCCTCACTGCGCACCACGAAACGGGATCGCTAACGGCCTGGCGCCATGGACCCCTTTCAGCGCTGCTCCGACACTTGCTCGTTGCCCAGCTTCCTCTGCCGATAGGCCCAGTAGCCAGCGGCAACGACCACGGCCGCCAAGGGAACTGCGGTGAGCAAGAGCAGGATAGCTGCGGTGAAGTCTGTATACATGGGAAATAGCCACGCAGGTTCACTCCCCATTTTGCCTTGCCACGCCCTGACCAAAGGGCTAGAGCAGTCCTTAGTCAGCTTTCTTGATTCATCGTTTCAGAGTCCGCTGGTGACTCCCCCTAAGCCAAGGACTTCATGAGGGGGCGGCACCGGGCCGCAAAGTGTGCCTGGTTCAGTGCCTTGACGGTTGCCTCGGAATCGCAGACACGAAACTGCTGGCCAACACGCACATAGCGGCGTCGAGAATTCTTGTCACGCAGCTCAAGGATCACCGGGCTTTTGGCTGGAATCCGCTCCTGGCCGCTTTGGCCTTGCAGGCACGTGCGCAGCTTTGTCTGGTAGGCAAGATCACCGGCCTGTCGGGCCTCCAGGGTCACCAAAACCAGGTTGAGGTCCTCCACGACGGAGCAGTCGTCAATAATCAGTTGCACCTGCTCGTCACGGCGATCCACGGTGGCCCACAGCAACAAGCGGGTGTCCTCATTCAGGTATTGACCAAGCTGGGCGTAGGTTTTGGGGAACACCACCGCCTCACAGCTTCCGCTCAGATCCTCCACCGTCAACACCCCCATGGGGTCTCCTTTGCGGGTGGTGACCACCTTGAGGGCAGACACCATGACAATGGCACTCACCTTACGCTTGTCCGGTAACTGGTCCAGCTCGACAAGGCTGATGGGGGCCAGTAGGCGGGCGGGTTCCGACAGTGGTTTCAGGGGATGATCCGAGAGGTAAAAGCCCACAACCTCCTTTTCCAGCCGCAGTTTCCGACGCAGATCGTATTCTCGGGTGGCTGCGGCTTTGGGTGCGCTCTCCAGGTGGGTGGTGAGAGAGTCGGTGGAGGTGGAAGCAAGGTCAAAGATGTTGCCCTGGCCGCTGGCCCGATCCTTGGCCCGGTCGCTGGCCCAACTGACCACCAACTCCATATCAGCCGCCAACTGGGCCCGGTTGGCCTGGGGCTCAAGGGCGTCAAGGGCGCCACTGTGGATCAAGGCTTCCAGTGCCCGCTTGTTGAGCAAACCCATGGGCAATCGGTCACAAAGATCAGCCAGGGAACGGAAGGAGCCATCCTGGTTACGGCTGTTCAGGATTTGCTTGACGGCCCCTTCCCCCAAGTTTTTCACGGCACCCAGACCAAAGCGGATCCGCTGGCCAACGGGAGTGAAGTCCAAACCCGATTCATTGATATCGGGCCGTAAGACTTCAATGCCCATCGCAGTACAGTTGGCAATGTAACGCTGTACCTTGTCACTACTTCCCGAATTGACTGTCAGCAGGGCTGCCATGTAGGCAACAGGATAGTTGGCCTTGAGGTATGCTGTCTGATAGGTGACGGCACCGTAGGCGGCCGAATGACTCTTGTTAAAGCAATACTCAGCGAATAGAACCATCTGATCAAACAATTCACTGGCAATTCGTTTGTCTACGCCATGGTCTTTGGCTCCACTGATGAAGATGGTGCGGTGTTTTTCCATCTCGGCAATTTTCTTTTTGCCCATGGCCCGGCGCAGCAGGTCCGCCTGTCCCAGGGAGTATCCCGCCAGATCCTGAGCAATGCGCATGATCTGCTCCTGATAGACCATGATGCCGTAGGTCTCTTCCAGAATGGGCTGCAGCTTCCCATGGGCAACATGAGTGTCTTCGCGCCCATGCTTGCGGTTGATGAATTTGGGAATCAGCCCTGCGTCCAGTGGGCCAGGTCGGTAGAGGGCCAGGATAGAGGAGACATCTTCAAGCGAGGACGGCCGTAGATCACGCACAACCTGGCGCATGCCGCCGGACTCCAATTGGAAAATGCCTTCCAGATCCCCTTTAGACAACAAGTCATAGGTGATCTTGTCTTCCTGGGGGAGATTATAGAGATCCAGTTTGTCGCCTTGGGTTTGTTGAATTAATTCCAGAGCTTTGTCGATCATGGTGAGGGTCTTCAGGCCCAGAAAATCCATCTTGAGAAGTCCCATGGATTCCACGTCGTCCATGGGGTATTGGGTAATCACCTGACCTTCGTTACTGCGCTGCAGGGGCACAAGTTCATCAAGGGGATCCGCACCGATCACCACGCCAGCGGCATGGACGCCATAGGTTTTGTTGGTGCCCTCAATGCGGAGAGCCAGGTCAATCCAACGGCGAACTTTTTCATCTTTCTTGTATTTCTCTCGAAACTCTGGCGCTGGACTTTCGGCACTGATCATGGCTTTAAGCTTTGCAGGTTTTCCACGAACCACAGGGATCAACTTCGCCAGCCGGTCGGCTTCCCCGTAGGATATATCCAGAACCCGGGCCACATCCTTGAGGACAGCTTTGGACGTCATGCGGTTGAACGTGATGATTTGCGCCACACGATCCTCTCCATACAACTTGGTGACATAGTCAATCACCTCGCTGCGGCGTTCAATACAGAAGTCTGTATCAATATCAGGCATGGATTTGCGTTCAGGATTCAGAAAACGTTCAAAGAGAAGGCCATGATACACTGGGTCAATGTTGGTGATTTCCAGGGCAAAAGCCACGAGAGATCCTGCTGCCGAGCCTCGGCCAGGACCCACGGAAATCCCTCGAAGGCGCGCAAAGCGAATGTAGTCCCACACCACCAGGAAGTAGGTGGGGAATCCCATGCGTTCAATGATGTCCAACTCCCGTCCCAGCCGCTCCGCGTAGGTGCTGTGCTGGGAGACAACGGCATCCCAATTGGGCTGCTGAAGACGCTGCTGAAGACCATCACGGCTCACTTGGCGGAGATGGTCAATGGGCCTGGCCTGCTCCGGTAAATGGGGGAAATCAGGCATCCGGCATTTGCCAAGAATATCGTAGTCTTCCACCTTGTCGGCCACGGCCAAGGTGTTGGCCAAGGCCCGCTCAATTACCTGTGGCTCCAGGTGATCTTGAAACAGGCAGGCCATCTCTTCTGGAGATTTGAGATACTCTGTTCCTGTATAACGGAGCCGTTTCTCGTCTGTCACCATCTTGCCGGTAAGAACGCAGAGTAAGGTGTCATGGGCTTCCACGTCTTGATTGCTGAGATAATGGGCATCGTTTGTGGCAATGATTTCAATGCCAAGCTCCTGGGCAATTTTGACAATCTGTGTGTTCACGGTTCTATCTTCATGGGAACCATGGTCCTGGATTTCCAAGTAGAAGTCCTCGCCAAAGCAATCCCGGTACCAGGTGGCCACTTGGCGGGCCACGTCCAATCGCCCCCGCAAAATCGCCTGCGGGATTTCGCCGCCAAGACACGCCGTGGCAATGATCAGTCCTTCCTTATGCTTTTTCAATAAGTCTTTATCAATACAGGGTCGGCTAAAAATTCCTCTGCCACGCATTCCTTGTAAATGACTGATGCTGGTTAGCTTAACCAGATTACGGTAGCCTTGATCGTTCTTTGCTAGAACAACTAAATGGTAGCGCCGCTCTCGCTTTTCTTGTGGTGCTGTTATAGAGCCGTTCATGATATACATTTCATTGCCGATAATGGGCTTGATGCCCTCTTGGTGGCAAAGTTTTAGTAACTCAATGGCGCCATACATCACCCCATGGTCGGTGAGGGCCAAGGCGGGCATCTGCAACGCCTTGGCACGGGCTACCAACTGGGGCAGTTGGGAGGCTCCGTCCAGGAGGCTGTAGTCACTGTGGTTGTGTAGTGCAACGAAGCTCATACCAAGCGCTGCATAGGCCCAGGAATCGTAGGGCCAATCACGGGAGCGGGCACCAGTGGCCGCCAGCCGTAAAACTGTCCCCATGCCATGGACTGACGGGATGCCGATTCACCCCACGGCAGCCCTGTACATTGACCCCATGGTCTGGGTTGCATCTCTTGATCCCTGGTGGGTGGGCCTGCTGGTCAACGGGGTGCTCATCCTTCTGCTCCATCGCCTGCCGGTTCTCACCGCACCAGGCTGGATCCATGGGGGGGTGTTGGGCACCATGCTTTGGGGAACCATGGGCTGGCCCGGCTGGCTCACCGCTGTTCTTTATCTGGCATCGGGTTCAGCAGTGACCCGCCTCGGCCTCAAGGGTAAGCAGGCGCTCCGGTTGGCGGAAGCCCGCGGTGGGCGCCGGGGCCCAGGCAACCTTTGGGGATCCGCGGCAACGGGCTTGAGCCTGGCCGTGCTCACGTCCGTGGCGCCTGGGGCAACACCTCTGCTGACCCTGGGCTTTGTGGCCAGTTTCGCCGCCAAGCTGGGGGACACGTGTGGCAGTGAAATTGGCAAGCGCTGGGGGGGACGCACCCTGCTGATCACCAATCTCCAGCCGGTGCCGGCAGGGACGGAGGGGGCCGTCACCATCACCGGTACGGTCGCTGGCGTGGTGGCCATTGTCCTGTATGGGGCCCTGGCCCTGGCCCTGCTGAAGCCGCCCATTGGCCCTGGCCTCCTGGGACAGCTTGTGCTCCTGACTGCGGTAGCCACCATGGCCACCATGGTGGAAAGCTGGATTGGGGCCACATGGCAGGGGCGCGTGACGTGGCTCACCAACGAGCTTGTCAACGCTGCCCTCACCATGGTGGCGGCCCTACTGGCCATGGGCGTGGCGGTGGGCATGGGCTGGCGTTGATGGGCAGCGCTTCCGTGGTGGCTGCGGGTAGGCAGGTTCAGCCACCACGGGCTTGAGTTGATCCTGAAGCTGCTGCAGGGTGTTATGAAGCCGTCGGCTGATCACCCGCATACTGACCCCTTCCCGGTGCGCCAGTTCCCGATGGCTGAGTCCGTCAAAAACGCGCCACCTGAGGAGCCGCTGAGCATCAGCCCCCAAGCAAGCAACGAAATCGTGCAGATGAGCATACAGTTCAGAGGGGTCTTCCTCCTGGGGCTCCGTAGACAGCGTCTCCGCCAGCCGCAGGGTTTCCCGCTCGTCTTCCAAGGCGCCCATGTGCTGATCCAGGCTGTAGACCCACAGACTGCGCTTGGCCTGACAGGCTTGCTGCCATCGCATGGGGGTGGTCTCCAGCGCTGCACAAAGCTCCGACTCCGTGGGATACCGCCCCGAGGCGTTGGCCATGGCCGCCTGGAATTTGGCGCCCCGGGCATGGAGTTCCAGCAAGCGGCGCGAGACGCGAATGAGGCTCACATGGTCCCTGAGATAGTGAAGAATCTCGCCACGGATCAGTGGAACGGCAAAGGAGCTGAAGGCATAGCCGGTGCCGGGATCAAAGCGCTCCACAGCCTTGATTAACCCCAGGTGGCCAATCTGGACCAACTCGTCAAAGTCCAGACTGCAACGATGCACCATGCGACCAGCCACCTGCCGAACCAGACGGCCATTCATTTCAACAATGCGATTGCGTAGATAAGTTGGTTCATATGTATTATGATCTTGACAGCGGCTTTGAATTAATGCGGTAAACAGTTGACGTGTTTCCGTGACAATGTCAGGCGTCTCGTGGGATGGCATTAGAATTACGCAAGCCCATTTACGCTCTACGAATTCAAGACCAACGGCATCCTCCTAAATACTGAAACTTCGTCCTCCAAAAGATGGATTTCCACCTTGGATTTCCTCCCTAGAGCCCAGTCAGAAACGTCTGCAGACGTTCCAAGCCGTGTTTCAAAGTGGCCATGTCCGTGGCGAAGGAGAGGCGGACAGTGTGGTCGTCTCCAAAAGCGGCGCCGGGCACGATGGCCACGCCGGCCTCCGCCAGAAGCCGCTCGCAAAACACAACGGAACCCAGTTTGGTGGCGGCAATGTTGAGAAAGGCGTAGAAGGCGCCCTGTGGCTCCAGGCCATGGACGTGCTCCATGGAGGCCATGGCCTGGAGCACCAGGCGGCGGCGCTGGGCAAAGGCCGCCACCATGGTGTGGACGCACTCCCGTGAGCCGTTCAGCGCCGCCAGGCCCCCATATTGCACAAAGCTGCACACGTTGCTGGTGCTTTGGCTCTGGAGCGCCACGGCTTTGCCCAAGACGGGTTGGGGACCCGCCAGATAACCCAGCCGCCAGCCCGTCATGGCCCAATTCTTGGAAAAACCGTTGACCACAAAGGTGCGCTCGGCCAAGTCCGGGGCCACGGCGCCAAAACTCACGTGACGGTTGTGGTCGTAGAGGATGTATTCATAGATTTCGTCACTGACCACCGCCACCTGGGGATGCTGGCGCAGCACGCTGGCCAGCTCCGCCAGGGCCTGCTCCGGATAGACTGTGCCCGTCGGGTTGGTGGGGCTGTTGAGCACCAGCAGCCGGGTGCGGGGCGTGATGGCCGCCGCCAAGGCTGTAGCGCCAAGCTGGTGGTTCTCCTCCTGGCGGGTGGGAACAATCACGCTACGGCCCCCGGCCAGGTGGACCATGGGGGGATAGCTGAGCCAGTAGGGCGCCGGAAGAATTACCTCGTCACCGGGATCCAGCAGCACCTGGAACAGGGTGTACAGCGCCTGCTTGGCCCCGTTGCTGACCATGATTTCACCAGGGCCGTAGGTCAGCTTGTTGTCCTGTTGCAGCTTGTTGGCGATGGCCTCCCTCAGGGCGGGCTCCCCCGCCGCTGGGCCGTAGCGGGTGTGGCCAGCCCCCATGGCCTCTTCAGCGGCCCTGCAGATGAAGGACGGCGTCGCAAAATCCGGCTCACCGGTGCTGAGGCTACAAACGTCCTCCCCCTGCTGCTGTAGGTCACGGGCCTTGGCGCTGATGGCCAAAGTGAGGGAAGGCCGGAGTTGTTGGGCCCTCTCGGCAAATTTCATGCGTTTTCGCGACCACGTCTCGTGACACCTTTTGCGAGTGTAATCCAGCTCCCCCGCCGTCATGGAGTCATCCATGGTTGACCAGGACCGCTCCGATGGGATAGCGCCACGCTGCTGCTTGGTGCTGGCCAGCGACAACCCCTGGCGCCTGGCCGGCTTTTACACAGATCTTGTGGGCGGTGAGTCCGCCACCGTTGTTCCAGCTATTCAAGGAGACGCCGTTACCATCCATCTCCCCACGGGGATGGACATGGTGTTGTATCGCCCTTCACGCCAGCACCCCCAACCTCGGCAGACCGGTGGCCTGGCCCTCTGTCTGCGTTGCGCCGATTTGGAGTACACACGCCAACGGGCCATGGCCCTGGGGGGGCGGGTGCTGGATCCCGTCCGTGAGGAGTCCTTCGGTCGGGAGCAATGGCTGCTGGATCCCGAGGGCAACCCCGTGCTGTTGTGGGCGGCCCCCGCAGAACCCAGGGGCCGCCCAGCCTAAACTGGGTCCATGGGCACCCAGCGCAGCCAGCTTGATCTGTTCTCCGGGGAGGAGGATCCATCCCCTGCCACGGTAGCCACCCCGGCACCGGACCATGAAGACAGCCTGGAGGCGTTGACCAGGGAGTGTGTGGACTGCCAGCGCTGCGGTCTGGCCGCCACCCGCACCCACGTGGTCATCAGTCGTGGCAATCCCTTGGCGCGGCTCATGCTCATCGGGGAGGGACCCGGCCAGCATGAAGACGAAACGGGCCTCCCCTTTGTGGGGCGGTCTGGCCAGTTGCTGGATCAAATCCTGGCCAGCGTGGGCCTTGACCAGGAGCAGGACATCTACATCTGCAACGTGGTCAAGTGCCGCCCTCCCGGCAACCGCAAACCCACGCCTGAAGAAATGGCCCGCTGTCGCCCATGGCTGCAACGGCAGATTCAACTGGTGAATCCGGCCGTGGTGCTGCTGGCGGGATCCACGGCCATGACGGGGGTGCTGGGCATCAAAACCGGCATCACCAGGATGCGGGGACAGTGGATTGAACGGAACGGCAGGGTCTATATGCCCGTCTTCCATCCGTCGTTTCTCCTGCGCAATGCATCGCGGCAAAAGGGGCAACCCAAATGGCTCACCTGGGAAGATTTCAAAGCCGTCCGCGCCCGCCTGGATAAAATGGCGTCAAGTGCTCAAGGCCGTGAAACCCTTCGTTGATCCCACCACCGGGGAGCTGGTGGTGAGTTGGGACCAATACCATGCACTGATTGAGCATCTGGCCCTGCTGGTTCATCACCACGGCTGCCCCTTCGACCAGGTGGTGGCCCTGTCCCGAGGGGGTCTGCGGGTGGGGGATACCCTCTCGCGAATCTTTAGCCGACCCCTGGTGGTGATGGCGATCAGCAGCTACGGGGGCGCCAACGGTCGGGAGCAGGGCGGTGTGCGGGTGGGGCAGAGCCTGGCCCACACCTGTCCTCGTCTTGGGTCCCATCTGCTGCTGGTGGATGATCTGGCTGATTCGGGCGCCACCTTGAGCGCCGCAACCACGTGGCTGCGCCAGTCCATCAACCCGGACTCCCTCACCACCGCCGTGCTCTGGCTGAAAGGCCACAGCGCCGTGCGCCCCCATCTCTGGGCCATGGAGTTGCCGGCCAGTCCCTGGATCCTCCAACCGTTTGAGCGCTACGAGCGGCTCACCCCCGCGGCCTTGATGCAGCAGGCCACAGTTCGTTTGGGTGAGCACCAGCCACAATGACGCCCGCGGCTGGCGGGGGGCTTCTGCTTGTCAGGCATCAGGTGTCTTGTGCCTGCGTGTAGACAGTCAGCCTCAGGTTCATGCGGGTGGTGGCGGCCTGGGTTGATGGGGGCTGGTCCGCTGAAGGGGGGCGTCCTTCCAGTTTCACGTCATGGGCCACCACCAGGGGCTGCAACGACTCCAGGCTTTGCAGGACCGCCAGGATGTTGCCGTAGCCCCCTTCAAAAGTGAGCAAAATCTCCTGTTTCCGCAGGCCTGTGGCCAGCAGAGGATCTCCTGGGGATGCAGCGGTCTCCTGCTCTGCGTCGCTGTTGGCTGGTGTGTTCTCTCCGGTGGCGGCAGCAGGGGTGGACGGGGCGCCCCCAACGCTCTGGCGGGGTTCGTAGCGCACAAGCTGTACCTGCCGTGCCTGGGCGGCTTCAGCCACGGCGGTGAGCATGGTATCCAGTTGCCGGGTCGGGGCGATGAGCGCCAGAATCTGGGCTTGACGGTTCACCTCCTGCTGCACCTGCTGCCGTACCTCGGCAAGGGCGTGGCGCTGCTGACCAAACTGCTGCTGTTGTTGCAGAACGGCATCCCGCCGCTGGATGAGAGCGTGGCGCTGCTGCCACTGGGGCAACACCCACACCAGGAGCAGCCCCACGGCCGCCAGCGCTGCCACTGCCAAGGGGAAGGCCAGCAGCACCTGTTCCTGGGTCAACTGCCGCTTGCGTGGCGAAGGGTTACTGAAATTGGTCATCGGTGGTGTGGGATTGCACAGGGGATAGCAGCCCATGGGCCTTCAAAAGCTGGAGTCGCTGCGCCAGGCCACGGGACTCCCGTTGCTGAAGCTGGGGTCCCGGTTGATGAAGGGGTTGTGGTTGGAAGCGGGCCGTGAGTTGGAAATTCACCCGATTGGGCGTCCCTGGGGCCGCTGTCGGGCGGAGCCCTTTCACCTGCACGCCGGCGCCCTGTTGGAACAGGGGCGATGCCTGTAATTGCAGTTGCAACAGGTTCACCAGGGGCCAGTTCTCCGCTTGCCCCTTGAGGGTGATGCCGTCCGGCGCGCCGTTGAGTTCCAGCAACTGGACACCGGGCGGGGTTCGGGCCGCCAACTCCGTCAGCAGGAGGGAGTGGGGGCGCTGGGTGGTCAGGGCCTGCACCAGCGCCCCGTTGCTCTGCCGCAACCGGGTCAGGTGATGGTGGCTCTGCTGCAACTGGCCCTGCAACTGCCCATGCTTGCGTGTCTCCGGCGCCAGGGCCTCCACCCGCCGGGTCCAGGCCAGCCGCTCCCGGGTGGCCGCCACCCCCAGCACCGCCACCACCGCCAGCAGGGCCAGCCCGGCTGCTGCACCCCGCCACAACACCAGCGCGGCGGCCGGCCGTCGGGGCGGGTTGAGCCCTGATTCCCGATGCTGTTCCGCCAGCAGGTCCACCGCAGGCCAGCGGGTTGTTGATGCCTTGGCCATGGCTTAGACGTCCTCCATGGCGGTGGTCACCAACCGGGCCATGGCGGAGCCCACCACGGCCTCCGGGGGGAGAGGGTGGTGGACGTTCAGCAGCGCCATGGGATCCAGCAGGGCTGTGGGCCAACCCGACTGCTCCGCAATCTGCTGGGCAATGCGGGGATAGGCGCTGCCGGGCCCAGCCAGGTAAAGCTGGGCCATGTGGGCGTGGCCATGGTGCTGTTGCGCCGTCTCCACTGCGTCGATCAAGGTCCACACCAAGGCGTGGGAGGCTTGCAGATCGAGGGGGAGCAGGTTCCCGTCCGGGCTTGGTTCCTCTCCTTCCAGTTGTTGCTGGAAGCGTTCATGAAACCCGGCATCGGGCAGGCCGGGGAGGGATGTCATGGCGTAGGGCACCCCATCCAGCACCAGGGTGAGCCAACCGGTCCCCGGCTGAAGATCCAGCAGACCCACCAGTTCCAGATGGCCAAACAGGGGTTGCAGCCCCTGCAAGGCTTGCAGCAATGTGGTCTGGGCCCAGCCCAGCCGCCGCAGGCTCAGTCCGGCCGCTGCCATGGTCCGGATCCAGGCCGCCACCGTGGAGCGCTCACAGCCAATCAGTAGCACGGGTTGCAACCCCGTGGCAGCCTGCGGGGAGAAGGGCAGCGTGGCAATTTGCGCTTGGCCCACGGCCATGGGAAATCCCTCGTCCGTACCCAGCTTGCGCACCAGTTGGGGCAGCGCCGCGGCCGGGATGGTCTCCGGCAGCCGCAGGAGCCGTGCCTGGCAGCAGGGGGGTGGTAGATCCAGCGCCACGTCCCGCACCGGAACGTCTCCTTCGTCCAGCAGATCACGGATGAAGTGGCCCAGGGCCTCGGGCTCCTGGGGAACCCCTGCCGTGATGAACCCCTCGGGCAGGGCGGCTACGGCGCAGTCCGTGATCCGGGGAGCCTGTCCCTTCCCCGAAGGGATCATGCGCAACACAACCACCCCCTGGTCACTGGCCTCCATGGCCACGGTGGTGGCCGTCAACCAGCGGCGGGCCTGCTGAAACCTGTCGGCAAGGTGATCCAAAACCATGGTTACGAGACCGGGTTCCCCACAAGGGTTCCCCCGTTACGGCAACCATGGCAGTTCCGTTCCCACCACATCGGCCACAGTGTCAAGACCATGGCCATCCAGTTGCTTGAGCAACCCCTCCAGCACCACCGGCACCAACTGGGGGCCCTGGTAGATCCAGCCGGTGTAGAGCTGCAGCAGGCTGGCGCCGGCGGCCAGCCGCTCCCATGCGGCTTGGGGAGAGTCGATGCCCCCCACCCCAACCAGGGGCACACGGCCCTGAAGGTGGCTCCACAGCCGGCGCAGCACCGCCAGGGAGCGGGACCGGATCGGCGCTCCGCTGAGGCCACCGGCCTCCGCCGCCAGGGTGCGGCCCGTCATCAGGCGTCGCGTCTCCAGGCCATGGCGATCCAGACTGGTGTTGTTGGCGATCACCCCCGCCAACTGGCCCTGCCGGTGCAGGTCCAGGGCCAGCTCCGCCAACTCCAACAACTGGCCATCGGTCAGGTCAGGGGCAATTTTCACCAACAGGGGTGGGCGCAGACTGGGCAGTGGCGTGGCCTGGAGGCGGCTGATCAGTTGGCTCAACGCCTCCACGCTTTGCAACTCCCGGAGGCCGGGGGTGTTGGGGGAAGACACGTTGATCACCACGTAGTCCGCAAGGGGCGCCAGGCGGCCGTAGCTGACGGCGTAGTCCTCCATTGCCGCCGCCATGGGTGTGGCCCGGGATTTGCCGATGTTGAGCCCCAACAAGGCCGGTCGCTGGCCCGGCGGTGGCAACTGCTGCTCCGTCAGCACAGTGGCGGCCCGCAGTGAACCGTGGTTGTTGAAACCCATGCGGTTGAGGGCGGCCTGCTCCGCCGCCAGACGGAAGAGACGCGGGCGCGGATTGCCCCGCTGGGGCAGGGCCGTCATGGTGCCCAGCTCCGCAAAGCCAAAACCGAAGCAGTGCCAGATGGCGCCCGCCACGCCGTTCTTGTCAAACCCTGCCGCCAGTCCCAGGGGATTGGGGAAGGTGAGTCCCAGACAGTGCTGTTGTAGCCGCGGGTCCTGCCGTTGCAGCACGGCCGCGGTGCTGGCCAGCATTCCCCGCCATGGGGGCCACCGCCGTCCCCGCGCTGCCCAGGCCAGGGCCCGCAGGCTCAGTTGACTCATGAGTTCGGGATCCGGCCCATCGTCCCTGGCCAACATGGGTCCGATGAACCGCTGGTAGGGATCGTCTGCAGTCATGGGGATGCTTGCTACCGACGTTCGTGCTCACCGACACTTACATGTCCAGCATGTCCAGCGGTTGGCGTTGCAGCCGCCAGCGCCCGTCAGGGCAGGGGAGCACCTGCCAGTCCCGCCATCTCCAGGGCTGCCGGTGTTGGCCCAACTCCTCCTCGATCCTGGGCATCTCCAGCAACTGGGCCAGCTCGGCCATGGTGAGGCCGTAGCCTCCCGCCGCCAAACGGTCTGCCATCTCCAGCCGACTTAGCAACTGCTGCAACGGCGGTGGGGCCGGTTCAAGATCCATGGGCGCACCCGCATCCGGCGGATGGGACGTGGACTCCTGGGATCCCGAGTGCAGCGCGGGCTGCTTCCCGTCCCTGAAGGCAACGGCGATGGCGTCCACCCGTTCGTTATCCGCATCACCGCTGTGGCCCTTGACGTGGGTCAACGCCACCCCCGGCAGGCGCGCCCGGTCCAGTTTCTCCCAGAGATCCCGGTTGAGGACAGGCTTTCCATCGGCTTTCTTCCACCCCCTCTGTTTCCAGCCCTTGAGCCACTGGCTGAAGCCCTGAATCAGGTATTTGCTGTCGGTGCGGATGGTGAACCCGGGCTGGCGTGGCTCCTGGGCGATGCGTTTGAGGAGCTCCAGGGCGGCCTGCATCTCCATGCGGTTGTTGGTGGTGTTCTCGCAGGAGCCGCCCCCCTCCTCCACGCGACCGTCATCGAAGCGCAGCAGATAGGCCCAGCCTCCAGGACCGGGATTGCCGCTGCAGGCCCCGTCACAAGCAGCGGTGATCAAACGGGGCTTGGTCATGACGAGGTTAGTGGGCGCTCAGGCTTGTTGACCTGAAAGGAGTTGTTGACGGGGGCTGGACAAAGCCATCCAACTCGTGTATCCTTATCAACTGTGTGAGGAGTGTGCTCAGGCTAAGGGTCGAAACGAAGGATAGACTCCTCAAGCCTGACTCAACTCAAGTCCCCTGCCGATGGCAGGGGACTTTTCTTTTAGCCCTCAGGAGATTGGGGGCTACTTGACAGCCACTTTGCCGCCAACGGCTTCGATCTTCTTCTGGAGGTCTTCGGCAGCTTCCTTGGGCAGCCCTTCCTTGACCAGGGTGGGGGCTTTTTCCACCAGGGTCTTGGCTTCCGCCAGACCCAGGCCTGTGGCCTCCCGCACCGCCTTGAGCACCTTGATCTTGGCGGCGGCTTCAAAGCCCTCCAGATGAACGGCAAATTCGGTTTGCTCCTCAGCGGGCTCGGCCGCCTCGGCGCCAGGGGCGGCGGCGCCAGGGGCGGCCATCACCACACCGGCTGATGCAGCGGCAGACACACCAAAAGCCTCCTCAATTTGCTTGACCAGCTCAGCAGCTTCCAGCAACGACAACGACTTGAGAGACTCGAGGATCTGGTCGGTTTGGGTAGACATGGTTGAAATTCAGGGACAAAGGGAGAAGAGAAGTGCGGATCTCAGCCCGCCGGTGGAGGGGAAGACGCCTCACCGTCGGCATGGCGCTGTAGAGCCCGAGCAAGGCCGGCGGGAACTTCCTTGATGGCCATGGCCAACTTGGTGGCAACACCGTTGAGGGAGCCGGCAACCTGGGCAATGAGTACCTCCCGGGAGGGAAGCTTGCCAACCGCCTTGAGATCTTCCTCAGACAAAAGACGGCCTTCCAGCAGGCCACCCTTGATGTCCGACTTTTTGATCTCCTGTTGGAAGGCTTGCAGGGCTTTGATGGCGCCGCTCACGTCGTCCTTCACGAGGACGAAGGCGTTGGCGCCCGTGAGCAGGGGATCCAGACCTGTCCAGGCAGGATCCGTGCCAATGGCCTGGCGCATCAAGCTGTTCTTGGCCACCTTGCAGATGCTGGAGTGCTCCCGCAATCGGGAGCGCAGATCGACCATCTCCTTGACGGAGAGGCCCTTGTAATCCAGCACCAGGGCCAGGTCGGCTTCATCCAGAAGCTGGCGGAGCTGGGCAACCACCTGTTGCTTGCTCTCTAGTGTGCGACCCATGATTTGGTAGCGGCGGGACAACAGCAGACACCCGCCCCGAACACAAGGTCAACGAAATCTGATGACGCCTGAACGCCCTTGGGAGGCGCCGGCTCTACAGTTGCGCAGACCTGGGCAGGAATTACCCATCCGTAGGCGGACGGTGCCTGCTGTCTTCGGTTTGCACCGGAGTCACCTATGGCGGCTCAGACGCTACTCAGGGTGGGTGCCCTGACTCTGGCGTTCACCAGAGGGCAACAGTCTACACAGGACCCTGCCCCAATGCCTCAGCCTGCGTCTTCCACCACAAGATCCTGGAGTGCCGGCACGTCAATCTCCACGGAGGGTCCCATGCTGGAGCTGACGTAAAGGCTTTTCCAATAGCGGCCCTTGGCCCCACTGGGCTTGTTGCGGTCCACGGCGTCCTGCACGGCTTTCAAGTTCACCAGCAGATGCTCGGGGGGAAAGCTGGCCTTACCAAAACGCACGTGCACAATGCCCGTCTTGTCGGCGCGCATCTCCAGCTTGCCCGCCTGGAATTCCTTGATGGAGGACTGCAAGTTGCTGGTGACGGTCCCGGTTTTGGGGTTGGGCATCAATCCCCGAGGACCCAGAACCCTGCCCAGTCGGGCCACCTTGGGCATCATGTCCGGCGTTGCCAGCAGCAGATCAAAGTCCATGGCGCCGCCGGCAATGGCGTTGATCAGGTCCTCTTCCCCCACCAGGTCGGCGCCGGCAGCCTTGGCCACGGCCAACTGTTCGCCCCGGGTGATCACGGCCACCCGCACCTTCTGGCCCGTGCCCCTGGGCAGGACCACCGTGGTGCGCAACTGCTGGTCCGCGTATTTGGGGTTGATGCCCAGGCGGGCATGGGCCTCCATGGTTTCGTCGAACCTGGCCGTGGCGTTCTCCTTCACCAGGGCCAAGGCGGCACGGGGCTCATAGACCTGTTGCTCCACTTTGGCGCTAGCGGCAACAAGACGTTGGGATGGTTTTGGCATGGGTTTTCGGGTTGGGGTGCAAACGAACTGCCCTACGTCAGTTCTCCCCACAGGGGTGAAGGGGTGATTCTAGGGGTAAGCCCGGGTGGCGTCAGTCCTGCACGGCCACGCCCATGTTGCGGGCTGTGCCGGCAATGACCCGCATGGCGGACTCCACGGTGTGGCAGTTGAGGTCGGGTAGTTTGGTCTTGGCGATCTCCTCAAGCTGGGCCGTGGTGATGCTGCCGGCCTGGCCCTTGGAGGAATGGCCGGAGCCCTTTTCAATGTTGGCCGCCTTGCTGATGAGCACGGATGCCGGGGGGGTTTTGAGCACCAGGGAGAAGCTCCGGTCCTCGTAGACCGAAATCTCCACGGGGATGACCATCCCCGTCTTGTCCTGGGTTTTGGCGTTGTACTCCTTGCAGAACGCCATGATGTTCACCCCGTGTTGGCCCAGGGCGGGACCCACGGGAGGCGCCGGATTGGCTTTGCCTGCGTTGAGCGCCAGCTTGATCAGCGCCGTGACTTTCTTTGCCATAACGATGGGGGACCGAACGAGGTCGGAGAAACAAGGAGAGGGGAATACCTTAAAGCCGGAACGGCTCACTCCTGCTTGGACACCTGGGAGAACTCCAACTCCACAGGGGTATCGCGGCCAAAGATGGAGAGCAGCGCCTTGAGCCTGTTGCGCTCCCCGGACACCTCGATCACCTCTCCTTCAAAGTCCTTGAACGGCCCATCAACCACCTGGATTCGATCCCCCTCGGTGAGGTGGACCTTCACCGTGGGCTTCCGCTCCTGGGTGCGGCGGAAGATACGGTTCACCTCCTTTTGGGTGAGAGGCATGGGCTTTACGTGACCACGACCTCTGCCGGTGGCCCGCCGCTCCTCGGCGCCAACAAAATTGATGACGTTGGGTGTGGTGCGCACCGCAGACTGGGTTTCATCATCCAGCACCATGCGCACCAGCACGTAACCGGGGAAGACCTTCTCCTCGATGACCTGGCGGTTGCCGTCTTTTTTCACCTTGATGGCGGGTGTTTGGGGGATCGCGATTTCCAGGATGCGATTGCCCACCCCCAAGGTGATGGCCCGCTGCTCAAGGGTGGCCTTGACGTTTTTCTCGCAACTGGAGGCCACCTGCACCCCGTACCAACGGGCTGCCTTCTCGTGACTTGAGTGCTGCGGGGGCTGGACGGATTCCGGCCTGTCAGTGGGGGGGGAGGATTCGGACGCCATGTATGGATTTGGAGAGGAAGGAACTCAACCGAGGAAGACCCGGTTCGCAATCCAGGAGAACAAACGATTGGAGGCCGCCACCACTGCCGCCGACATGGCCACCATCAGAATGACGGAGACGGACTCACTGAGCAATTGTTGACGGCTGGGCCACACCACCCGCCCCAACTCCGCCAGGACCTGGGAGAAGAACGGCTGACGAACAGCAGGTTCCTCCACCGGGGAGCCAGCCTCTGGAGAGGGGACAGCGCTGGAATTGGACTGGCCAGACAAATCGGAATCAGGTTGTGGTTCTGCTGCGCCACTTTAACGGTAAAGACGCCTTAGCGCAGGGCAACGAACTCCAGGGCTCCATCACCGCAGAGCTGCACGCGCACCCCGTGTGCATCAGTGAAACGCTCCCCCAGAACTTCCATGGCAAGGGGATTTTCCAGGCGCCGCCGCAGCAGACGGCGCAACGGGCGCGCTCCGAACTCCGGATCGTATCCATCCCGAGCCAGGGCCTTCACCACCTCCCCATCCACCTGTAAGTGGAGATTCTGTTCCGCCAGCCGCTGCCCGAGCTCCTGGATCTGGAGTTCCACAATGGGGTGGATCTGCTCCGGTCCCAGGGGGCGGAAACGGACCACCTCGTCAATCCGGTTGAGGAATTCCGGGCGGAATTTTGCCTTGAGGGCCTGGTCAATGGCTGCCTCCAGTCCCTGCTCCCCGTCCGCCCCACTGCTGGCCGCGAGGATCTGGCGGCTGGCGAGGTTACTGGTCATCACCAGGACCGTGTGACGAAAATCGATGGCGCGGCCCTGGGAGTCCGTCAAGCGGCCGTCGTCCAGCACCTGGAGCAGCAGGTTAAACACGTCGGGATGGGCCTTTTCCACCTCATCGAGGAGCACCACCGCATAGGGGCGCAGGCGAATGGCTTCCGTGAGCTGTCCCCCCTCCTCGTAGCCCACGTACCCTGGCGGCGCCCCCAGCAGGCGCGCCACCGCGTTGCGCTCCATGTACTCCGACATGTCCAGCCGCACCAGGGCATCATCCTGATCGAACAGGGCCGCCGCCAAGGCCCGGGCCAGTTCCGTCTTGCCCACGCCGGTGGGTCCCAGGAAGAGAAAAGAGCCCACGGGGCGCCGTACGTCCTTCATTCCGGCCCGGGCGCGACGAATGGCGGCAGTGACCGCTCCCACCGCGGCCGGCTGTCCCAGGACCCGCCGGGACAAGGTCTGGTCAAGGGTGAGCAGCTTCTGCCGCTCCCCCGCCATGAGCCGTTGCAGGGGGATGCCCGTCCGGCGGCCCACAACTTCGGCAATGTCCTGATCCTCCACCTGCTCCCGCAACAGGGTTTCCCCCCGCCGCTGGGCCTCCCGCCGCTGGGCCTCCAAATCCTGGCACTGCTGCTCCAGGCGCCGCAACTCTCCGTAGTGTAACTGCGCTGCCGCCTCCAGATCCCCCTCCTGCTCAGCTTTGGCCATCTGCTGGCGTAGATCTTCCTCCTCTTGCCGCCATTGGCTGAGTTGGCTCAACTGCTTGCGGTCCTGCTCCCAACGTTGGCACAGGTCCCGGCTTGTGGCTGCCGCCCTGGCCCGTTGACTCTCCAGGTGCTGTCGCTCTGCCTTCGGCGCCTGATCCGCTGCCACCAGGGCCAGTTCCAGACGGCGCAGATCCTGCTCGGCTTCCTCCACCATTTCCGGTTTGGAGGTGGCGTCCAGCCTGAGTTGGGCTGCCGCCTCGTCCATCAGATCAATGGCCTTGTCCGGCAAGCAGCGGTCGTTGATGTAGCGGTCCCCCAGTCGGATAGCGGCCTCCAGGGCTTGGTCGGCAATGGTGACGCCGTGGTGACGCTCGTAGCGCTCCCGCAGGCCTTGGAGAATGGCCAGGCAGTCCTGAGGCGAGGGCTCCCGAACCAGCACCTGCTGAAACTGTCGCTCCAGAGCCGGATCCTGTTCCACACTGCGTCGGTACTCCTCCATGGTGGTGGCGGCAATGCAGCGCAACTCACCCCGGGCCAGGGCAGGCTTCAGCAAGCTGCCCACGTCACTGCTGGAGCGGCTGCTGTTCACCAGGGTGTGGAGTTCATCGATGAACAACACCACCTGACCATCGGCGACGGCAACCTCCTCCAGAACGGCCCGCAGCCGTTCCTCGAATTGCCCGCGGTATTTGGCGCCGGCGATGAGACTGCCGGGCTCCAGGGCCAGGAGGCGGCGACCCTGGAGGGAGTCCGCCACCTTGCCCGCCACGATGCGCTGGGCCAGCCCTTGAATCAGGGCCGTCTTGCCCACCCCGGCAGCCCCCACCAGCACCGGGTTGTTCTTTGTGCGTCGCGAGAGCACCTGCACCACCTGACGAATTTCCCGATCCCGTCCCACCACCGGATCCAGCTTCCCCTCCCGGGCCAAGGCGGTGAGATCCTGGGTATAGCGTTCCAGAGCCGACGGTTCCGGCGGTGGTGAAGGCGGGGTGGGTTCCCGGGCCTCCACGGCCTGGTGGTCAGGGGAGGGCAGAGGGGCCGGAGCTGCCTTGGCCATGGACCCGTTCTGCTGGAGAGAAGGGGCACGCTCCTGGCGGTCGGGCTGCTCGGGTGGGGGACTGCTGGCGGCCCGTGGCGGCGGCAGGGCGTTGGGGGCCTGCCCAGGGGGCTGACGACCATCAACCGTTGACTGCCGGTGGATGGAGGTGGGGGGCACGGGTTGCAACCGCAGCCGCCGCATGATCTCGGGCGGGCTCAGGTTCTGATCCGCCAGCAGCGCCACGCCAATCCGCTCGTCCTCCGCCAGGGCCAGCAGCAGATGGGCCATGTCGATGTTGCTGGAGCCCCAGCGGTGGGCTAAGCGGTCCGCATCGTTCAGCAGTTGATCCAGGTCAGTTCCCAGGTAGAGGGCGTCACTGTCGTCCGTGGGTTGATCCCCACAGAACTCGTCCAACCGGGGCAGGAGTTGGGCCGGATTGAGCCGCAGCTGTCGTCGCCAGGCTTCCCCGGCAGGAGCTTCCAGCAGGGCCAGCAGCAGATGCTCCACGTCCATTTGCCGGTGCTGCCAGGCCTGGGCCTGGGCCTGACCGGCCAACAGCAACTCCCAGGCCTCCTCGCTGAAACGCTCCGGCTGGGTGATCAGGCTCATGGGCTCAAGGCGTGTGTGGTTTCTTGTTATGTAGGGCACCACGAAAAATTAGGCAAGCCCTCCAGAGGGCTGCCGTCTCACCATGAGAAAGTCAGTTGCAGAGGGGGGGGTCATAGAGCAGCCAAGCTTCCCCATGCGGGGGCGGCAATTTTCGTGGTATCTTTGGTTTTTTGTCGTGTTTCACTATCAAGGCTATCAATGATTTGGAATCCAAAGAAGGTTGTTGCAACCGGCCTGCTCATGGCAGCAGGCTTCCTTGCCGGAGGGGGGGCAGCACCGACCTTGGCACAGACGAGTCAAAAAGTGTGTCCGCTAACGACTAGGCCTGCCCAGGATCCCAGTGTAACGGCTCAGGACGTGGACAACGGCACCAGAAGCCTGATGGAATTTCTGCTGGCCGTACGAGAGCGCGCCCTGGAATCCTCCAGAATTTCTTTTGGATGCGTCACCACCAGGGGTCGCAGTGAAGTGAGTCCTTGGTATTCAGGCTCCACCTACATCGTGCGCCTGAATCCGAGCGGCAGTGTGTCCCTTCACGGGAAGGATATGGGCTTGTCGGCCAGACGGCTCAAGCCCACGATCTACCAGGACATCCTTGCAGGACTGGGTATTGGGCAAGACGACATGGCCAATCCCTCTGCGGCCCTGGTCGCGGCCACCAGGAGAAACGGTGGATCGTTTACCGTCCCCGGCACCTCCTCCAGGGCCTATGCCACCGTCTATATCGAGCCCGGTTTCAAGACACCGTTTGTGCTAACGGCGGGGTTCGATCTGAACGAGTCCCATCTGGTCTCTTTGGCCGACGAGAAGATCGAGTACGGCAACCCGTCCGTAACCGCCAGGGACGTGGTGGACAGGGACACCCTGAAGACCTTCGTCACAGAGGCAGGAAACCACATCCAGAGACTGCTGAAATCCAGAGACCCTGAGGCCATTGATCAGATAAGGCTCGGCCTGCGTGATCCCAACGGGCCGTGGCGGCAAGGTTCCGTGTACCTCTATGTCTGGGATCTGACCAACAGAACTATCCTCCTTCATGCTGGATTTCCCAACACCTACGAACTGCAACCCCTGAGACCGGTGGCCCGTGACGCCGTGACCGGGGCGTACATACTGCCCCAGCTTATCACGGCAGCAAACAGTGGCCCGGAAGGCGGCTTCGTGGAGTACCACTTTGACAATCCCAGCGACGCCTTGGACAGTGTCGACATCCCCAAAACCGGTTATGTCCGCAAGTTCGTGGTCCAGATCCCGAGATTGGACGGGGGTTCCGCACGGGCGTTTTCGTTTGTGGTGGGGGCCGGCTTTTATCCGAGTCCGTCCCAGGTGAGCCAGAGCACGGTTGTGGAGGAGGTGTTGCCCCAGATCATGTGATGATCCGTCACCGCCAGTACGGTGGATGCGGTCTCCAGCCGCATCGAGCGGGCTGCCACCGCCACGGCCCGGCTAGGACCTTCAGCCTGGGGGCGCCACCCTCGCCGACGCCCTGTAGGTCAACGGTCAGGTCCAGGCCAACGGCGCCGTTCACCTGGACCGGCTGCTGGCCAACTCCCCCTCCACCCTGCCCCTGAACGTGGCGGACAACGGCGGCAGTGGTGGGAAGGGGCTCCCCTTGGGAACCTCTCCTGCTGAAGTGCCCATGTGCGGGAGTTGGCCTCAGGCACCACCTTGACCCCTTCGCTGGAGGTGGGTGTCCGCAACGACACGGGAGACGGCGAGACCGGCACCGGCGTCGAAGTGGGTGGCGCTTTGCGCTATGAAAACCCGGCGTCGCGGCTGACCGTCGAGGGCCGGGTCCGCACCCTGGTGAGCAGTGGCGACACCGCGGAGACGGGCGTGAGCGGCCTGCTGCGCATCGCTCCCAATGCATCGGGCCATGGTCTGGCGCTGGCGGTGGAGCCGTCCTGGGGCCAGACGGCCAGCAGCGTCCAACACTTGTGGGACAGTGGCCATCCGTGCCGGAACCTCGAGGGACATCCAGGCCCGCCTCAATGGGGAAGTGGGCTACGGGTTCGATGCCCCCGGGGCCTGGGTGTGGTGACACCCTATGGCGGGCTGGGTCTCACCGGCGAGGGTGGAAGGTCACGGCGCATGGGGGCGCGCTGGCAGGTGTCTGCCGACAGGAGCGTCAGCCTTGAGGGCACCCGTCACGAGGTCGCCAACGATGACGGACCCGAACACGGCCTGATGTTGAGCGGCGTCTTGCTCTGGTAAGCCCCGTTCACCGTCCCCCCCGGGGCTTGGCTCAGGGCAGGAGAACGGCATGGGCCAGGAGTTGTTCATCCTGACTCCAGTCCGGTGGCTGACCTGATGACTGACCAGCCTGTTGACAACAATCCTTCTCGTAGCTGTCCTTGAGGCCCGCCACCAGGTCAAAGCGGGGCTGCCAGGCCAATTCCCGACACACCCGGTGGATGTCCGTGAAGAAATGGTCAATGCGCAGGGGGAAGGCCTTGCGGGCCTTGGGCTCCAGCAGGCGGGGATCGAAGCTGCGCAACTCCACCTGCTCCGGGCTGCGGCCACAGGCCTGGGCTGCGGCTGCAGCCAGCCCACGGAAGGTGACCCCCATGGCGCCGGAGCAGTTGTAGATCCGGTTGGTGCTGGTGTCCACCTCCAGGCTGCGGGCCATGGCTTCCGCCAGGTCGTCCACATGGCCCAGTTGGGTGATGAGCTGGCCGTCGCCGGGAAGGGGCACGGGGCGATTCGCCAGGATGCGGGCAAAAAACCAGCTTTCGATGGGGTTGTAATTGCCGGGACCGTAGATGTAGGTGGGGCGGAAGCTGGTGAAGGGAATCCCCTCTCGCCGTAGCCAGGCCTCTGTCTCGGCCTTGCCGGCATGGCGACTGCGGGGATCCAGCGGGGCCTGCTCCGTGAGGGGCCACTGGTGGCTGGGGGCATAGACCCCCGCCGAGCTCACGTACAGAAATCGGTGCCGTGGCCAGCCGGTGTGGGCGATCACCTGCCGGCTCTCGGCCAACTGGCGGCCGCTGGTGTCAACAATTATGTCAAAACGACGCCCCGCCAACTGGCCCAAATCCTCCGGGTTCCGGCGGTCGCCGCGCACGTGGTCCACCCCCGCGGGGACCGGTCGCCTGCCCCGGCTGAACACCGTCACCCCGTGACCTGCGTCCAGAAGCCGGGGCAGCAAGGCCACACCGATGAACCGGGTGCCCCCCATCACCAGAACGTCCATCCAAACCACACGGCAGCTTCCGTCATTCAACTCCGTCCCGTCATCAGGGACACTGGGGTTTGCTTGCTGCTGTTGCCATGGAGGTGATTCCCGCCATTGACCTGCTGGATGGCGCCTGTGTGCGGTTGCGCCAAGGGGACTACGGCCAGGTGACCCGCTTCAGCGACGATCCCGTGGCCATGGCCCGTCAATGGCAGCAGCTTGGCGCCCAACGGCTCCACCTGGTGGATCTGGACGGCGCCCGCCGGGGGGAGCCCAGCAACGACGCCACCATCAAGGCCATTGCCTCGACGGTGGAGATCCCCGTGCAACTGGGGGGTGGGGTGCGCTCTGTTGAGCGGGCCAAAGATCTTCTCGCCTGTGGTGTGGATCGGGTCATCCTGGGCACTGCGGCCCTTGAAAACCCCCAGTTGGTGCGTCGGCTGGCCCAGGCTCACCCGGGCCGCATTGCCGTGGGCATTGATGCCCGCAACGGTCTTGTGGCCACACGGGGTTGGCTGCACCAGAGCCCCATGGAAGCCATCGGACTGGCCGCCAGCCTGGACGGCAGTGGCGTGGTGGTCATCATCAGCACCGACATCGCCACTGACGGCGCCATGGAGGGTCCCAACCTGGCTGCTCTACAGGCCATGGCTCGCGCCAGCACCATCCCGGTCGTTGCCTCCGGCGGGGTGGCCAACCTGGCGGACGTGCAGGCCCTGCAGGCCCTCCGCCCGCCTCTGGCCGGCGTGATCATTGGCCGTGCCCTTTACGACGGACGTGTTGCCCTTCCTGCAGCCCTGCAAATTGTGGCAGGGGAATCCTCCTGACGCCAAGGGTTGACAGGAGGCTCTACAATGAGAGTGCGATCTTTACAAGTCTCTGGCTTCCATCCATGAATCCATGACCACCTCCGCCCCCGAATCACCAACTGCCCACCTGGGCCTCCAGCAGTCTCTGCAAGGGGCTATTGACCGCTGTGCCGCCGTGGGCTTGCGCATGAGCCACCAACGTCGCCTGGTGTTGGAATTGCTCTGGAAAGAACAGGAACACCTCAGCGCCCGGGACGTCTTTGAAAGAATCAACACCCGGGAAAGGAGAAGCATTGGCCAGACCTCCGTCTATCAAAATCTGGAAACACTGCAGAAATTCGGTATTATCGAGTGCCTGGAGCGCAGCGGCGGCAGGCTCTATAGCTACCGCGCCGATGCCCATAGCCATCTGATTTGCAGTGCCACGGGTCGGATTCAAGACTTGAACGTGCAGCTTCCCGGCGACCTGCTGGCGGAGATCGAAGCCCGCACCGGTTACCGAATTACCAGCTTCACCATGCAGTTGATGGGTGAGCCCTTGCGGGATCCCCCCAAGCCGGCTAATCCTTGATCACTGGCCTGGTGCTTTGCCATGGGGTCGTTGATGCGGAGGGTTCTGGTCTATGCACCGCTGAGCCAAAAGAAGCAACTGGCGGCGGTGCTGGGCCGGAGCGATGCTGAAGCCGTCCCTGTGCAGTGCATTGACGAGGCCGAGTCGACCCGGCGACGGCCTGATCTGGTGCTCTGGGTTGCCCAGGCATCCTCTGACACCGGCGCCCTGGCGCGGGAGGCACTGGCGCTAGATCAGCGCTGGCATCCGGCCCCTTTGCTTCTGGTGCTCCGTGGCCCCATCCAGCCCGGGGAGCTGCCACTGGGGGAGTTGCCCATTGCCGGCATCCTGCAAAACCCTGACGCCCTCACCCTGTGCCGGGCCCTTCCCGTCCTGATGGGCGGCGGCCGAGTGTTTGACGTACACGCTCGCCCTGGTGCGCCCATTGGGGAGCACCAGGGCCTGAATGGGATGTTTTCCCAGGGGCTGACACAAATCCACGCCCAGGCCAAGCTGGTGACCGCCCAGCTCAGGCATCGCCCCAAGACACTGCTGCGCTGGGTGCTGGAAGGTCAGCAACGGGAGTTGGCCATGGCCCGCACCCTGGTGCTGACGCTCCACGCCGCCACCGCCCGCACCCTGGGTCTGAAGGGCTTGACCGCCAATGACCTGGGTGGCGGAGACTCTGCTCCCATGTCCACGGGGCTCACCCTGCGCAGCCGTACGGCCACAGGGCTATGGGACACCCTCAGCCAACGGCTGCTGGAGCGGATTGCCGGGAATCTCCAACCCCTGGAGCAGCAGTTGCCGGCCCTGGGCGCCTTGGCCACAGAACCCCGCACAGCCCTGCTGCAGCAGTTGCTGGGCCACATGGGCCTGGCCCTGCGGCAGGTGCGCCGGGAAGGGCTGCGGGGTGAGGCGCTGCTGGAGCGTTGGCGGGATCTCCAAGAGGAAATCATGCTCCGTAGCCTCCAGGAGTTGGGCGGCGCCTATCTGCGCATCCCCCGGAACGGCGCGCTGGTCTCGGTGAGCGAGCAACTGCTGGCCATGAAACTACCTGGTCCCGGGACCATGAACCTTGCGTCCCGGGCTACGGTAGAGCCCATGCTGGCGGCCCTGGTGCGGGCTGAACCGGTGCTTCTGGACGGCCGTCTGTTGGCGCCGGATACCCCGGCAGCCTTGCTGCACCTGGAGCTGTTGCTGAGCGACTGGCTGTTGCGCATGGGCTCCGCCCTTGCCGGTCTGGTGTTGGAAGAGGCCAGCCAGTGGCCGGAGTTGCGCCGCTTCCTGCTCCGCCGCGACCTGCTGCCCACGCGCCAGTTGGAGAGGCTCCGCAACCACATCAACTCCCGTGAGCGCTACGAACAACTCGTTCTTGAGCCCCTGCGCATCTATGAAAGTCGCCGCGACCTGCTGCTGCTGCAGGCGGACGGCGTGGTCATCAGAACACTCGTTGACCCCCGTGACCAGGAGTTGGCGCGACTGGAGCCTTTGCAGCGCATGGTGACCTTGTCCCTGGAGCTGCGGGATGCCTTGGCCCCCCAGTTGCGGGTGTTCAGTCAACGCCTGGGGGACCTGCTGGTGACCGTGCTGACTCAGATCATCGGCCGGGGCATCGGCCTGATTGCCCGGGGGGTGCTCCTGGGCCTGGGGCGTACGCTGCAGGGGAGTGGACGCTAGGAGGAGGGCATGACGTGACACAATCTTGTCGTCACTGGTGCTGTCGTCACGGGTTCTCGGCGTTGGCCCTCGTGGTGGCGGCCATGGTGCTGCTGCTGCCGTCTTCCGCCTGGGCCGGTCGCCTGGACAACGCTTATGACGGCAACATCTTTTCCCTCTATGCGGGGGACGGGGCCATGGTGCCACCCCGCAACAGCCTGGCGGACAGCCTGCGCCGCAGCCGCCCCACCGTCCTGGCCTTTTATCTGGACGACTGCAGCGACTGCAAACGCTTTGCCCCCACCCTCTCCCGGCTCAACGGAGAGTTCCGGGCCGTGGCGGACGTGATTGCCTTGAGCACGGACAGCTTGGGGCCTCCCGAGGACGCCTCCCCTGACGACCCTGCCCACTACTGGCGTGGCCTCGTCCCCCAGGTGGTGATTCTTGACCGGCATGGGGACGTGGTGCTGGACCGTGCCGGCCAGATTCCCTTGGAAGACCTGGAGCAGAGCCTGTCCGCGGCTTCAGGGCTGGAATTGCCGGAGGCCGTGGCCCGGCGCCGGACCCAGGCCATGGAGGTGAACGAAATCAACGCGGAGGTGGTCAGGACGCAATGAGTGACTGGGGTGGGGGGATGTTGGTGCTCGGTGGGGTTGTTGTTGGCCTGCTGGCACTGCTGGAGTTGGGTCATCGCCTCCGCCCCGCCAGTCCGCTGCGCCTGGAGCCGGGGCCATGGCGGCTGCGCGTGGACGAGAACCAGGTGCGGGTGCAGATGCAGGTGACCCTGGTCAACACCCATGCCCGCAAGGAAGTGATGCTCATCCGGCTCCGGGCCGAGCCCACCATGCTGGCCACCCGGGCAGTGGACGGCATCAACGTGAAGATACGGATCGTGCCGGATCATCCCGATGTTGAGTCCCGCCCGGACGGCTATTGGCCCGTCTCCATTTTGAAACCCCGACAGCCCCTGGCCGCCCGGATGGACCTGGTGCTGACTGGCGCCGGTCTGGGGAGCCTTCAAGCCCTGTGGCTGGAGATTGGCTGGCTGGCCTACGGACCGTTCGGCCGTCTCCGCCAGCGCCATGGTCTGGTGATCCCCATCGCCAGGCCGACTGCCAACCCGCAGCCGGCCTGGCGTCAAGGGTCGGGTTATCAGGTGCTGCCCCTGGCCACCCACCTGCTGGGCTGGCTGGACGATCCCCTCCAGGTGCTGCTGCGCTACGCTGAACCCCATCTCCAGCCGGGGGACGTGGTGGCCCTTGCGGAAACCCCCTTGGCCGTGATGCAGGGGCGCTACCGCCTGGGCACAACCGTGGAGCCCTCCTGTCTGGCGCGGCAGTTGTGTCGGGTGTTTCATCCCCACAGCAGCCTGGCCACCGCCTGCGGTCTTCAGGCCCTCATTGATCTGGTGGGTCCTGCACGGGTGCTTTGCGCATGGCTGGGGGGCGTCCTGTTGCGGCTGCTGGGCATCCGCGGCGGCTTCTACCACCTGGCGGGGGAGCAGGCGCGCCTCATCGACGACCTCACCGGCACCATTCCCCCCTACGACCGCACCATTGTTCTGGGACCGGAGGGGAGCCGCACCACGGCCACTAAGCTGGCTCGGGCCATGGGGCACCCCGTGGTGGTGGTGGACGTGAACGACCTGGGGCGGGTTAAAGTCGTTGCCGCCAGTGGTGGCGTGGATCCGGCCCTCGTTCATCAAGCTCTGGCGGCCAATCCCGCCGGCAACGCCAACGAGGGCACCCCCCTGGTGATCATCCGCCCCTCCCCCGTCGCGGAGCCCCGGCCATGACCCCCGTTCAAGACATGCTGCCCCAGGGTCCGGCGACGGGACACCAGCCGCCCCTCAAACTGCGGTCCCTGGCCATTGCGGATCTGGGTGGCCTCACGGGGGATCTGATCGGAGACGACCGGACCCTCTGGAGCCGTGTGCTCCTGGCCACGGTGCGGGACCGCTGGCTGGGCCGCCTGCTTCCCGGTCGCCAGCCCGCGCCGCTCCTGCTCACCGCTCGGCACAACGGCATGATTCAGGGCCTGGTGATGGCGCTGGCGGACAACCGCAGCGGAAGCTGCTGGAGCTTGCACAAGCTTTGCCTGGCGGAACCACTGCCCCGGGAGTCTCGCCGCACCGTCGCCCTGGCCCTGGTGCGCCATGTGATTGCCGTCGCACCCAAGGCCCGCTGCTGGTTTGCCCGCTGCTGGACCACCGATTCCCTGCGGCTGCCGTTGTTGCGGGAAGCCGGTTTTCAGCCGTTGCTCCAGCAAAGCATCTGGCGCCTGGATCCCGCCGCCACCACCGGTTGGCCCCGAACCGCGACGGCCCCGGCGGGCTATCGCCGGCTGCTTTGGGATCGGAGCCAGGCCCCGTCGCTGCTGCACCTGGACAACGCCACCACCCCCACCCAGTTGCGCCACCTGCTGGAGAGCAGCAGCGGTGATCTCCGGCAAGCAACCGTGGGTGGCGTGCTACTGGAAAGCCACAGGGGAGAGCTGGCGGCGGCGCTGCGCTTCCAACGGCTGCACCCCCAGTTGCCGCCGCGATTGTCCGTTGTGGTCCACCCTGGCCATGAACACCTGTACGGACCGCCCCTGCAAGCCGAGTTGGCGCGCCTGCTGGATCTGGCCCCACGGTTTGGCGTACGCATGAATGCCAAAGACTGGCGCCTGCGCTGTGATCAGGGGCAATCCCGGCGGCAGCAGTGGCTCGCTGCACTGGGATTGGACTGCCTGGGGGACGAACTGCTGCTGGCCCGCAGCATCTGGCGACGGCAACTGCACCCCGCCCAAAGCCGGGTGCGACACTGGCTCCAGGAGGCCCCTCGGCAACTGGCCCCCAGGGGCGGCCGTCCCATTCCCGACATGAGCTCAGCCCATGGGTCACCATGGCGTCAGCGCCGCTGTTGTCCCCATGGCTGCCTTGCCCTGGACCCCGGAACTTCGCCGTAGCCTGGAGCGCTGGCTGCAGGAAGCCCTGGGCCGCGGGGATCTCAGCGCCCCCGCTGTGGGAGACGTGCAGGGTGATGCCCTGGGGCTTGCGAAGGAGGCGGGCCGCTTCTGCGGTGGCCCACTGGCCGCGGAGTTGTTCCACCTGCTGAACCCGGCGGTGCAGGTGCAGGTGCTCGTGGCGGACGGAGACGCCGTGGCGCCGGGCACCGAACTGCTGCGGCTCCACGGCCCTGCCGCAGCCCTCCTGGCGGGGGAACGGGTGGCCCTGAACCTGGCCATGCGCCTGTCGGGCGTGGCCACGGCCACAGCCCGTCTGGTGGCGCAACTGGCGGGCAGCGGCATCCACTTGGTGGACACCCGCAAAACCACCCCCGGTCTCCGTCTGCTGGAGAAATACGCCGTCCGTTGTGGAGGTGGCCTGAATCACAGGATGGGCCTGGACGATGCGGTGATGCTGAAAGAAAACCACCTGGCCTGGTGCGGTGGCCTGGCGCCAGCGCTGCAGCGGGTGCGCAGGCAAGCGCCCTGGCCGGTGTCGGTGATTGTGGAAGCGGAAACCGATGCCGAGGCCAAGGCGGCGGTGGAGGCTGGCGCCGAAGGGGTGCTGCTGGATGAATTTGCCCCGGAGGCGGTGGAGGGTTTGGCCCCCAAGTTGCGCCATCGGGCCAGGCAGCGGGGCAAGGCCGTGGTGCTGGAGGTCTCCGGCGTCCGACCCGAGCAGTTGCGGACCTACGTGTCCTGTGACGTTGACCTCGTCTCCACCAGCGCCCCCGTGACCCGCTCCCCCTGGCTGGATCTCACCATGCGCTTCCGCAGGGAGTGATCCACCGGGACGGGGGCGCGGCAAGATGGGGGTGCATCTGTGTCGGCGGACCATGCTCAAGCTCCGGAACGCCCTGCAGCACCGGCTATTGGAAGCCATGGCCCAGGCCCTTCCCCTGCCGGACGCCGCGGTGGACTTCCCTCTGGAACCAGCCACCAGGCCGGAGTTTGGCGATTTCCAGGCCAACGGCGCCATGGGATTGGTCAAGGTGCTGGGGCAGCGGCCGCGGCAGATTGCCCAGGCTGTAGTGGATCACCTGCAGGTGGAGGACCTCTGCCACCCGCCCCAGGTGGCGGGGCCGGGGTTTATCAACTTCACCGTTCGGCCCGAGGTGTTGGCGGCGGCGGTACAGGAACGGTTGGATGAGCCCCGGTTGGGGGTGCCCATGGCGCAGCTCCGGCAACGGGTGGTGGTGGATTTTTCCAGCCCCAACATCGCCAAGGAAATGCACGTGGGGCACTTGCGCTCCACCATCATTGGCGACTGCATTGCCCGATTGCTGTCCTTCCGTGGGCACCAAGTGTTGCGACTCAATCACCTGGGGGATTGGGGAACCCAATTCGGCATGTTGATTGCCCACCTCAAACACGTGGCGCCCCGATCCCTGTCCGGCGAGGAGCACGTGGATCTGGGGGACCTGGTGGCCTTCTATCGCCAAGCCAAGAAGCGCTTTGACGAAGATGAGGGCTTTCAGGAGGACAGCCGCCGCGAGGTGGTGAAACTTCAGGCCGGTGAGCCGGACTCCTTGAAGGCCTGGGGGCTCCTCTGCCAGCAATCCCGCCAGGCGTTCCAAGCCGTCTACGACCGTCTGGACGTGCAGTTGGTGGAGCGGGGCGAGTCCTTTTACAGCCAGGCCCTGCCAGGGGTTGTGGAGGATCTGGAGCAGTCCGGGCTGCTGGTGATGGACGACGGCGCCCGCTGTGTCTTTCTGGAGGGCATGACGGGCAAGGACGGCCAACCCTTGCCACTCATTGTGCAGAAGCGCGACGGGGGCTACAACTACGCCACCACGGACCTGGCCGCCATCCGCCAGCGGCTGGCCAGCCCCGGCGCAGGAGGCGAGGGGGCCGAGCGGGTGGTGTACGTCACCGATGCGGGCCAGTCGAACCACTTTGCGGCGGTGTTTCAGGTGGCGCAGCGGGCCGGTTGGGTGCCCGCGGGATGCCGTCTCCAGCACGTGCCGTTCGGTCTGGTGCAGGGTGCCGACGGCAAGAAGCTCAAAACCCGCTCCGGCGCCACCGTCCGCCTGCGGGACCTGCTGGAGGAAGCGGTGGAGCGGGCCCGCCGTGACCTGGTGGAGCGCATGGCCCGGGAGCAGCGGCAGGCCGAGGAGGACTTCGTTGTCCAGGTGGCGGAAACCGTTGGCATCGCTGCCGTGAAATATGCTGATCTCAGCCAGAACCGCACCACCAACTATCAGTTCAGCTTTGATCGGATGCTCGCTCTCCAGGGCAACACGGCCCCCTACCTGCTCTATGCCTACGTGCGCATTCAAGGCATTGCACGTCAGGGGGGATCGCTTGTGGTGGCGGAGCCCGGCACCGTTTGCCTGCAGGCCCCCCAGGAGTTGAGTCTGGCGCGGCAACTGCTGAACTTTGACGAGGTGATCCTGGCCATGGAGCAGGACCTGCTGCCCAATCGCCTCTGTGCCTATCTGTTTGGTCTGAGCCAGACCTTTAACCGCTTCTACGACCAGTTGCCCGTGCTCAAGGCTCCCGCCCAATCCCGCCCAACACGCCTTGCCCTGTGTCGCCTCTGCGCCCGGACCATGGACCTGGGCCTGGCGCTCCTGGGCATCAAGACCCTTGATCGCATGTGAGGGGGGAGGGTGCCCACCATGGCCACACTGAAAGCCTCCCCCCTGGTGGAGGCGCTCCAGACCTACAGCGCCCCTCTGGAGGGCCGTCGCGGCCTGCTGCGGCTGGACTTCAACGAAAACACCATGGGTCCCAGCCCCAAGGTGGTGGAGGCCGTTCGGGCCATGGCGCCGGAGCACTACGGCATGTACCCGGAGTACGACGCCCTCAAGCACCGCTATGCCCAGGCGTTGGGGGTGGACAAGGGGCAGGTGGGCCTGTTCAACGGTGCGGACGGGGCCATTCACGCGGTGTTTCAAGCCTTTGGCGCTGTGGGCGAGACGGTGCTCATGGCCACGCCCACGTTTGGCTACTACGCCCCCTGTGCCTGCCAACAGGGCATGGCCGTCCAGACCGTTCCCTATGGACTGCCTGACTTCCACTACCCCCGGCGGGCTGTTGCCCAGGCCCTGCAGTCCAGGCCGCGCCTGTTGATGATCTGCAACCCCAACAATCCCACAGGTACCCGGCTGGACCCCGGCTGGATTCGGGCCATGGCGGTAGCCCATCCCCACACCCTGGTGGTGGTGGATGAACTCTATGAGGCGTTCACGGGAGATACGGTGCTGCCAACGGCGCTGCAGCAGCCCAATCTGCTGGTGTTGCGCTCCCTCTCCAAGACCGCCGGGCTGGCGGCGTTACGCCTGGGCTTTGCGGTGGGCAGTGCCGGGATTGTGGAGCGGCTGGAGCGGGTAACCGGCCCTTACGACGTCAACGGCTTTGCCGTGACTGCCGCCTTTGCCGCTCTTGAGGACCAGGACCACGTGCGCGCCTACGTGCAGGAGGTACACGCTGCCCGGGACTGGCTCCTGCCCCGACTGGCTGTGGCAGGACTACGGCACCACTGTGACGGTGGCAATTATCTGCTGCTCTGGCCGGATCAAGACCCGGACCGTCTTGTGGCGGCCCTGCGACGCCAGGGTGTATTGGTGCGACCCATGACCGGCAAGCCTCTGTTGGATGGCAGTGTGAGGGTCAGCATCGGGAGCCGTGCCCAGATGAAGCTTTTCTGGGAGCGTTACCAGCAGTGTGCCGGAGTGTCCTGACTCTGCAGCATCGTAACTTTCAAGTGTGACATTACGTCCACCCAGGAATCAAAAATGATGACTGGCTGAACTGATCAGCGGGTAAAGATTAACAGCGAGACGTTCACCGAGCCACTCCAATGAGAGTGGCTTTTTCTTTGGGACTTTTTAAGGCCTCTTGATATTTTAAGAGATTTTAAGAAAGCCGGCAAACCGCGAATTCATCATGCATACATCCATCTAGTAAACAGAAGTAGAACGCCGCTGGCCTTCAAAGGCCAACAGTCCCCACAGAACATGATTGGGTATCGGAACACGCTATGAAAACGTTTGATTTCTAACATGGTCTAGCACAAGCTGCCATAACTTCAGACCTGTAGTTATTGACTTGCTGCGATGCAGTCCTACGGCAATCCCAACGTCACCTATGACTGGTGGGCAGGGAACTCCGGGGTGGCCAAGCGCTCCGGAACCTTCATTGCTGCCCATACAGCTCATGCTGGCCTGATCATGTTTTGGGCCGGATCGTTCACCTTTTTTGAACTGGCCAAATACGACCCCTCGCTTCCCATGGGTGGGCAAGGCCTGATTTTGTTGCCCCACCTGGCCAGTCTCGGCTTTGGTGTTGGCGAGGGTGGTGTCATTACCGACACACAACCCTACTATGCCACTGCTGCTCTGCACCTGGTCTCCTCGGCAGTGTTGGCCGCCGCTGGTATCTGGCACCAATTCCGTGCTCCAGAAGATCTCAGCCAAGCTGAGGGGCAAGCCCGCAAATTTCATTTCTCCTGGGACAGTCCCAAAGACCTTGGCCTTATCCTTGGCCATCATCTCATTTTCCTGGGCTTGGGCGCCGTTGCCTTTGTGGAGTTTGCCCAGCGTGTCGGCATCTATGATCCGGCCCAACAGGTTGTGCGCACTGTGCAGCCCAACATTGACCTGGGCATGGTCTGGGGCTATCAGACCAACTTTATCGGTATCAGTAGCTTGGAGGATGTGATTGGTGGCCATGCGGTCTTGTCCTTCATCTTGATTTTTGGTGGTATCTGGCACATTCTCGTTCCCCCCTACGGGTTCTTCCGTAAAGTCCAGCCCTACAACGGCGAAGCAATGCTGTCCTACTCCCTTGGCGGTGTCGCTCTGATGGGGTTTGTGGCCAGTTACTGGTGTGCCATGAACACAACGGTCTATCCGGAAGTCTTCTATGGGGCTCCCCTGACGTTGAAGTTTGCCTTCTCCCCTTATTTTGCTGACACAGCAGATATGGGGCTGGGTGTGCATAGCGCCAGGGCTTGGCTGGCCAACGCTCACTTCTATCTGGCCTTCTTCTTTCTGCAAGGTCATCTTTGGCATGCCCTGCGCTCCCTTGGCTTCAACTTCAAGTCTGTTGAGGACGCCTTCAATTCAATGGAGACAGCCAAAATCAACTGAGCGGGATCCCGCTGTTCTTGAAAGACGCTGAAACCCAAAAGCCCCAGCCTTGACTGGGGCTTTTTCATGCCAACACCTTACTAACTAAAAGACAGGCAGCTTAACCACGTCTACACTCAAATTTTCCGAGAAGTGCAGTTCCAGGAACGAGCCCAGGAACGACGCTTTCAAGACTGCCAGAGAGAACAAGGAGAGGCTGGCGGTCACTGGCGCAAGCAGTGTGATGCGGTTGAGAAAGCGGGGGCGTTGTTCCCCCCAGTTCACATAAAAGTGGAAGAGAGCCGGGAAAAATTTCATAAATCGACGGGGCCATTGTCCGATGGTTTCAAGGGCGTAACGACCAGGGGTTAATCGATTTGGGTTGAATTTTAGAAGTTGACTGGTAAAGACGACGATGAAGCGCGGGGATCTCAGTAGAGGATTAACAAAAAACCTTTGAAATAGAGCGAAAACCTTCCCGATAGTCGTCAGGACGTGACCGATGAGGTTAAGCATCTGAGTCAATAAGACTACAATGGATTTTAGCAACCCGAGCAGGGGGCTAAAAACAAATCTCGGATACCAGTGCTGCCTGCCGGAAGAAGACGGCATTTGGGATGGCAACTGGCGAGGAGGAGCTGCAACGGAGCGTAGAGTTAGCAGCAGTGGAACCACGATGAGTTTGAGGTACCAGTGCTGCCGGTCGGACGTGGATGCTGAGTGCATGATTTGCTCAGTGAGCGCCTAAAAAGGCTAACGTAGAACGGATCCCAAAAATCCGCAAGGTTACATTAAAAACTTCAAATCGTAAGAAAGTATAGAGACTTATGTACATAAGGGCACTTACGTACATAAGTCTCTTCCGTTTGACGATTTGGATAAAATTGAACCTACCAAGTGCGATTATTTTAGCGAGAAGCTTGCACTTGAAAACGAAGATCTGAAAAATAAAATCAACCAAAAACGAATATACTCAAAGATATTTGTCTGCATGGGAATCTCCTGGCTTGTCTTTCTGGGATCTGTTATATGTGCAAACGGAATGCCAAGGGACTGAGGTAGATTCTCCACCAGCGATAGAGTCATGATTACTTTGATTGCCACTTCCTCTTTCCCTCCTTTGATTCTGGTTGCCAAATATCTCTTCGGGGATTCTGGGAAGAAGAGCTCAGCTTAAAGAACCATCCGGGAGAATTCTTCTCAGGATGCCATTGAAAGGACGCCACGGCTACTTTCCACCGAAACCTTGGGCATGGAATTATACTCCTCCCCCTCCAACAACCGGCCACCGGCTTTGGGTGTGTACCCACCCCACTGCTTGAAGAAGAAGGGCACCCCCGCGCCTCTGCACTGATCCCGAATCTCCCGAACCCATTCCGAACGCAGTGGACGGGCATGGGGACCACTTTCCCCACCGACAATCACCCAGGAAATCCCCTCCAGGTCGATGGATCCAAGGGATTCCAACAGAGGCTCAAGGGAGAGAAAGCGCACCGCCGCCGGCGCCATGGCGAGGTGGCGAATGCGGGAGCGCACCATGCGGTCCTCAACGGAAACGCCACACCAGATATGGGGCGCCGCCGCCCAATCCCCGTACCTGCCCCTGAGGTAGTCCCGCATCCGCAAGCTGCGCTTTGTGAGCACCTGATAGATATGACGATTCACGGTTTCCATCTGCTCGAAGACCTGATCGATGAACCCGCCGGGAATGTTCTTGTGAAACAGATCTCCACCCGATCCAGGCGGAAGGTCCCCCATCACCATCCACGCCCCTTCAATGCCTCGGCAGCCTGCTGAAGCACCGCCAGGCCAGCGCCACGGACCATGGCCCCTTCACCGAGGCGGCGGCGCCAGGCCCGTGCCCCGGGAACGCCCTGCACCAGTTGCACCAGGTGGCGGGCCACGTCCCAGAGGCGCCCTCCCCGGGCCATGTGGGCCTCGGCGTAGGGAATCATGGCCTCCACAATGGCGGAGGGGCGCAGTTGACGGCGGGGAGCACGGCCGTAGAAGACCGCGTCCACGTCGGCCCAGCGCAGGGGGTGGTCATAGGCGGCGCGACCCACCATGGCGCCGTCACACATGGTGAGGGCCTGCCGGCAGTCCGTCATGGTGGTAAGGCCCCCATTGAGGACAATGGACAAGTGGGGACGTTCCTTCTTGAGGCGCGCCACCCAGTCGTAGCGCAGGGGAGGGATGGTGCGGTTCTGTTTGGGATTGAGGCCCTGGAGCCAGGCCTTGCGGGCATGTACGATGAAGCGCTGGGCGCCCGCCGCCGCCGTGGTGTCTACAAATGTCAGTAGATGGTGGTAGCTGTCCTGGTGATCGATGCCCAGACGGTGCTTCACGGTGACCGGCAGGCTGCTGCTGGTGGCCATGGCCTCGATGCAGCGGGCCACTTGGTCCGGCTCCGCCATCAGGCAGGCGCCAAAACGCCCTGCCTGCACCCGCTCACTGGGACAGCCCAGGTTCAGGTTGAGTTCGTCGTAGCCCCACACCTCCCCCATGCGGGCCGCCTCCGCCAACAGCAGGGGGGCGTCACCCCCCACCTGGAGCACCAGGGGACGTTCAACGGGGTCGTAGTCCAGCAGGCGCTGCCGGCGGCCGTAGTGGAGGGCTTGGGCCACCACCATCTCCGTGTAGAGCAACGCCTCGCGGCTGATCTGACGCATCAACACCCGGAAATGCCGATCCGTGCAATCCAGCATCGGCGCCACGCTGAAGGGATGCTGACCCAAGGCTGAGGGGCGATGGCTGGAGACGGCTGACATGGGGCGTGACGGGGACCATAGAATGGAACGGCCTTTTGAACGAAGGTCACAGCACCATGGCTTCCCTGGCTTCATTACCCGGTTCCATGAGCCGCCGCAACCTGCTGCTGGGGCTTGCCACCTCTATGGTGGTTATTTTGAAGCCATCCATGGCCAGCGCAGCATCTCCCGCGGGAGAACCCGCCTGGGACCTTAGTGAATCCCAGTGGCGCCAGCGGCTCTCCCCGGAAGCCTTTAACGTCCTGCGGCGAGAAGGCACGGAGCGACCCTTCACCAGCGCCCTGCTGGAGGAAAAGCGGGACGGCGTGTTTGTGTGCAAAGGTTGTGAACTGCCCCTGTTTTCCTCGGCAACGAAGTATGAGAGCGGCACCGGCTGGCCCAGTTTTTGGGAGCCGCTGCCCAACAGCATTGGCACCAAGCTGGACTTCAAGTTGTTGCTTCCCCGTACGGAGTACCACTGTCGCCGCTGTGGCGGGCACCAGGGGCACGTGTTCAACGACGGTCCTCAGCCCACCGGCAAGCGCTACTGCAACAACGGCGTCGCCCTTGCCTTTGTCCCGGCGGATGCAGCAGAGGTGTCAGCAGGCTGAGGTGGATCACTGCAACTCCTGGTGATGCCGCGTCATGGTTCGGATCCGCCCCCTGCTCCCGGAAGACTGGCCCGCCACATGGCAAATGATGGAACCTGTGGTGCGCGCCGGGGAGACCCTGCCCTTTGATCCAGCCATGGATAGCGAGGCAGGCTACGCCGTTTGGGTGAAGGCGGCTTTGCAGGCTTTTGTGGCGGTGGCGGCGGATGGCCGGGTTCTGGGCACCTACCACGTCAAGCCCAACGGCCCCACCCTGGCGGCCCATGTGTGCAACTGCGGCTATGTGGTGGCTGCAACAGCGCGACGACAGGGGATTGGCAGTTTGCTGTTCGCCCACTCCCAGGACCAGGCCCTGGCGTTTGGTTTTCAGGCCATGCAGTTTAACCTGGTTGTGTCCACCAACACCGCCGCGGTGCAGGCCTGGCAGCGCAACGGCATGGTCGTTGTGGGAACGTTGCCCGGGGCCTTTCGCCACCAGCGCTTGGGCTTTGTGGATGCCCACGTGATGTTCAAAGTTCTTAAAAGCGATTGACCCAATCTGCTTGCCCCGTCACGTGATTCTGAATTCCGCCAGGGCAGGCGCCAAGTTGTGGTGATCATGGCCGGGGCGCGCCAGCTTGCACAGGGCAAAACGCTCCAGTTCACTCAACTGCTGCCATTGTTCATGGTTCATGGTCTCCCCCATGGCCTGAAGCGCAGCAGTCACGGACTCCAAGGGCTTTGGCTGCTGCCAGGGGGGAAACCGGGGGATGGGCAGCTCCCCAACGGGACCGTCCGCCATGGCGGCGGTGCGCTGTTTGAGGTGTACCGCAAAAGCATGGAGATCATGGGGTCCATCCGGCCAGTCCACCAATTGTTGACGCTCCCCCTGGTCCAGGGCCAGCCAGTGGCGCAGTTTGAGCTTGATGCCGCTCAGGTCCAGCTTGCGGCGCACACAGAGGGGGATGCAGCGCCAACTGCCCATGAAGTCCGCTTCAAAGGCAAAGCAGCGGCTCGCCTCACTCATCGGCACGTGGCGTGTTGGCGTTGCGGCTCCATGCTCCGCAGCAGATGGCGGAGGCGATCCCACTTCTGGAGCACCTGACCACTGGTCAGCAGTTCGTCCGCTTCCGCCAGGCAATCGGGCAGGGAGCGCCCACGATTCAGGAACCACAGGTAGGAGCCACTATTCCAGACCACGGCCCGGCGCAGGGGGCCATGGCCCTGCAGGGCGGCTTCAGCCATCCGGGACCAGGCCTCCTCCCCGCTCCACGCCAGGTCCTCTCCAAAATAACCGTGGTCGCGAGGATGGAAGATGTGGCGCTCCGCCTGGCCATGGCGCACGTGGGCAAGGATACCGGCGCGGCTGGTGGGGATATCCGTGCTGCCCTCCAACCCCTTGACCGTGACAACGTTGGGCTCCCCATAGTCAGCCAGGGCTGCCCAGGCCCGGCTCTCCGTTGGGGGATGGACAAATCCGGACACCAGCAGGTGGCCCCCCTTGTGGGGAGACCAGAGCAACTCCAGGCTTGCCACCGGGGGGCGCTTGCCCAGTTGATCACGAATTTCCACCAGTGTCTCGGCCGCGGGGAAGTGCAGTGGCTGGTGGGTCAAGGCCACCTTCTCCTGGTCAAGGCAATGCTGCACTGCGGCAATGGTGAGCCCGGAGAAATCAACGCCCACGTGTTGCAACAGCTCCATGGGGGTGATGCCGTATTTGATGGGCATGCGGCGCCCCCCATGGAGAATGGCGGGATGGCCCGCTGTGGCCAACACCAGGGCTGTAAGGGGAAACACCGGCGCGGTCCTGGTGCGACCGTCGTAGGGCATCCCGAAGGAAACGGGCAGGTGGGGCCCCTGGCTGTGGAGGGATGGACCATGGGCATGGTAGTGGTCCAACATGCCGGCCAACTCCTGGGGTTCCGGGCGGCGGATGCGGTGGGCAATGAGAAAGGCCCCCACCTGCGCAGGGGTGGCGTCTCCATTGAGCATCAACGCCATGGCCTCCGCAGCTTCCTCCCGGGAAAGACCGCGGCTGGTGTGTTCACCACTGCCAATTTTGCGCAATAACTCACGGAAGCGTTGCCGGCTGCTCGGATTCACCATGCTGCTCCCATGCAGTCGTCATTCTGTTGGGGGTTCCTTGTATCCTGCTGAGCCAGCAAGGCCTGCCAGGTATCTATTGCGACGGTTTTAGCCGAGTCGTTGCCGCGGTTGGAGCCGGTGCAACCATCCCCGGGATACACAACATCGGTCCTGGTCCTTATGGTGAAGCAACCTCTGTGTCGTGGACTGCTGCCGCCATGAACGCATCCTATCAGGTCACCAGTCCAGAGCTTGCCCAGACCGTTGCCAGTGTGGCCACCGCCTTCCGCCAACGGTTCCCCGACGGACGGGCCGACCTTTGCCCCTGGCGGGACGACTGGCGCACCCGCCGTTGGGAGGAGGCCAACTCCATCGACCTGGGCTTTCACTTCCCCGGCTGGAGCCCCCGGCTGGCCTGTCGCAGCGTGCTGGTGCAGTTGCAGTTCAAGACGTCGCCGGGGCAGCAGGGGCAACTGCTGGGCCTGGTGCTGCGGGGCATCAGCTTCCGGGGGGAGCACTGGCGTCTCGCCACCCTTGGCCCATGGCAGCCGGAGGGGAAGGACACACCCACGGAGGACGTGAGCCAGGCCCTGCAGCACTTTTGCCGGGACGTTTTCCAGTTGTTCGGGGCTGGGGGCAGCTAGGGATCCGGTTGAGAATCAAGACGACCGGGCACCGGCGCCGCGCTACACGGTTGCGGGGCTGACGCCTTGTGCCGTTGGTGGCATGTGGCGGTACACCAGGCTGCCTTCCAGCAGGGTGGGCTCAGGCTGGGCGCCCAGTCTCTCCATCAGGGCAATGGAGCGGGTGTTGTCCGGGGAGACGTAGCTCACCAGACGGGGCAGCTCCAGCACCCTGAAGGCGTAATTCCGTGCCGCCTGGGTGGCCTCCAGGGCAAGGCCCCGGCCTTCAGCCGCCTGGATAAGGGCAATCCCCAACTCCGGGTCCTGATCCCCCGGCTCAAACCCAAGCACAACCACACCCAACGGGGCGCCATCCGCCTTCCCCGCCATGACCCACGCACCATGACCACGCCAGAGCCAAGTGCTACACGTGCGTGCGAAATCATCCCAGGCCTCCTCCCGCGTCATGGGACCTCCCATGAACCGCGCCCGCTGGGAGCAGGCGATCCGGGCATAGAGCTGGAAATCCATGATGCGGGGAGCCCGCAGCCACAGGCGTGCTGTTTCCAGCATCGGGATCCGGGCGGTGATGCGTTGGGCCAGCGCCGCTGCCGGTCCCCCAGGGGGACGCTCATGGGGAGCCCGGCTCTCGGACGTGTTCACGGCCACAGCCCTCATAGCCCCGTGATGCAATAGCCCCCGTCCACGTAAAGCACCTGGCCACTGATGCCGGAGGCCAGGGGGCTGGCCAGGAACGCGGCGGTGTTGCCCACCTCCTGCTGGGTCACGGTGCGGCGCAGGGGAGCTTTCTCCTCCACGTGATGGATCATGTCCAGAATGCCCCCCACGGCGGAGCTGGCCAGGGTGCGGATGGGGCCGGCGCTGATGGCGTTCACCCGCACCTGCTTGTCAGGCCCCAGTTCGGCCGCCAGGTAGCGGACGGAAGCCTCCAGAGCCGCCTTGGCCACTCCCATGACGTTGTAGTTGGGAACAGCCCGCTCGGCCCCCAGGTAGGTGAGCGTGATCACGCTGGCCCCTGGTGAGAAGAGGGGCTTGGCCAGGTGGCAGAGGGAGGTGAGGGAGTAGGCGCTGATCTCCATGGCGGTGTGGAACCCCTGGGCCGTGGTGGCGCTGAAGTCCCCCACCAGATCCGCCTTGTTGGCAAAGGCGAGGCAGTGAACGAGGATGTCCAGTTGGCCCCACTGGCGCTCCAGTTGCTGGAACACCGCCTCCATCTGCTCCGGGTTCTGCACGTCCATGGGCAGAAACAGGCCGGGATTGAGGGGCGCCGTCAACTCCCGCACCTTGGCCTCGAACCGTCCCTTCTCGTCCGGGAGATAGGTGATGCCCAACTGGGCCCCGGCAAGGTGGAGTTGCTGGGCAATGCCCCAGGCGATGGAGCGGTTGTTGGCAATGCCGGTGACCAGGGCCTTCTTGCCGCTGAGATCCAGGAGCATGACAGCAAAGGAATGTGTGTTCTTATTGTTCCTTAGCGGGGGACCCCCTTGGGGGTCTGGGCCAGCGGGGTTTCTTGGCGGGCCTGGGGAATGTTCAGATATTGGTTAAAATATCCGCACTGACTTCATACAAGCCTTTCTAAGAATTTCTGTACGTAGAGCAATGGGAAGGGAATTCTTCATGGATTCCTTCACGTTACTCCAATGCAAGATGTTTTCACGGAAGTGAGACCAGGGTTCGTAGATGCGACGAAAATTCTGATTCTTGATGGCGTGGTCTTCATAGATCTCAAAGCTGGCCTGTTCCGCCGCCTTGAGAATGTCTTCACCATAGGGAACGAGGGTGACACCCTCAGCAACCAACCGCCTCAGGGCATCACCGTTACGTTGGTCATAGCGGGCCAGGATCTGCAGATTGACCTCACTGGCTGCTGTACGAAACATCTGTTGATAGGCACTGGGTAGGGTCTCCCAAGTCTTACGGTTCACAAAAATATGCAAAGTGGTGCCGGGCTCCCACCAGCCTGGGTGGTAATAATACTTGGCCACCCTCCACAGACCCAGCTTCTCGTCGTCATAGGGACCAACCCATTCCGCCGCATCAATGGCGCCCCCTTCCAGAGCCGAGAAAATCTCCCCTCCCGGTAACGCTTGCACCTTGACGCCCAAGGTGCTCATCACCTCACCACCCAGGCCTGGGATCCGCATGTTCAAGCCCTGGAGATCAGCAACGGTATTGACCCGCTGCTTAAACCAACCTCCCATTTGCGGACCCGTATTACCCGCTGGAAAACCCAGCACGTCAAACTGTCCAAATAGATGATTCATGGCCTTATTACCGCCACCTTCATAGAGCCAGGCATTTTGTTGTTGGGGACTGAGGCCAAAAGGCACTGAGCTACCAAAGGCAAAGGCAGGGTTTCTATCGATGTAATAATAACTGGCGGTATGGCCGCACTCTGTCAAGCCTTCTTGTACGGCATCCAAAACCTTGAGGCCGGGAACGAGTTCACCAGCGGCGTGGGGCGTGATTTGAAAATAACCGTCACTCATCTCCCCCACCCGCTCAGCCATGGCGACTGCGCCGCCATACATGGCGTCGAGGGACGTTGGCCAACTGGTGGACATGCGCCAGCGCACCCTGGGTTGATCAGCACCGGTCACGGCTGGTGACGGCCGGCGTTCCTTTTGCCGCCCCAGACCGCCACAAGCTGCCAGAGCAGTGCTGCCTAAGCCGAAGGCGGCTGTCGTGACAACCTGACGACGTTTCATGGGGTGACTTGCCGAGAGCAGTGCTGGTGAATTCAAGGTTAGCCGATCTCCAGCGTCCGTACCTCTGTCCGGGGGCGGCGCCGGCGTCAAGGGCGAACGGGCCATCCCCTATCTCCATCTCCTGTGGGACCATGTTGGCCAATGCTGGTCTGTATCCTGCGATGCCCGTCTCCGACCCGAAGACTGCCCTGCCGGACCATGGTCCGGCCCAGTCGTTGCAGGAGCCCTATTCTCCCACCCGGATTGAGGCCCATTGGCAGCAGCACTGGCAGGCCTGCGGGCAATACCGCACACCGGAGCCCCGGCCCGGCCAGGACACGTTTTACGCCCTCTCCATGTTTCCCTATCCCTCGGGGAGCCTGCACATGGGCCATGTGCGCAATTACGTCATTACCGACGTGGTGGCCCGGGTGCAGCGGATGAAGGGCAAGGCGGTGCTCCATCCCATGGGTTGGGACGCCTTTGGCCTGCCCGCAGAAAATGCCGCCATTGCCCGCTCCGTCGATCCGGGCCGCTGGACGGAGCAAAACATTGCCCAGATGCGTCGCCAGCTTGATGCCCTGGGGTTGTCCCTTGACTGGGAGCGGGAAGTGACCACCTGCCAGCCGGACTATTACCGCTGGACCCAATGGATTTTCCTGGAGCTGTTCGCGGCGGGGCTGGCCTATCAGAAGGAGGCGGCCGTCAACTGGGACCCGGTGGATCAGACCGTGCTGGCCAACGAACAGGTGGACAGCCAGGGGCGCTCGTGGCGCTCCGGCGCCCTGGTGGAGCGCCGCCTGCTGCGCCAGTGGTTTCTCGGCATTACCCGCTATGCCAAGGATCTGCTGGAGGACCTGAAGCTGCTGGACGGCTGGCCGGAGCGGGTGCGCACCATGCAGGCCAACTGGATTGGTCGCTCCACCGGGACGCAAGTGCTGTTCCCCCTTATGGCCCCCGGCAACGGCCGGAAGAGTGCGTCAGCGGCGGTGGAGGTGTTCACCACCCGCCCGGACACCCTGTTTGGCGTCACCTACATGGTGCTGGCTCCGGAGCATCCCCTTGTGGACAGCCTGACCCAACCAGCCCAGCAGGCCGCTGTGGCGGCGTTCCGGGAGGAGATGGGGCGCACCAGCGCCGTGGAGCGCACGGCGGAGGATCGTCCCAAGCGGGGCGTTCCCCTCGGCGCCCACGTGCGGCATCCCCTCAGTGGTGAGGCCGTTCCCGTCTGGATTGCGGACTACGTGCTGCTGGATTACGGCTCCGGCGCGGTGATGGGGGTCCCCGCCCACGACAGCCGCGACCTTGACTTCGCCCGGCGCCACGGTCTGCCCGTCAAGGTGGTCATCACCCCCGACGGCCAGGATCCCCCAGTGGGGGAAGCAGGGCTGGAGGAGGCGTTTTGTGACGACGGCGTCCTGGTCAACTCCGGAGCGTTCAACGGCCTGCCCAGCCGGTCGGCCAAGGCCCGCATCACTGCTGCCCTGGCCAAGCAGCAGCTTGGGGAGGAGACAACCATCTACCGCCTGCGGGATTGGCTGGTGTCACGGCAGCGCTACTGGGGTTGCCCCATTCCCATCATCCACTGCCCCCGCTGTGGCGCTGTGCCCGTGCCCCAGGATCAACTGCCCGTGGAACTGCCCCGGGATTTGCCCCTGGCCGGCAAAGGGGGCAACCCCCTGGCCAAGGCCAAGGCATGGTTGGAGGTGAAGTGCCCCGTCTGCGGAGGACCCGCCCAGCGGGAAACCGACACCATGGACACGTTCATGTGCTCCAGTTGGTACTTCCTGCGCTATGCGGACGCCACCAACGGCCAGGCGGCCTTTCAGCGGGACAAGGTGGACCGGTGGCTGCCCGTGGATCAATACGTGGGGGGTGTGGAACACGCCATCCTGCACCTGCTCTACTCGCGATTCTTCACCAAGGCTTTGGCGGACCGGCACCTGCTGGGGTTCCGTGAGCCCTTTCAGCGGCTGCTCACCCAGGGCATGGTGCAGGCCGTCACCTACCGCAATCCCCGCACCGGCAAATACGTGGCCCCGGCGCAGGTGCAGGATCCCGAGCAACCGTTGGATCCCGAGGACGGGAAGCCTCTGGAGGCCTTCTTCGAGAAGATGTCCAAGTCCAAGCTCAACGGCGTGGATCCGGCCTCGGTGATTGCCCGGTACGGGGCCGACACGGCCCGCATGTTCATTCTCTTCAAGGCGCCGCCGGAGAAGGATCTGGAGTGGAGTGATGCGGACGTGGAAGGGCAGTTTCGTTTCCTGCAGCGGCTTTGGCGCCTGGTGGCGGCTTTCCGGCAGCGGAGTGGGCGGCTCGACCGCACACCAGCCGCCCCCACAACAGAGCCCACTGCCATGGACCGGCAGGTCCGTCGCTGTGTCCACACCGCCATCCGGGCCATCGAGGAGGATCTGGACGGGGCCTATCAGTTCAACACGGCCGTGTCCGAACTCATGAAGTTGGCCAATGGGTTAGGCGACATGGACAAGGCCTCGGACGGTGTGCAGATTGAGGCCATGGATGTCCTGCTGCGGCTTCTGGCCCCCTTTGCCCCCCACCTGGCTGAAGAGTTGTGGCGGCAGTTGGACGGTGCGGGCAGTGTTCACAGCCAAAGCTGGCCCCAAGTGGATCCGGAGGCCCTTAAACAGGAGGTGCGGGACGTGGTGATCCAGATCCAGGGCAAAACCCGGGGCACCATGACGGTGCCCAGTGCCGCCTCCCGGGAAGAACTGGAGCGCCTGGCCTGCGGCAGCGAGATTGCCCAGCACTGGCTGAACGGGGCCACCCCGCGGCGGGTGATCGTGGTGCCGGGGCGCTTGGTGAACTTGGTGCCGTAGGCCGCCTACCTTGACGGGGCGCCTTGGCCTTGAAGCTGTTGCCAAGCCATGGCCCCTGGATCAGCAGAGGCAAACGCAGCAGGGGCAAACTGGGGCATCCGTCACCAACGCCTTCCCCATGCAACGCCGACCGCCCTGGCTTCTCATTGGCGCCCTGGCTGCCCTCATCCTGCTGCCGGGTCCCACCCTGCGTCTGCTCTTCGGCTTGGCCAAGGGTCTATCCCTGCTACTCCTGGTGCCTCCTCTGCTGGCGGGTTTGGCGGGCTTGGCCGGCTGGCTGTGGTGGCGGCGCCTGCAAGCCCGGATCCGGCAATGCCCCAGTTGCGGGATTCCCACCATGAACACCACCACCTGCCCCACCTGTGGCTACAGCTTTGCGGGGGCCGCCCCGGAGAGTGGGAACAAGAATGCTCCCATTGATGTGCAGGCGGAGACTCTGGAGGATTAGGACTCTGTAGAAAAGGGAGTATACCCATGGCCCGCAACCGAGGTTGGCAGGAATTCACGGCGGATCAGACACCCCGGATCCGGTCGCAACCGCCAGCCCCGCAACACGTCAGGGTGCAGCGCAGCAGCCGCGGGCGCGGCGGCAAAACAGTCACCATCGTCACGGGATTGGAGCTGCCCCCCGATCAACTGCGAGCCCTGACCAAAGCTTTGAAAGTTGCTACAGGCACAGGAGGCGGCGTGCAGGGGGACACTCTTGTGCTGCAAGGGGACCGGGTGACGGCGGTGCTGGAGCAACTGGCCAAGCACGGCTACCAGGCCAAGCGTTCCGGGGGCTAAGGCACATCTGCCGTGGACAATGGAACCCAGGCCAGCGCAGCATCTCATCCGTGACCACACCCACCGCCAGCAACGTTATTTGGCATGAGGCCACCGTATCCCGCCAGGACCGGGCGGCGTTGCGGGGGCACGGCAGCGCCATCCTCTGGTTTACAGGTCTCTCCGGCTCCGGCAAGAGCACCATGGCCAACGGGGTGAATGGCGAGCTGCACCGCCGTGGTGTTACGGGTTACGTGTTGGATGGGGATAACGTGCGCCATGGCCTCTGTAACGATCTGGGCTTTACCGATGCCGACCGCATCGAAAACATCCGTCGCATTGGCGAGGTGGCCAAGTTGTTCCTGGATGCTGGAGTGATCACCCTGACGGCCTTTGTCTCCCCCTTTCAAGCGGATCGGGATCGGGCAAGGGCTTTGGCACCCCCCGGCGACTTCCTGGAGATCTACTGCGCCGCCGACCTGACCACCTGTGAGCAGCGGGATCCCAAGGGCTTGTATGCCAAAGCCCGTGCTGGTGAGATCAAGCACTTCACGGGGCTGGATTCTCCCTATGAGCCCCCCCAAAGCCCGGAGCTGGTAATCCGCACCGGTGACTGCTCCTTGCAGGAGGGAATTGATCAGGTGTTGGGTGCCCTTGAGCAGCGTCAACTGATTCCCCCTCTCCCCGTTTGAGAACTTGAGATCCGTGGCCGTGCCGAGCAACCCAGCCCACATCCCCACCGCGCCATGAGCAGCCGTCCTCCCGTTGCTGTTGCTTTGCTCTCGGGTGGCCTGGATTCTGCCACTGCGGCGGCCATGGCCATGGCGGAGGGGGATCAGGTGATTGGGCTTTCCATGGACTACGGCCAGCGCCACCGCCGTGAGTTGCAGGCCGCCTCTACCCTGGCCACGGAATTGGGCCTGGTGGAGCATCACCAGTTGGTGGTCAATCTGGCCGCCTGGGGTGGCTCAGCCCTCACGGACCTTCAACAGCCCCTGCCCCAGGACGGGGTGCAGCCCCACGTCATCCCCACCACCTACGTGCCGGGGCGCAATACGGTGTTCATTGCGTTGGGTCTGAGCTTGGCCGAGGCCAGGGGCGCCCATCGGTTGGTGCTGGGGGTCAATGCGGTGGACTACTCCGGTTACCCGGACTGTCGCGGTGATTACCTGGCCCAATACCAGGGCCTGGCGGATTTGGCCACCAAAGCCGGTCGCATGGGGCAGGGGGCCAAGCTCTGGGCTCCCCTGCTCCAGCTCAGCAAACGGGAGATCGTTGAGCAGGCTTTGGCTCTGGAGGTGCCCATCACCACCACCTGGAGTTGCTATGGCGGTGGGGAAGAGCCCTGTGGCCGCTGCGATAGCTGCCGGATTCGTGACCAGGCGCTCCACGAGGCGGGGGTTCCCCATCTGGCCAGCCGTTGAGCCGCCAGGATTCGACGGCCGCTGCCGTCCCCATTGGCTTTGGGACGTTCAGGTTGTGAGAGAGGATATGAAGGCCATGGAGACCCGGCAGCGGGAAGACATGAGGGAGATGTGGGCTGAGCATCGGGCAGACAACCAAGCCCTGAATGAAAAGCTGGACCGCCTGCTTGAAAGCCGCTTGCCCATCCATCTCCAGTAACCCTCTGCCCACAGGTCACCACGTCCCTGAGAGGGGAAGGCGGGATACGCTGCCCATCTCCCCTTGAGGCCCTCTCACCAATGCCTTGAGGAGAGTTGCAACGCCAACAGGCAAACTGTCCTGAAGCATGGCTTGTGGTGCGCAACGGACGGGATGGTGAGACCAGCCAAGACACTGACAGCAGCAGTGGAGGATTACTGCGCTGCCCTGGCCCGGATGCACGCCACCGGCGGCGCCACGGGGGAACGCTCCAGCTACGGCCCCCTGTCCAATCTGCTCAATGGAGTGGGGGCACTGCTCAAACCCAAGGTGTTCTGTGTGCAGGAACTGGCGGACCAGGGGGCGGGCCATCCTGATTTCGGGCTGTATGGGGCCAGGCAGGTGCAGAAAGGCCGTCCACGGGAGCAGCAACTGCCGGAGCGGGGCGTGGTGGAGGTGAAAGGAGCCGATGACGACGCATGGCTCACGGCGGCCAGCCATCAGGTGAGCCGCTATTGGGAGCGCTACCGACTGGTGTTGGTCACCAACCTGCGCCAGTTCGTGCTGGTGGGGGAAGACAGCGGGGGCCGCCCCACCAAGCTGGAAACCTTCCAACTGGCGGAAACGGCAGAGGCCTTCTGGCAAGCCCTGGACACACCCCACGCCTTGGCCCGCACTGCCGGCGCCGGGCTGGGGGAATACCTGGCCCGGGCCCTGTCCCACTGCGCCGCATTGGCGGAACCGAAGGATCTGGCCTGGCTGCTGGCCTCCTATGCCCGGGACGGCCTGGCCCGGGTGGAAGCGGCGGGGGAGGCGCCCCAGCTTGCAACGGTGCGCTCTGCTTTGGAAGAGGCCCTGGGGGTGCGCTTCGAGGGGGAGAAAGGGGCCAGGTTCTTCCGCTCCACCCTGGTGCAAACCCTGTTCTACGGCATCTTCTCCGCCTGGGTGTTGTGGGCGCGGCAAGACGGGTCTCAACCGGGTGGATTCGACTGGCGCACGGCGGTATGGCATCTGCGCTCGCCGGTGCTGGCGGCCCTCTTCTCCCAACTGGCCCAGCCGGGCCGCCTCCAACCCCTGGGCCTAGTGGAAGTGCTGGACTGGAGCGCCGCCGCCCTGGAACGGGTGGACCGCTCCGCCTTCTTCTCTCGTTTCACCACCAGCGAGGCGGTGCCCTACTTCTATGAACCCTTCCTGGAAGCCTTTGATCCCACCCTGCGCAAGGAGTTGGGCGTCTGGTACACCCCCACTGAGGTGGTGCAAGCCATGGTGGCGCGGGTGGACAACACCCTGAAGCAGGACCTGGGCATCACTGAAGGCCTGGCGGCAAAGAACGTGGTGGTGCTGGACCCCTGCTGCGGCACCGGCGCCTATCTGGCGGCAGTGTTGCGCCGCATCGCCGCCAACCTGGAAGGCCAGGGCTTGGGAGCGCTGGCGGGGGCGCGGGTGAAAGCCGCCGCCACGGGGCGGGTGTTCGGTTTCGAGATCATGCCGGCGCCGTTCGTGATTGCCCACCTGCAAGTGGGCCTCACCCTGCAAGAGTTGGACGCGCCCCTGGCCGAGACCGGCAACGAACGGGCGGGGGTGTTCCTCACCAACGCCCTCACCGGCTGGGAACCCCAGGTCAACAAACCGCTGCCCTTCCCCGAACTGGAGGAGGAGCGGGACCGGGCCGAGCGGGTCAAGCAGGAGCAACCCATCCTGGTGATCCTGGGCAACCCGCCCTACAACGGCTTTGCCGGGCTGGCGGTGGACGAAGAACGGGCGCTCTCCAACGCCTACCGCACCACGCGGCGGGTGCGCAAACCGGAGGGACAAGGATTGAACGATCTCTACGTACGGTTCTTCCGCATGGCGGAACGGCGCATTGCCGAGAAAACCGGGCAGGGGGTCATCTGCTTCATTTCCAACTACTCCTGGCTGGACGGGTTGTCCTTTACGGGGATGCGGGAGCGATTTCTGGAGGTGTTTGACGCCATCAGGGTTGACAATCTACATGGTGACCGCATCATCTCAGAATATGCTCCAGACGGACGAACAAGCGAAACGGTATTTGCGATACAAGGGCAATCCCCAGGAATTAAGGTGGGTACAAGCATCACGCTTCTCTGCAAGTCAAGGACCAATTCCCGGTCCACACTAAGGGGTCGTGTTCTGTATCGGGACTTTCATCAAGCAAAGGCAAAAGATCGTCGGGAAGCACTTTTATCTAGCCTGGAAAGCAATAATGTCGATGATGAGTACACACTATTTACTCCTGATCTGCGCCTTGGACTTCCCTTTAAGCCCATGGCAGTCAGTCAAGATTGGTTTGACTGGCCTTCCTTGCCTGAGTTGTTTCCGAAGTCGTTTCCGGGGGTCAAGACTAGTCGCGATGGATTTCTGGTGGATGTGGATTTGGAGAGCTTACGGGCGCGCATAGCTGATTATTTCAACCCGGCCCTGAGCCATGAAGACATTGCACGGCGCTATCCCACCATGATGAAGACTATGGGGGGATTTGATGCCCGTGCAGTGCGGGACGTGGTGCTGAAAAGTGGTGGTCCCAATGAAGTCAGTTTTATCCATTTTGCTTATCGTCCTTTTGATAACCGCTGGCTTTACTGGGAACCTGATAGTGGCTTGCTCGATAGACCACGAGCTGACTACAAGGTTCATGTGTTTGAGGGGAATCTGTGGTTAGTTACACAGCAAAAGCCTCGTCGAGAGTGGTCACCGCCGCAAGTTATCTCACATATTGGCTGCCTCGACTTGATGGATCGAGGTGCTACGTGCATCCCAACGCGGCTTGGCGATGAAGGCATCACCAACACCAACAGCGACGCCCGCCGTCCCAATCTTTCCATCGCCGCCCAGAATTATCTCAACGCCCTTGACGCCAGTGTGGAAGATCTATTCCACCATGTGTTGGCCGTGCTCCATGATCCCGCCTACAGGAAAGCCAATGCTGGTGCTCTGCGCATGGGCTGGCCCCGTATCCCCCTACCTGGTTGGCCCAAGGGCGATGCTGAAGGTGCGGCGGCTGAGCTTGCCCGCTCTGCTGCCCGTGGTCGTCAACTGGCTGCCCTGCTGGATCCCGATGTTCCCGTTCCCGGCATCACCCAGGGGCCGTTGCGCCCGGAGATGAAAGCCATTGCCGTGCCCAGCACCACTGATGGGAGCAACATGGCCGATGAGGATTTTGCCGTGACGGCGGGATGGGGTCACTTTGGCAAAGGCGATGCCGTCATGCCTGGACAGGGGCGGGTGGTGGAGCGTCCCTTCACTCCTGAGGAGCGGAGCGCTATGGCAGGGCGAGGTGGTACACTTGCTCCACTTGGCGACACCACCTTGGACGTCTACCTCAATGAGCGTGCTTTCTGGCGGAATGTGCCGTTTCCCGTCTGGCGCTACAAGCTGGGCGGGTATCAAGTGCTAAAGAAGTGGCTTTCCTACAGGGAGCGGGGGGTGTTGGGGCGGGCGCTGTGGGCTGAGGAGGTGTTGTATTTTGCCGAGGTGGGGCGTAGGATTGGGGGGATTTTGACCCTGCAGGGAGGGGGAGCGATGACAGGTTAAGGGCTGCCAACCCGCCCACTTGGGCTGTGCTTGTTGAAAAGCCTTGTGGAAACAGGTCTATCAGCCTCTAGAGTTGGCTCGTTCCGGTATTTTCCAGGGTTTCCCTGGTCAACAAGAGTACCATTAAGCTAAGCTCCACGATTTTACTTCTGTTATGGCCTTCAAGAAACCCCCTGTCAGGGTGCCAGCTCCCGAGAGCCCAGACCGCCTCTTCATGGATCTTCCGCTTCGCAGCCATACGAGCCTTCTAGATCATCAAGGCCAGGTCTTACGGAGCTATCATGCCCAAGGATGTGGCGCTGAAGATGTCGCTCTACAGCTCCCTACTGGAAGCGGCAAGACACTAGTAGGACTGCTATTAGCCGAGTGGCGACGACGGAAATTTCAGGAAAAAGTCGTCTATCTCTGTCCAACACGACAACTGGTCAATCAGGTTACTGAAGAAGCCTCGGTTAAGTGCGGACTAAGGGTCGAGCCGTTCATAGGAACCAAAGAAAAATATACTGCTCAAGCCAAATCAGCCTATAATAATGCTAATTGTATTGCCATCACAACTTATAATAGTTTGTTCAATATCAATCCCTTTTTCTCAAATCCTGATATAATAATTCTCGATGATGCTCACACTTCAGAGAATTATATTGCTAACCAATGGACATTAAAATTTACATCTCATGTAGATGGTTTACTGTTTAAAAAAATTGCCAACACTCTAAAAAGTATAATAGATGAGAATAGTTATAAAAAACTCATAGAAGAATCTGACTCAAGCATGCAATGGGTAGATAAAATACCGACGCCACATCTAATAAGAATCTCAAGTGAGATACGTACAATTATCGATGAAAATATTGATCAAGATGATAAAAAGTATCCTTGGCAAATGATAAAAGATAACTTGCACGCTTGTCATATTTATATATCTTCTGGAGAGATTTTAATTCGTCCACTGATTCCACCTACTTGGACTCATGAACCATTCGCAAATGCTAAGCAACGGATCTTTATGTCTGCAACATTAAGCTTTGGAGGCGATCTAGAGCGACTAACTGGCCGAAAAACAATCCCTCGTTTGCCAATCCCTAAAGGATGAAATAAGCAAGGAATTGGTCGAAGACTTTTCATTTTTCCTGAAAATTCTTTAGAAGAAAATGATATTAAGGTATTACGGTCTAAACTTATTAAAGAAGCCGGTCGTTGTCTTATCTTAGCACCTAGCAATTATGTAGCCAACCAAATAAGAGATGATATCGAAAACTCGTTGCCACAATGTATAATTTTCTCTGGAGTAGATCTGGAAAGTCGTAAAGAAGAATTTGTCAATACTGACTCTGCTGTTGCTGTTATCGCCAATCGCTACGACGGCATTGACTTCCCGAATGATGATTGTCGTCTCTTATTTATTGATAATCTACAAAAGGCTGTCAATCTTCAGGAGTTTTTCCTGATGACACGTATGGCTGCAAAGCTGCTCTTCAATGAACGCATACAAACACGAGTTTTACAAGCAATTGGACGCTGCTCGCGAGGCCCGAAGGACTATTCAGCTGTCATCATTACAGGTCATCTAAATTATCTTAGTGACCAGAAGCGCATCAAACACTTCCACCCAGAGCTTCAAGCTGAACTGATGTTTGGTATAGAACAATCACAAAAGATTGGAGTCAATGATTTAATAGATAATTTTCGTATCTTTCTTGAACATAAGAATGAATGGGCAGAAGCCAACGATCAGATTTTAGAAAAGCGTGAAGAGGTTACTCAACAACAATTCCCAGCAATGCATGAACTTGCTAAAACAGTCAATCATGAAATTAATTGGCAGAAAGCAATGTGGGAAAAGGATTATGTGAAAGCATTTGATGATGCACGTGATGTTCTTGGTGAACTAAGAGATTCAGAATTAAAAGGCTACAGGGCGCTCTGGCACTACCTGGCTGGTAGTTCGGCAAAACTAGAAGCTATTGACAGTGATGGATCCTGGGAGAGTAAAGCAAGGGAACAGTTCATAAAGGCTAAGAATGCTACTTTTGGAATTTCTTGGCTAAGTCGCCTTGCTAACTCTCCTAATGTCAGGTATCGTGTAGAAGAAGAAATCCAGAATATTGCCTCAGTTCAGATAGAAAATCTGGAGCAGTACCTTGAGGAACTGGGAAACATAGAGAATCGTAAATTCTGTAGAAGGGAGAGAGAAATTAGTGAAGGTTTAAGGCCGAACACAGGTAAACTGTTTGAACAGGCTAATATGCTGCTTGGTAAGCATCTGGGCTTTGAGGCAGAATTATGTAGTAAACGTACGGCGGCGCCAGATGTACTATGGTTAATTGGCTCAACAGCAATTGTCTTCGAGGATCATGCCAATGCTGGCGAGGAATCAATTATTGATATTAAGAAAGCTCGCCAGACAGTCTTGCACTCTAATTGGGCACGTGATAAGTTTCCAAATATGGTTGACCTGAAAGTCTTAGTGGTTCTAGTTACGCCAGCAAAGAAAGCCAATAAAGATGCAATTAAATTTCTCAAAGATGTTTGCTATTGGAAATTAGATGAATTTCTAGCATGGTCTGAAACTGCACTCTGTGCAGTACGTGAACTCCGTCGTGAATTTCCTGGAATTGGTAACTTGGATTGGCGCACAAGTGCTAGCATAAAATTAAAGAACATCAAGGCCGACGTATACGAACTCTCTTCTTGGCTTTCTCAACAAGTTGCATCAGAATACTTAGGAAACACTGGAAAACCTGAAAGTGGGTCCAAATAACACTCTGACTCTCCCGTCACCAAGGTTTTCAAAAGGCTGGGACTGGTGTAGAGATGAGATGATCCTTCCCCCAGGCCCCTCTGATCTGCCCCATTCAATTCCAACTTTCACCTCCCCATCATGACTCAAAAGCCGCTCAAAGCCCATGCCATCGCCGCCATCGCCATGGTGGCCGGCGTGTTGTCGATCCCGGCCCTGGCGCAGACCCCAGCAGGGCAAGTCCCTCGTGGGGTCTGGGGTGAAATCTCTGGTTGGGTCTGGCAAGGTCAATCCCCTGAGCATTGGCCGTGGGATGGCGGCTGTATGATCGCCGCCCACACGCCAGATAAATTTACATGCTATGCCTGGGAAGACCATGGTAGAGGTGGAGGATGGCACAGCTACGATTTACCATTGGCGGGCACCACCAAAGACCGGACAAGCGTCCTCATAGGATGCCCTCTGATCGCGAGATTTACGCCAGCCGGGGAAGAAGATTGCATGAAACAGGAAGTTTTCCCGAATGGAGACGCAAAGATTTTTCGTGACGTCCTTATTTCATCATGTAACCAAAGAATTGAAGTCTATATGCAGATCCTTGATGAGAATGATTCTTTGGCCATCCCACCGGTGAAAGTCATTTGCCCGCCACAGGATTAAACCGGAAACCATCTTCCCGGTCTAAGCCGTGGCAAGGCCGGGTGATGGCGATGTCATGGCAGCAATGGCCTGAACACTGGCGAGTAAGTCGCTGCTCCCCTCCGCCTAACAGCTTGGGATTGTGTCCAAGGCGGGTTGTGGTGAGTGCATAGCCGGCCGGACTCGCCCACCGCCCAACTCATGGAGATGGCAAGGCCAGGGATCTGTTGCGTGGCGAACTGACCAATGAGCGGTCTGTGCTCTGGAAGAGAAGGGGCAGAGTCTCGCCAGCATCCCCTTGGCCATTAGGCGATTGCCGTCATTGATCTGCTGGCTTAGCCCCGTCGCCTTGGCCACTTGTGTTCTTGGCAGATGGCCGCCTGCGAAGGGGCGGCAAGCGAGCTTCAGGCGAGGCTTGCGGCACAATCCCGTGCTTTACAATATCGACCTGCACAAAGCAAAACCGGCCATCGATCAGAGGCGGCTTGCCACTGCTTCTATTGTCACCATCGTTGACTGGGGGCTTGGTCGGTTGCTCTGGCATCCGTTCGGTCTCAAACTCAAGGTATCATATCATGTCCATGGCCTTCCCTACCCCAACCAATGAAGAGCCGCGGCCTTTCAAGAGCAAAAGCTCACCTCGTTGGGGATGCGGGCAACTCCATGACCGTCAGCCAACCATCGTCACTGACCTTCCGGCTTGGAGCCGCCAATCTGATTGCCTTGTGTCCCATTGGACGGTTTAGGATGGGGGCGAAGGGGAGGCTTAACAGCGCTAGGCGATGCTTGCGGCACCTGGCCACGCTGGAATCCCCATGGAAACAGGCTTGGGTCACTCGGTTCCTTGGCCATCAGTTCAACCTTTGTTTGAGAGCGGTGAAGTAATCCTAGCACAGGATCCACCTACCGTGGCGGACATGGGAGCCACAAGCTGGGTGAGGACGACAAGCGATGCTGGTGGCTTCATATCCTTGGCAATCTATCTCACGATTTTTCTTCTGTTTCCCTCCCTGGCTCAATCATTGGCGCCAATGCCAGCATTTTCACCTCTGCAGCAGGCACAAGGACTGCATCTGCATTGATTTCCAAAGGAATCGGTTCTCCTTCATTGGTTACCCATACAGCTTGACTAATATGAAAATAGCCGTTCTTGGGATATTTAGGATACTCTACGAGTCGCCCATACAAACTATAACTTTGTTTGAGATATAACATAATTGCTGCTTGGCTGCCATGTTTGTAAAATATGGAATGCCACTCCGATGGATATGATGTCTCGGTGGTAATACGCAGCCAGGGAGGATTTCTAAGGATTTTATGGGGAATATCATTGTTTGATAGCCAAGAAGAAAGCAATCCTAAAATTATTGCGATTGGCAATGTAAATACTATTTCAGTAGGAATCTCAAACAATAAATCCGGCAATTCGATTATTTTTGAAACAAAGTATCTGGTGATCAATGTTGTAAACTGTATGAAAATCGTGAAAACAAGTGCTGAAATCACACGCTCAAATGCCTCCGGCTTTCGGTGAGGTGTGAGAGAATGGAAAATCGCCACCGTCAAAAATCCAGGCAGAAGAAAAACGAGCACATGAACAATTTCGCCAGACATCCAACTCACGCTCTGGTTTCCTCCTGGGGTGAAGCCCCTGAGACTCTGTGCATAAGGCTAGCATGTCTGGCGTGTACTTGTCAACGCACTGCGTAGCCAGGTAATCTGTGGAGAGGGGCCAGGCAGATCGGCCAGTTGATTAGGCAGCCATTGGGAAGCCTCAAAACAACTTCCTCCCCGTCATTCCCACTTTCACAAAAATAACGAGATGACCCTTCCCCCAGGATTCCCTGAGCCGGTCCGTTCAATTCCACCCTTCACTTCTCCATCATGACCCAAAAGCCGCTCAAAGCCCCTGCCGTCATTGCCATCGCCAATGGCAACCGGCATGCTGTCGATCCCGGCCCTGGCACAGACCCCGCCAGGGCAAGTCCCCCGTGGGGTCTGGGTGAAGTCCTTGGTTGGGTCTGGCAAAGTAAATCCCCTGAGAATTGGCCGTGGGATGGCGGCGGTATGATTGCCGCCCACACGCCGGACAAAATTACATGCTATACCTGGGAAGACCGCGGTAGAGACGGAGGATGGTACACTTACGATTTACCACTATTAGAGAGCTTCACCCAAGGCCGGACAACCATTCTTATAGGATGCCCCCTGATCGCGAGATTTACGCCAGCCGGAGAAGAGGGCTGCATGAAACAGAAGGTTTTTCCAGGTGGGGAAGCAACGATCTTTCGTGATGCCCTGAATTTGCTATGTGACCAAAGGATGGAAGCCTATGTGCAGATCGTTGACGAGAATGATTCTTTGGCCATCCCGCCAGTGAAAGTCATTTGCCCGCCACAAGATTAAACCTGAAACCATTTTCCAGGCGTCACATCCCTGCCTTGTGACCCCGTAGTCCGCAAGGCCCACCATCAGCAATCGCCCTGATTGCCCCGTATGCGCCCCGTCACGGCGTTCCATGTTCCAGCCGGGGGGGGCGATTAACATTAACAATGCTTTACGCTATGGGGTTTTAGACCGGCGGCCTGTTGCAGGTGGGGTTACGGCAACCAGGGATGATCCCCATAGCGGGGAGACCGTTTCTCAAGAAAGGCGTGACGACCTTCCTGCGCCTCGTCCGTGCGGTAAAAAAGACTGGTGGCCTGACCAGCCAACTCCTGTAGCCCCACCATGCCGTCGGTTTCCGCGTTAAAACCGGCCTTGAGGCAACGGATGGCCGTGGGACTCATGGTCATGATGCGGCGCGCCCAGTTTACCCCTTCCTGCTCCAGGGATTGGAGGGGAACCACCCGATTCACCAGCCCCATGGCCAAGGCGGCAGGAGCGTCGTAGCGCTGGCAAAGAAACCAGATCTCCCGGGCCTTGCGTTGCCCCACCAGGCGGGCCAGATGGGCTGCGCCAAGACCGGCGTCAAAGCTGCCCACCTGGGGACCGGTTTGGCCGAAGACGGCGTTCTCGGCCGCCAGGCTGAGATCACAGAGGGCATGGAGCACCTGGCCACCACCAATGGCGTAGCCGGCCACCAGGGCAATCACCACCTTGGGCAAGCTGCGGATCAACCGCTGCAGATCCAGCACGTTCAGCCGGGGTAACCCCGTCTCGTCCACGTATCCCCCGTCACCCCGAACAGACTGATCGCCACCGGAGCAAAAGGCAAAGCCCCCGTCCGCGGCAGGCCCCACCCCCGTGAACAGCACCACGCCAAGCCGGGGATTATCCCGCACCCGGGAGAAGGCGTCAAACAACTCCACCACCGTGCGCGGCCGAAAGGCGTTGCGCTTGGCAGGGCGGTTGATGGCAATCCGGGCAAACCCCTCCCTGCACAGGTCAAAGCGGATGTCCCCATAGGGATGACCCACCTGCCAGAGGGCATCACTGATTCCGGGCAGGACAGGTTCGGGGTGGGGATGGGGTTGATGTGGATTCATCACCTTGGCCAAGGGTTGCCCCAGTCTCCAACGGCGCCGCGTCCTGTGTCAGCCAGGCGGCCCGCAGTCGTTGCCGTTGCTGGTGGTCCCGCCGGGCATGGGTGGGACAGTGGAGAAGGGCCATGCCATGGCTTTGGGCCTGCCGGCTGCCCTGCCCCAGCGCCCAGGCCAGTTGACGGGGTTGGTTCAGGGTGTGGCCGGGGACGCCATGGGCGGCAGCCAACGCCAACTGATCCACGCTCTGGGGCATGGTGAACAGTTCCTCCATGGAAAACGCTTCATTGCGAATGGGCAGTTGCTCAAAAATGCCACCACCACCGTTGGCGATGAGCACCACCAGCAGGTTGGCGTCAGAAGCCTGCAACTGGCGGCGCCACAGCCAACCGTTGCTGTCGTGGAGCAGGGCCAGATCACCACTCACCAGAACGGTGCGCCGAGAGGGACCCGCGGCCATGGCCAGTCCTGACGCCAAGGACAGGGTGCCGTCAATGCCGGACACCCCCCGAAAACAGGTGACGTGGTGGGGACAGCGGGGCTGGGCAAAGCTTTCCCAGTCCCGAACGGGGGAACTGTTGGCCAGGAGCACGGTGGTGGGAGGCTGCTGATCCAGCCAGCGGGAGATGGCCCAGGCCAGCCATGGTTCCGTGATGGGGGATGCCTCCAACTGGTGGTCCAGCCACTGCTGCAAACGGTGCTGCCGATGCCGCCATCTCTGCTGCAAGGCCAGGGCCGCTTCTGAGGGTTGGCCGGGGCCAAGCTGGGCCACCAGAGCGGCCAGGCCCTGTCCTGATCGCCAGTTGATCCGCCCGAGGGGATCCCAAAGCCGCTGATCCTGTTCACAGACCTGCACCTGGACCGCTGTTGTCTTCTCCAGCCATGCCGACAACCAGCGACTGGGGCTGCAGGGGCCCAGCCGCAGGACCTGGTTGGGAATCGGCAACCTCCGGGGGGCCGTCAGCAGCAGGTCGTAGCCGCTCACTACGGGTAGATCGCCCAGGCCTCGCAAGCCGCTGCAAGGATCAGCCAGCACAGGCCAGCCCGTGCGCCCCACCAGTTGCGCCATGTGCTGCTGGTAGGTGGCGAGATCCTGTCCCCGGTAGGGGCCGGCGACAATCAGTCCGGGCTGATCCCAGTCCAGGGGTGGTGGGGGACAGTCAGCCAACGGCTGGGTGATGACTGGTTTCACCCAACGAGCCTGCTGCGCAAGCCACTGGCGCTGAACCGACTGCAACTGTGCCTTGTTGGTGTGCAGAGGTTCTTCGAAGGGCTGGTTCATGTGGGTGGGGCCTGGCGCCTGCACACCACCGTGGTGGTGCGGACCACGGGCAGCAGCGAGAGCCTCCTGGACTCTCTCCCCGGGGAAGGCTGTGGTCCCTGGCAGGGGCAGTTGCACCATGCGCCGCACACAGGCCAGGAGAAATTCCTCTTGGGGGGCCGTCTGATTGGCCCCGCAGTGTTTGCGGTGGGGTGGACGGTCGGCGGTGAGCAGAATCAAGGGCAAGCCGCCCAAATCGGCCTCGCTACATGCGGGTAACAGATGGGCCACGGCCGAACCGGAGGTGGTGAGTACGGCCACAGGGTCCCCGGTCCCGCGAATCAGACCCAGGGCCAGGAAGGCGGCGGAGCGCTCGTCAATGCTGGTGTGACGCACAAGGCCAGGGGTGAGCGCTGCGGCCACCGCCAAGGGGCCTGAGCGACTCCCTGGACAAATCACCCCATGGACCACGCCAGCCCCACGCAACACCTGCCACAGTTGCAAGGACCAGAGGAGGTTGATGGCAGCCTGATCCATACCGTAATTCTGCTGGTTGCCTTGCCTGCTTCTCGACCGGACTCGGACCACATCCCCGTGGAAAGCCCATGGCGTCATGGATGGCGCACCCTGCTGAGCCTGGTCCTGGTGGTGGCGCTCACCATGGCTGTGCGCCAGTGGATCATGGAACCCCGCTGGATCCCCTCCGGGTCCATGGCGCCCACCTTACAAGTGCGGGACCTGCTGGTGGTGGATAAATTGAGCCCTCGACTGGGCTGCGATCCCCGAGTGGGCGACGTGGTGATGTTCCAACCACCGGACGCCTTGCTGGCCATGGGCTACGACAGGTCTCAAATGTTGATCAAGCGGGTTGTGGGCCTGGCTGGCGATCGGATCGCTGTCCATGAAGGCCAACTGGAGCGCAACGGCCAAGCCTTACGGGAGCCCTGGACCGCCACACCGATGGCCTACGAACAGCCGGAGGTCACCGTTCCACCCCATCGGCTTTGGGTGTTGGGGGACAACCGCAACAACAGCCTGGACTCCCATGTTTGGGGATCCTTGCCCCAGGACCGCGTGGCGGGCCGCGCCCTCATCCGCTATTGGCCTCCGCAGCGCTGGGGCGGGATCCCAGGGACTCCCAGGATCGGGTGCGGTGATCACCACTCTTGAGCCTGGCCTTGGGTCAAGGGAACCGTGGACAAGGTGGGTTACCATTGGGAGAGTCATGTGCCATGTCTCGATGTTCAACGTGGAGTTTTTGACAAGTGACACCGAGGCCATCCATGGCAATCCTCTGATTCAGTACTTGCAGCAGCAAAATCCGGAGGTTTTGCAGCGTGTTGCCCACTCCGCCAGTGGGGATATTCAGGACATTATTCGTCACAACGTGCAGGGTTTGCTGGGCATGATTCCCGGTGAGCAGTTTGAGGTGAAGATCAGCACCAATCGGGACAATCTGGCCGGCCTGCTGGCCTCCGCCATGATGACCGGCTACTTCCTGCGCCAGATGGAGCAGCGCATGGAAATGGATAAGACCATGTTCATGGGGCTTCCGGAAGAGGACAACCCGCTGCCCTGAAGCGCCCCGGGCAGACCCTGACGAGGTGGCGGCCTACCATGTCCCCTGTTTGCCTTTGACCAAGCGATCCCATGGCCAACCTTGACCGGGCGCCGAGCCGCACCATGCCCAACCTGCTGCACGTGCTGCCGGCCTTTGCTGATGAGGGGGAGTTGCGCCTCAACGTGATCGTGGAACTCAACGCCGCCACCATCAACAAGTACGAACTCATCACGGAGACGGGCCACTTGAAGCTGGATCGGGTTGGCTTTTCATCGCTGGCCTACCCGTTTGCCTATGGCTGCATTCCCTCCACCTGGGACGAGGACGGGGATCCGCTGGACGTGGAGATCGTGGGCGTGACCGAGCCGTTGATTCCGGGATCGGTCTGCGAGGCCCGCATCATCGGTGTCATGAAGTTTGATGATGGGGGCGAGGTGGACGACAAGGTGATTGCCGTGCTGGCCGACGATAAGCGCATGGACCACATCCACAGCTACCAACAGCTTGGGGACCACTGGCGCAAGCAGACCACTTACTATTGGGAGCACTACAAGGACCTGAAAAAACCCGACACCTGCTCGGTGAACGGTTTTTTTGACAGGGAAGAGGCCCTGAAGGTGATTCAGGCTTGCGAGCAGCGCTATCAGGAGACCATTGCCCCGCTGCTGGTGGATTGAGCCTTGAACCGGAACGCCCCCACGCCACCGAACAGGTGGGTGGGGGCGTCTGAATTGGGCCACAAACAAGGGCCTCTTTGAGCGACTCAGCCGATGGCGGGAGCGGTGAGCGCCACGGTGGTGGACTCGGCAGACGCCAGGTCCAGGGGGAAGT